>CAJJAX010000007.1 GCA_905182155.1 uncultured Pseudomonadales bacterium
CAAGTGGTGCGATGAGTGCCAGGGCGATGAGTCCGGTTAGGACCAGACTGATGGGTCGATCGAGCAGATAACTGAGGTTACCGTCGCTGATAATGAGACTTCTACGGAGATTGTCCTCGAGCTGCCCGCCGAGAATGAAGCCCAGTAAGAGGGGCGCCATGGGGAAGGCGTGTCCTCTAAGCCAAACCGCAATCAGAGCGAATGCAATCATCAAGTACAGATCGAAGAGGTTGAAGGAAACCAAATACACCCCGGTTAGAGAAAAGAAGATGATCAAGGGCGCTAAAATGGCGCGGGGGATATTCAACAGTTTCGCAAAGATCGGAATCATCGGTAGATTCAAGAACAAAAGAATCAGGTTACCAATGTACATTGATACGACGATTGACCAAAAGACGGTCGGTTCGTCCAGGTAGAGTCTGGGTCCGGGTTGGATACCGTAGGCAAGCAGGGCCCCTAATAAGATGGCGGTGGTACCAGATCCCGGGATACCCAGCGTTAACAAGGGCACAAAGGATCCCGTACAGGCCGCATTATTAGCTGATTCTGGTGCCGCAAGGCCCTTCAAATTGCCTTGACCGAAGGGTGGCGTCGGGGTCTTTGAGATGATTTTTTCAACGCCATAGGCGATGAATGAAGCGATGGTTGCGCCGGCCCCCGGTAACACACCGATTAAAAACCCTAAGACTGAGCTACGAGAAATCACCGGTGCGATGCGCCTTATTTCGTCGGAATCCAATTTCAGAGCTTGACTGGAGATCACCGGGAGCACAGTTTGCGCCGGTCGTTGGGTCTTGAGCATCATCAGCGCTTCAGTCAAGGCAAAGGTTGCCATCGCAAGCATGAGAAAGCTAATGCCGTCGATCAGGTCCATCCGCCCAAACGTAAACCTTGGGATACCGGACGCAAGGTCCGTGCCCACGGTTGATAAACACAATCCAATCGCGGCCATGATGATGGCTTTCAGGTACTGGCCGGGCTCCGAAAAAGAAGCGACCAAGCTCAGGCCTAAGAGCATCATGAGTGTGTATTCGGGCGACTGGAAGGCGAGCGAAAAATTGGCCAGCGTTGGCGCTAAGATCATGAGTAAGATGACGGCGATGGTCCCACCAAAAAACGAAGCATAGGCAGCGACCGCAAGCGCTTTTCCGGCATCACCATTGCGCGCCATGGGGTAACCATCAAACGCGGTTGCGACCGTGCCGGCAACGCCCGGGGCATTGATTAAGATTGCACTGGTCGAGCCGCCGAATATGGCGCCATAGTAGACGCCAGCAAGCATGATCATGCCGCTGGCCGGTTCTAAGTTATAGCTGATCGGAATCATGAGTGCGATCGCCGAAATTGGCCCGAGTCCTGGCAGCATGCCGATTAGCATTCCAATGAGGCAGCCGGCTGCGACAAATAAGAGATTGGAAAGACTGAGCGCGGTCGATAATCCAAGCAGTAATCCATCCATCATGGTGTGTTCGACCAGGCCATCAGGAGTCGTCCGGGACTAAGGTAGATGTTCATCAGGTCCAGCAATCCCCAAAGCAGTAGGGGAACGCCTACAGCGAAAGGCAGTAATAGTTGCCAGGCAATGGGGCCGGTCTTTCGGGCGCCAATGATCAAGAAGAGGATGCTTGCTAAGACAAAGCCAAGGACATCAATGAGGGTGATATAGATGACAAGGATCACGAGCATGGTAAGAATGGGATCGTTGAACTTGGGCAGCTCAAAGGGTTTCTGCGGATCCAGCGCTGCCGGCCGAATGCCTTGATTAAAAAGCATTAGGCTTGCCGCGATGAATCCCAAGCCACCGCAAAGGTACGGAAAAGCACTGGCACTGAAATCTCCGGGCAGTGACCAAGGGTCATTTGGAATCTGTGTGGCAAGGGTTAGATAACCTGCAAAAAATAAAAGAAGGCCGAGCGCGGGGTAGTTAACTCGAGTCACGTGCGGCACCGGCTGCGCATTTATCGTAAGTAACCGATGCTTTGCATCAGGGATCGTATCTGGTCCTCCTGACGTTCCAAAAACGAATAAAATGCATCCCCTTCAATATGGTTTTCTGCCCAGCCATTTCGAAGTCGAATGTCATTAAAAACCGATGATTCTGAAACAGTCCGGAGGGTATATCGCATCCGCTCATATTGGGCATCGGGAAGCCCTTTCGCTGCGAAAAAGCCGCGCCAGTTGGCAAAAACCAAATCAACGCCCTGAGATTTTAACAAGGGCAGGTCTGATAGCTGAGACAGCGGGCGGGGTGCTGTGACCGCAATGATTCTGAGTAATCCCGCTTGATGCATTTGTAAGGCTTCGCTGAGACCCGTGGACAGGACTTGGGTTTCTCCTGAGAGTAAGCCCGCTGCCGCCTTGCCACCGCCATCATAGGCTAGATAGACCAGTTGCTTTGGGTCTGCGCCAGTAAGTTGCAGCGCCTTTGCCAGGACGAAATGGTCGGTATTGCCTCGAACCGATCCACCTGCGACGACAATGGATTTAGGGTCGGCTTTATAGCGCTGGGCTAGGTCAGAAAAATCCTGGATGTTGGAATCGGCACGAACGGCGAAACAGCTGTAGTCGGCGATCATTGCAGCAATGGGCACAAGATCTCGAAAGGATTGTGGAAAGACACCCTGTAGCGCCCGCACGATGATGGGGGTTGAGCTGATGAGCAGTGTATTGTGCTGTCGTTCAGCGGTTTCAATCAGTTTCGCAATGGCGCGGCCGCCACCACCGCCGGCGGCGGGGTTTCCTCAGGTGCTCGAGACCGATTGCGTTTGGCTCAGCGCAAGGCCGACACCTCGAGCGGTACCATCCCAACCGCCGCCTGGACCTGCTGGGATCAAGAAGTGAACGCGCTGCAGTCCCGGATCGGCTGATCTAGCACTGGGTCCGAGGCCGATCAAAAGAGCCAGTGACAAGGCGAGGGTTACGAGTTTCCGCACTATGAAACGGTCATAAGGGTTTCTGAAAAGGCCCAGTCAAGCCATGGCGTCAGCTGTTGTAAATCAGTTGACTCAACGGTTGCGCCGCCCCACAAACGGAGTCCAGGCGGGGCATCACGGTAGGCCGCAATATCGAACGCGACGTTTTGTTGTTCAAGCAGAGCTGTCATGGATTTGATAAAGGTCCGCTGGGCTGAATCTGGGAGCGCACCAAAAACCGGGTCAATAATTTTGAGACAAATTGACGTGCTCGATTGCTGGCTGACATCCGGGGTTAACAATGCCGCCCAGCTGCTTTGATCGATCCAGGCTCTAATGACCTCTAGGTTCGCTTGACTGCGGGCAATGAGTGCCGGTAGCCCACCAATTCGAGTCGCCCAGGACAAGGCGTCGAGCTGGTCTTCAACGGCCAGCATGGAAGGCGTGTTAATCGTCGCGCCTTCGAATAAATCTCGGATCAAGGCGCCGCCTTTGGTTAGTCGAAAGAGTTTTGGTAGCGGCCAAGGGGGATCATAAGACTCGAGTCGCTCGACCGCTCTGGGTGATAAGGCAATCATGCCATGGGCAGCTTCCCCCCCCATGACTTTCTGCCAGGACCAAGTCACCACGTCGAGCTTTTGCCAAGGCAATGCCATGGCAAAGGTCGCAGAGGTTGCATCGCAAAAGGTTAAGCCCTCGCGATCATCGGAAATCCAATCGCCATCCGGTATGCGGGCACCGGACGTCGTGCCATTCCAAGTGAAAACGACGTCTCGATTGAGCGTCGAGACCGCGGCCAGATCGGGTAAGTGCCCGTAGGGCGCATCAAAAATACGAACATCGGTTAATTTAAGCTGTTTTTGAATATCCGTTTTCCAACCAGATCCAAAACTTTCCCAAGAGAGGACATCGACGCCTTTGGCACCCAGCATCGTCCACATCGCCATCTCGAAGGCGCCGGTATCTGAGCCGGGAACAATCCCTAAGAGATAATCATCAGGCATGTCTAAAAGGGCTTTGCTTTGATCAATGACCGCCTTGATTCGTGATTTTGGAACACTTGCTCGATGCGAGCGACCCAGCGCGTCGGTTGCCAAGTTACAGAGGTCCCAGCCCGGGCGTTTTGCCGTCGGTCCAGAGGAGAAACAAGGGTTATTGGGTTTTGTGTTGGGTGGGTTCATCGCATTTATCGGTTGGCTAGTGTTCAGACCGAAGAGTATAAGGCATCATGGGTCTGTCTGTCGTTGCTGAAACGGTGCAACAGCCACAATGAACCTGATTTTTAGACCGCTCATAAAAAGAGTTTCACTCAATCGAATATTGGAACTGCCCGCATGAAATCCAATTTGGTGCTCGTTGGTTTAATGGCCAGCGCGGCTTTCTTTACGCTTACCGGCTACGAGTTAATTCGATCGTCGGCGACGGTCTTATTTAAAGCGGCCTATGGTGCTGAAAATCTGCCGGTGGTTATGGCGTTGATGCCAGTTGTCATGTTTGCGGGTGTCTGGGGTTATGGTGCGCTTTTAACGCGGTTTGGACCCCGTCGCACGTTAAGGATTACAACCATTGCGGCGGCCGTTTTAATGCTGCTGTGTTATTGGGCGCTACAACTCGAGCAGCGCTGGGTGACCGCGGTCCTGTTTTTGTTGAAAGAATTCTATGTGGTGCTTTTGATTGAACAATATTGGAGCTATATCAATTCGCGCCTCGATCAAGACACGGCAAAACGGTTTAATGGGCCAATCACGGGACTCGCCGGGCTCGGTAGCGTCGTGGGTGGGGTGCTGGTGGCCAAGTTAGCGATTCCCCTTGGGACTGAAAACCTGGTCTTGCTGGCCGCGATGGCCTTGATCCCCGCAGCGCTGGTGTCTAATACGGCCTATCGATGGTTTGGAGAGCCCACTGATGTGCACGAAGGGCCCGCCGCTGAAACCTTCAGCGAAGGGGTTGGTTGGCATTTCGTAAAAAGTAATCCCCGATTGCTGGCCTTATTGGCAATTGTTGTATCCTCTCAGATTATCGCGGCCGTGTTGGACTTCAAATTCCAAGGTCTTTTGTCTGCCACGTTTAACGGTGATGTCGATGCCGAAACGGCTTTTCAAGGCCAGTTTTGGTCTTATCTCAATGCCGTTGCTGTGGCGGCGCAGTTTATTCTAACGCCGATCTTGCTGACGGCGGTTGCGCTACGGTGGGTGCATTTGTTGCTGCCGATTGCGCATTTTACGTTGATTGCCTGGGCGATCTTTGAACCCAGTTTATGGTCTGTGGGGGCCGCTTTTTTTCTGTTTAAAGTGTTTGATTACTCTGTGTTTCGCGGTGCCAAGGAGCTCGTTTATTTGCCACTCGGCTTTCAAGAGCGATTTAGGGCGAAAGAGTTCATCGATGTCTTTGGTTATCGAACGAGCAAGGGTGGATCATCCTTAATTATTGCCACGCTACAAAAAGGCGGGGTCGTGATGAGTCACTATTATTTGTGGATTGCCTTGGCCATGGCAAGTTTATGGATGGTGTTGGTGTTTCCGCTCACTCAGAAGCGCGACGGCGAATAGGGCGAATGGTTGCCCCAAAATCACCTTCTGGTGCCGGGTCAATTCTCTTAAGGCTGCAGCAGCCAGCCGTGCCGGGTTTGCCAGACAAGCCTTAAGCCAGCAATAGGCGGGATAAAATCGTGAGACCTTAACTCGATGGTGAGGCCCGTCCCTAACAGCTGGCGTAAGGTGTCTTGCATGACCTCGCAGGCCACAATGACGCTCGGCAGTTCAAGGACCAAAGTGCCAGGCGCCTGATACAAAGCGCGAGTGAGGATCAAGCGGGCTGTCTCGGATCGATCAAAGCGGTGCTGATCGGGCCCAATCACCGTGTCCAATCCGAAGGGATGTTGGTTAATTGCGTCGAGCAACGCCATTTTCCGGATTAAATGCTCGACCCGGGCGCGGTCTGGCACGGCCGCCATCATGGTGATGTTGGCCAGGATCGTCGTGTTAAAAATGGCGTCGGTTGCAAAAGCGGTTGCAATCGGTAACGGTCGGTAGATTGCGCCTTGGTCTCTGCCGGTCTCCGCCTTTGAATCGGGTTTAGACCCAGGGGTAAGGATTGCGTGACTGGCAGCGGAGAAGGACGACGAGGAGGCTAGCCGCTCATATCGTAACGCCCCGATTTGGGTTGATTGGGTTGGGTTTGCAAGCTTTACCGTCAGATTGACCATCGGCAAGGGTGGATCAATGACCTTCAATCCGGCGCTGGCAGTGATATCGGCGGCGGCAATGAGGTCGCGGAGGTCCCGCCGGATATCTTGGGCTGAAGCCGCACCCGTAAACTGCTGGCAGATGGATAAAACGTGTTGGGTTAGAAGTCCCCGATAGGCCAATATGAGGTAGAGCCCGCCGAGGGTCATGTGCCCAGCCATGGTCTGGAAAGCTATCCAGTAGAGTACGATGCTCAAAGAGACCCCCGTTGTGAGTTGGTGCGCCAAGGCCATTGACGCCTTGCGATGAGTGCCGAGCGATTGCTGGTGATGGGATTGATGTAGGCCTTGGTTTATTCTGTGAAGGAAGGGTTGTTCTGCGCCGTAACGCCGAATTTCTTCGCCATGATTGAGTAATTCCATGAGATGTTCCAGGCGCGTCTGTTCTGAGAGGCCCGCGAGTTTTTCTGCAGAGGCAATCTGTGGCGTAAACCAAAGGCTGAGACTGATGAGCACTGCACTGGTGAGTATCATGAGGAGCGCCGTCTCTGGATTGATTAAAAATAACGTGCTCACAAGCGCAATCGCCAGCAACAGATCGCCCAATATTTGGACCCCCTCCGCGCCATAGAATTGACCGAAGTGATGAAGGTGCTTAACCCGTTTAAAACAGGTCTGGGCGGCGAGGGGACCGAGTGTCCCGGATGGCGCGGCCGTGAGGTTTTTGAGTAGCCGGCGCAGGGCATTTTGCTCGAGGTTCTGACTGCAGCCCAGCATTAAACGCGCCTGCAAGTGGGTCATAAGTGGTGCCGCAATCAAAATCAGAAGAAACCCCATTGTGGTCGATTGTAAGAGGGCAATATCGTGGCTCATGACAATATCGTCCAGAATGAACTTGATAATGAGCGGGATGCTGGCCTGTAGCGCGCCAACCATTAGGAAGAAAATCAGTGCCACCAGTTGATCGCTCTGTAGCTTTAAAACCGGGGAACCTCGTAGTGATGATTGGCCTGGCATAGCGCCCAATCGGGCCTCGATCTCAGGCTGGAAGGTTAAAGCGATGCCGGTGAAGTGATCCTTTAGAGCCTGCCTGTCCACAGACAGGCGACCCATGGCCGGATCATCAATGATATAGCGGCCCCAGCGAATGGCTCTGAGGACCACGAAGTGATTCAGCTGCCAGTGCAGAACGCAGGGAAGGGTTAGTGCTGCCAGTTCTGCGGGTTCTAGTTCAATGGCCTGACCACTGAGTCCCAGGTGGGTTGCGTTCAAGATCATGTCAGCCGCTGACCACTGCTGGTCTGAGGGGCCATGCACGGCCTCGAACTGGCAGGCGTTGGTTTGGCCGCCAAAGTGGTGATCGATCATGATCAAGGCCGCCAAGCCGCAGGCAGTTTGACGGTGTTGCAGAATGGCATTACCGAGGGCCAAGGTGCGCTCCTAACTCTGGCGCGATCATTGCCGCAAAGCGTTCAATGAGTGTTTTTTCCGAAACAATGAGCCAGGTTTGGGCTTGGGTGCCGGCGGTAAAGTGAAGGCGCTGGCCGGTTGAGGTGATGATGGGCTTGGGTAAGGAAACGGTTGCGATTAAATCGGTTGGGCTCTGTGTGGAGCGGGGCGGGTCGCTCACTGAGATTGGGGATAGATCGCGTATTGTGCCCGAAATACTGCCATCCATCGGGGTTAAATGGGTGAGCAATTTTAGGTCTAATGGATCGCCCACACTGAGGGCGGTTTGAATGGCCTTGGGGACTCGAAGCTTTGCCAGGTAGTAAGGCTTTGTCGTTGCAAGTTCAATGATGGGCGTCTTGTGGGTGACAAAATCGCCAGGTTCCGCAGCTCGTCTAACAACTCGCCCGGGGCTGGTGGCGGCGATGGTTCGCCTGAGTGCGTTGCGCCACTGTTTTTCCTGACGGCTGCGGTTATGGCGTTGACGTTGGGCCTGAACTTCAGCACGCTGACCATCGAGTTTTGCCGACTTGAGGTTGGCGCGCGCAGACGCAAGCTTAAACGCGAGGTCTGCTCGTTCTGATCGAAGATGAACAACTCGCGTCGCTAAAGTTCTGAGTGGTGCCTGCATTCGTTGCCACTCGATGGCTGAGATAAACCGGCTTTGAAACAGATCGCGCGCGGCTCTAAGCGCTTTCTGCTGCTGTTTTAAATGTTCCGTCTCCAGATTGATCAAGGTTTGCCGCCAATGCTGTTGTTGGGTGAGTAGACTGATTTCGCCGCGGATCTTTCCGACCAACAGGGTCTGCTGTTGTTGATTGATTTGATATTCCCGTTGGCGCGCCCGGGCCTCAAAACTGAGATCTAGCGCTGAATCCGCTTGGGGTGACGGTGGCAATGGGGTGATGTAGGCGATGACCTTGCCGGGCTCAACGATGTCGCCCACTTGAACGGCAATCGCTTGTATTTGACCGCTGGTGGCGGCTGTTTGAACCAGGGTTTTGGGCTCGTACAGATAACCGCTTAAGAGGACGCGGTCGGGCAGCGGCACGAAGCCGAGAAGCCCGGTGAGCACCAACGTTAACGCACTCGCAATCATGACGCGTGCGGCGGTACTGATTGGATCGGACGTCAGCCCGCCAAAGGTTGCATTGCGGCGTGACACTTGCCTTGCCCGGGCGCGAAAGAGTAATGGATTCATTTTTGACTCAATGAAAAACCCGGGATCATAGGCTCGAAATTGAAGTGTTACCGCCGCAATGGGTGCGACAAATGGTGCGAAAGGGCGCCCGTTGCGGACTGTTTTCGCCCGCTGCCGGTGTAAACAGGCAGCATTGCAATCGATTTTGACCCGGACTAGGATGCTTAAAAGGACGGTTTCAGTCCTTGCCATCAGATCAGGAGGTCCTGCGATGTCGCTTTCCTTAGTGGGTGCCAATGAGGCGGGCTGTCTCGCCGGCCGTGTTGCCGTGATTACAGGGGCCAGCCGCGGCATTGGTGAAGCGATTGCCTATCGGTTTGCCCAAGCGGGCGCGAAGGTTGTGGTTTCCGCAAGAACTCTCTCTGATGGAGACCATGTTTTAGCTGGAGGCATTTCGAACGTTGTCGCGACGATCGAGCGGTTGGGTGGGCAGGCATTAGCGGTGCGCGCAGATATTGGCCTTGCAGAACATCGCGAACACCTCATTGATCAGGCAGAAAGCACGTTCGGTCCGATCGATATCTTGGTGAACAATGCGGCAGTTACCTACTTCGAACGGGTCCGGAACTTCCAAAAAAAACATTTTGACTTAATGTTCCGGGTTCAGGTGGAGGCACCTTTTGCGTTAGCTCAGAGCGTGCTGCCCGGGATGATTGAGCGCCGGCAGGGCGCGATTCTTAACGTGAGCTCTCATGCAGCACGCCACCCTGCCATTGATGTTGGGGGCCGAGGCGGAACGGTTTATGGGATGTGTAAAGCGGCGCTTGAGCGCTTTTCCACGGGCCTTGCCTCGGAAGTATTTGATCAGGGGATTGCGGTGAATGTGATTTCGCCAGGCCTCGTTGCGACCCCTGGGGTTCTGCACCACAATTTAATTAATGAAGATACCCCCGCGGATCGTGTTACGCCGATTGAGCATATGGCAGAGGCTTGCTTAAGGCTGGTACACGGCGATCCAAGGCGCCTGACCGGTTTAAACACCTATGCCGATGACGTTATGAAACAGTTTAATTTGGCGCCTCAGACGCTGCCCCCGCTGCATGGCGTCTGAAGGTTTTTCGGTTCCAGACGTAGCCCAGGGCGGCAACCAGAACATTGGCAACCAGTGCCGCGACAAAAATGCCGGTCATGCCAAAAAAATGATCGAAGGTCAGTGCCAAAGGAACATAGATCCCCAGCATTCTGATAAAGGACATGAGCGTTGACCGCAGTGGATAGCCAAGGGCGTTAAAGATTGCCGACGTCATCATAATGATGCCCCAGGCGCCATAAGAAATGGGCAAAATCATCAAGTAGTGTTCGGCGGTTTTTGTGACCTCGGCGTTAGAATCGAAGAGCGCGATTAATCCTGGCCCTGCAAACGCCAACACCAACGCAACGACCAGACCCCAAAGTAAGGACCATTGGAAAGACAACCGCATTGCTTTGTCTGCGCGTTCGGTCGCGCCTGCGCCCCAGTTTTGTCCCACATAAGGCCCAATGCTGGCCGATAGTGCGAACAGTGGGATAACAAAGAGGGCTTCGATCCGACTGGCGATCGCAAAGCCCGCGACGGCCTCTTGGCTATAATTAGCCAGCAACGAAATAATCAAACCGCTGGAAATGGGACCAATCAGGTTGGTTGCCGTGGCAGGAATACTGACGACCAGAATGCGTCGCCAAGCCTGCAGCAGATAGGTCAGGGTGAGTTCGCTAAAATTGATCAAGCGGTACGGCACCGTGAGGATGTAGAAGGTCAAAATGCAGATAATGAATCGCGCGAGGAGGTTGCCAAGTGCCGCGCCAGTCATACCGAGTTCGGGCATGCCCAGCCAACCAAAGATGAATATCGGGGCGAATAGAATTTGAAGTACGCTGCCAGAAACCATGAGGGTGCCTGAAATGCGCGCATCGCCGGTCGCTCTTAAGGCATTGGCGCCCACCGATGGAACGGCCATAAAAACTAAGGAGCAATACCAAAGTTGCATGTAGCTTGTGACCAGCGGTAGGGTGTTGTCATCAGCGCCCAATCCGATAAACAAGACATCAAGGGTTGCGAGTCCCAGAAGGGTGACGAGGATCATAATGCCCGCTGCGAGGATAAGGCCGCCGGTCGTCGTACGCTGGATCAATTCCTTGTGGCCACCGCCGACCTCTCTGGCCAGCACAGAGGATAGGCCGATTGAAACCCCAAGGGTGATCGACATCAGAGCTGCCGTTACGGGGAAGGTAAACCCTAATGCCGCCAGTTGCTCTGAGCCCAATAAACCGAGGTAGTAGGCTTCAGCCAGGCCAGCCAAGAGGCTGGAGGAGATGCCGAGAATCATCGGCAGGGTCATCCGTAATAAACCGGACCCGACGGGGCCCGCCGTGAGTCGGGCAGTGGGTTCGTTGGCAGTCAATGGGTTTATACCAACGCGACGGGTGGAACCAATCGCTGATGGCCAATTTGGGACATATCGAAGGGTGATAACTGGTAAACGTAATAGTTAAGCCAGTTTGCAAACAAGAGCGAGCCATGACTTTTCCAGGTGACCTTGACCGACTGACTGGGGTCGTCATTGACGAAGTAATGCTCTGGGATCGAGGGAGACAAGCCTGCGGCGTGATCTCGCACGTACTCATTCTTGAGCGAATCGGGCTCGTATTCCGAGTGTCCCGTCACAAACAGGTGTTTGCCGGTTTCGTGGGCAAACAAGTAAGCCCCCGCCCGTGCTGATTGGGCAATGATATGGAGTTCAGATTGGGCCTCGATATCGGCGAGTGGTACTTCTGCATATCGGGAATGAGGGGCCTCAAAGTAATCGTCAAAGCCACGGGCAATCGGCGATTGTGGCCGAATGACTTCATGCGGGTAGACGCCGGTTAACTTTTCCGGCAATAACTGTTTGTCGACGCCATAAAAATGGAACATCGCAGCTTGTACCGCCCAGCACAGGAACATGGTTGAGGTAACGTTTGTCTCCGTCCAATCGAGAATTTCCTGCAGTTTTGGCCAAAAGATCACGTCTTCAAACGCCACCTGCCCGAGGGGTGCACCGGTAATGATCATGCCGTCGTACTTGTTGTCTTGAATCGCCTCGAAGGATTGGTAAAACGACACCATGTGATCGGTTGGCGTGTTCTTGCTGGCCCGGTCGTCTATTCGAAGCAGTTCAATCTGGACCTGTAATGGCGAGTTCGAGAGCATGCGCAGCAGATGGATTTCGGTTTCAATCTTGAGCGGCATGAGATTGAGGATTAATATTCGCAGGGCGCGAATGTCTTGAATTTCGGCTTGGGTTGATTCGATGCAGGCAATGTTTTCCTGCAGGAGGATGGCGGATGCGGGCAACGCATCAGGTATCTTGATTGGCATAGTGCACTCGCAAAAAAAACCCACACAGCATGTCGCTAAAGCAGGTTTTACGGTTTAGCGGTATTTTTTAAGCGCCCGCAAGCTGATTTCAAATCGGCGCTGGCGCAATTATAGACAAACCAAACTCCGCTGTATAGCAACGGCGAGCCAGCGGCCATGCCCGCGCACTGGAGGTCACGTGCCGGCAACGGTTCAAGGCAAGGGCAACGGGGTCAAGCAACCCTGGGATGGCGGGTCTCTTTTTGACGATTTTTTAAGACCTGAAGCGCCGTTAGGGCCAGCTTGGCTGGCCGTAATGACTTTGAAGCCGTCGCATACCCGTGAGCCAGCGATCGTAGTCATCCGTTTTGCGCCGGATGTAGGTTGCGACTTCCGGATGAGGAAGGACTAAAAAGGACTCTGCGGCTAAGGTTTCAACCACGGCATCACAGAGGGTTTCCGGTTCCATCATGCCATCTACAGAGGCAACCCCATCTTCGTGACCGGCGGTCATTGCGGTTCGCACAGCTTGTGGGCAGAGCGCTGAGACCTTCAATCCTTGATCGCCATAAGTGATTGCAAGCCACTCAGCATACGCGACGGCCGCATGTTTGGTGACAGCATAGGGTGCGGAGCCAATTTGACTGAGCAGGCCAGCGGCCGATGCGGTATGTAATAAATAGCCTTCTCCCCGAGCGAGCATTGCCGGTAATGCGGCACGGGTCGCCCAAACGTGGGCCATCACATTGATGTTCCAAATGGCTTGCCAGTCGCTCGTCTCAACTTCAGGTCCGCCCGCGACAGAAATCCCAGCATTGTTACAAAGTAAGTCAATTTGGCCGAGTTCAGCTTCGGCAAATTGAATGAAATCAAGGACCGGTTGTTCTTCTCCAAGGTTGGCGGTTCGGGGGATTGCACCGGTTTCCTCGGCAACCAAGGCTAGACCTTCGGCATTGACGTCCGTTATCACAATATTCGCCGCGCCTTCAGCCTTGAAGCGCCGGGTCATGGCCCGACCGATACCGCTGGCAGCACCGGTGATGACGATATTTTTGCCGGTAAGATTCATAATAGTGTCCTTAAGATTTAGGGTTGATGCAAAGGTCTTAGCCAACCTCGCAGATGGCTTCTCCGATAATTTCAAAAATGCGTTTGATTTCCGCTTCCGAGATAATGAGCGGTGGCGATAAGACTAAAGAATCGCCAATGGGTCGGACCCAGGCGCCTTTTTCGTAGCAACGCTTTGCTACCGCCGCGCCGCGCTGCATGGGTGCGCCTTCTCGTGGCGCCAGTTCGATCGCGCCGAGTAAGGCAAAGCATCGAACGTCGATGACATTCGGGAAATCCGAGAGACTAAGTGCGGCATCTTGCCAAGTGTCTTGAAGGGCCTTGGGACGTTCAAACAACCCCTCTTGCTCGTAGATGTCCAGCGTTGCCATGCCCGCAGCGCAAGCAACTGGATGCCCTGAATAGGTATAGCCATGACCAAAGACACCAATATCACCACTAGCGTCTTTAATTGGTTCGTACATGCTGTCAGGCACTATTACAGCGCTTATGGGAATCGTGGCATTGGTGATGCCTTTGGCCGTCGTCATGATATCCGGGACGACCCCAAAGCGTTCCGCGGCGGTGCAGGCGCCGGTGCGGCCACAGCCGGTAATGACTTCATCAAAAATCAGTAAAATACCGTGCTCATCACACAGGTTACGGAGCAGTTGCAGATAACCAACCGGTGGCAGATGAACGCCGCCGGCGCCACCGATCGGTTCAACAATCACCGCGGCAATGGAATCTGCGCCATGCAATTCGACCAAGCGCTGCAAGTCTAATGCGAGTTCTTTCCCTTCTGGCGGTAGCCCTCGGGCAAAACGATTGGCTTCAAGGCCATGGGTTTGACGAATGTGATCGGTGCCGGGCAGTAACAGACCAAACGGGTTTCGATTTTTGACTAGGCCGCCGACCGATAGACCGCCAAAGCCCATCCCGTGATAGCCCTTTTCACGGCCAATTAAGCGTTGACGGCCGGCCTCGCCATTGCGCCGATGGTAAGCCAAGGCAATCTTTAAGGCGGTATCCACCGATTCCGAGCCGGAATTGGTAAAGAACACGTGGTTTAACGGGTCAGGCACATGTTTGATGAGTCGGCTTGCATAATGAAATGCCAGCGGGTGCCCGGAGTTGAAGCTGTGGGCAAAATCAAGCGTTGCCAGTTGCTGCGCGATGGCATCGTTGATGTGCTTTCTGTGGTGGCCTGCATTCACGCACCAAAGGCCAGCACTGCCATCGAGGGTTTCGTGGCCTTGGCTGTCGGTGTAATACATGCCTTGGGCGGACACGATGAACCGCGGATCTTCTTTGAACTGGCGCTGTGCTGAAAACGGCATCCAGAACGCATCCAAGTTTTCCGGTACCAGGTTGTGATATTGATTGTTCATGATCGACTAACCTCGCATTAAACGTACTGTAGGAGTTCTAACGGATGCTCGATGAGAACATCAAGGCCGGCAGAGATGAGCGTTTCACGACGTCTAAACCCCCATGACACACCAACCGCAAAAAGACTGCAAGCCCGAGCGGTGGCCAGATCGACCGGCGTATCGCCGACCATCATCAGCTGATCCGGGCGTAAGCCCAGTGCTTTGATCACAGCCTCTCCGCAGGCAGGGTCCGGTTTGTGTGGATAAGCGCCGCTATAACCGATCACGCAATCAAAGGCATGCTGCGGAAAGCATTCGAGCAGGCAATCGTCCGCGGCATTTTGATCTTTGTTGGTCAGAACGGCTGTGGGGATGCCCTGGGTTCGAAGTCCTGTCAGCAGTTCAGGGATCCCGTCATAAATGGCGATTTCACGTCGCCAGGTGTGCTCGTAGATCCTGCGCTCTAGCGCCACCAAAGCATCGATGACGTCGGCTTGTCGGGCGGTCTTGGGTAGTGCGCGTTCGGCACATTTGAAAACGCCATCGCCGATGAACCCTTGGTAGTCTTGAATCGGGTGACTGGGGTAGCCCATTTCTGCTAACGCCGTATTAAACGCCGTGCCAATGCAGGCTAAGGTATCGAGCAAGGTGCCATCAAGGTCAAAAATAATGCCTTGAAAGGGCATGTTTTGGGGGCGGATGGGTTTGATCATAAAGCGCTTAAGTCATTGGGTTTTAAAAGATGCGGTGGGAGGCCGCGGTTTTGTCGTGTTAAGCATTGGTCTCAAGTTGGTTGATAAAAAAGTCACTGATCAGACTCATTGGCTCGATCATAAAGTGAGCATCAATTGGCGCTTTGATGGGCTCCTGGCGCTCGTTTTGGCCCGGTGGCGTCGCCTCGGTTAACGCATAATACCCCAGCTGTTCGTGTTTGAGTTGCAGGCTTTTCAGGCGAATTTCCCGGGCGGCTTGGGTGACCACAAGTCGTTTTTCCGGGGCGCCGCTCTGGGCAAACCGAAGACACAGGATTTCTTGCGCCGTTTGTAAAATTTCAAGTTCGCAAAGCCTTTGGTTTTCCCGATCTGTTGGGTCCCCGGAAGCCTCTGCTCGCAGTGTTCTGAGTAATTCTCGATTGCGCCAAATCGCTGCAATGGGTTGATGCTCCCGCTGCAGCGTTGCGAGTTGCGCGCGGGCATCTGAACTCAGCAACGTGCTGGTTTGAAAGTCGACTGCCGTGGGCGGTAAATTTTGCGCCATTCCAGGCCAAGGTCTCAAGATCTCAAGGCGCGAAAGGCCGCTGACTTGGTTTTGAATGAGCAGCACCCAGTCGATCTGATCCAGGGTCTTCAGCCGTCTTAGGCTGTTGTCGGGCGGATCAAGACAGACCACTTCCCAAGCGCTATCTCCGGTTGCGATCGCCTTTAAGTGCCGGCGGTACTGCTGCGGGCTCTGGGTGAGCATCATGAGCGGCCCGACCAATTCGGTTGCAACCGGGTCGGGCATTGGACAACCATGTTCAGCGCACAGGGCCCACCAGTCACACAGTGCGGTGTCAGGCCAGGCGCGGCCACCGTACTCAACGGGAAAGCCGGGGACGCGTAAACAGTGGTCGGTCAGAGCGGTCTGCCAGGATCGAGTCCGGCTTGCGAGGTCGGTGTCTTTTAGGGCAAGCCAATGGGTTTCAACAAAGTGCGCAGCGAGGGCCGCGGCGCTTAACCCGGTTTCAGCGTTCACGAAGTAACAGATCCTTCGCGGCATTCAACCGAGCGGCCATGGTATTGGAGCCGCCGCGGTCGGGATGATGGATTTGCATGAGTCGACGGTGGGCTTTAATAATCTCTTCGTGGGTTGGGTCCGGCCCTAACTCTAAAAGGGTTAGGGCATCGGTGGCATTCAGCTCATTTGACGGCCTTTGCGCTGCGTTAGAATCCGAGGGATTCTCACCGTAGTAGCGTTCTAAAAAAGAGTTCAGTAACTCGCTGGAGTCAATATCCGAGGCCACTTCGGTCTGCAGTGCGGCCAGAGCCTCCCGTGACAAAGTGGAAAGCAGTTGGCCTTTGAAGGCGCCTTTTTTAACCGTGCCGTCGAGTTCGCCGGAGTCATGGTCCAGGGTCATGGTCAAGAACGCACTGTCGATTTGACTCTTGCCGCCTGATTTTGGACCGGCCTGGACGCTGGCAACCCCCAGCATGGCTTTGACGGCTTTCCAAAGATTAACCGCCTGAAATAAGCGCATCAGAACCGGTAGCGCGCGAACAAACATGGCGAGTACAACCCCGATACTGGCCGTCACCGGATGTAGTCGACCGGTCAGGCCAAGGCCAATGAGCACGACGACCACGAGGGCCGCAGCATACAGAGCAAAAAATTGGGCGACACTTAACTTTTGTTTCGCGAGCAGGGTCCTTAACAGAAAAAAAAACGGCGACGGCGGCGACAGCAGCTAAGAGTAAGCGGCCCATCATGTTTTTGGGAGCTGTGCGGTCAGTTGCTTTAACCCCGGTTGCTGGTGAGCAAGGGTGCCGAGCGCTGCGCGACCACCGGTGGCATAAGCGGCAACCCCAGCCAGCAGCCGTTTTAATTGATCTGGACTCGCAAGGTCAAAGGGCGCGTAAGCGCCGCCGGAGAGTTTCGCCATCACTCGAAAGGTTCGTTCAACAGCCGCATCACCGCCTTCATGGAAAATAAACAACGGTATTTTTTTAAGGCCGAGTAGGCCCGCCTGGCCACAGAGGTCATCGACCGATTCCTCGATGGCATCGCCGACAAAGAGGACCGCTTTGAGCGTATCTTTCTGCGCGACCTTCAGGGTATGTTTGAGCAGTCGACCGATTTGCGTGTGGCCACCGGCGCACCGGACCTGGCTCATCAAGCCCTGTAGTTCGGTCGCGGAATGGCAGAAGCCGGACGCTTTGAGTTCCCGAAAGCCTCGATAAAAACACAATTGCACTGCTAGGCGTTGATCCGTTTGCACCGCCGCGAACATCTCGTGCTGAATTTGACTGGCTTGATCCCAAGTAGCTTCTCGGGAGGCCGTGGCATCTAAACCAAATATAATTCTGCTTTCAATAAGGTTGCCCGGCAGATTTGTCGGCGATTTTGCGCGGGCGATAAAGGTTGCAACCGCTTGGGACGGTTGTGAGGGCCCGTTTTCGGTAGAGGGTTTCTTGCTCATCACTGGGTAAGGATATAGGCTTTATTTTTCTCTGCAAGTATTTGCCTGCAGACATCAGCCAAGGGTTTGAAAATGTCGTCAAAGACTCGACTTGTTGTCGCAATTGCCAGTAGCGCCTTGTTTGATTTAAGACAGAGCGACGCGGTTTTTCGGCGAGAGGGGCTTGAGGCGTATCGAGCCTATCAAGTCGCGCAAGAAAAGGCGGTTTTACAACCTGGAACGGCTTTTTCACTTGTGAGCAAGCTATTGGCGCTGAGTGCTGATGGGCTCGTTGAGGTCGAGGTTATTTTATTGTCTCGAAACTCGGCGGATACCGGGTTGCGGGTTTTCAACTCAATTCAGGCTCATGGACTCGATATTCGCCGAGCGGCCTTCACGGGCGGCGCGGCGCCCTATCGATACATGCGACCGTTCGGGTGTCATTTGTTTCTTTCAGCAAATCCCATTGATGTCGTTGATGCGTTGGACAACGGTTTTGCGGCAGCGTCGGTGTTGCCGGGTTCGGTGCGACAGCAAGACGGACCAGCCATTCGGTTTGCGTTCGATGGCGATGCGGTTTTATTTTCTGATGTCGCGGAACGACTGTATCAAAGCGATGGCCTGGATGTCTTTGCGGCACAAGAACAAGCCGCGGCCGATGAGCCACTGCCGAGGGGACCCTTCGCGGCATTTTTAACTCAGCTGCACAAGGTCCAATCGGCCTATCCAGAAGATGCCTGCCCGATCGAGACGGCACTGGTGACGGCCCGGTCGGCGCCAGCCCATGAACGGGTGATCAAAACCCTTCGCAGTTGGGGTATTCGTCTGGATGAGTCTTTGTTCTTAGGCGGCATGGACAAAACTGAGTTCTTAGCCGCTTATGGCGCCGATATTTTCTTTGATGACCAAGCAGAGCACTGTCATCTTGCCAGTCGGGTGGTTGTTTCAGGCCATGTGCCACATGGCGTTAAAAACCCGCGCTGAGGGCTTCGCAATGCGCTTTGGCGTCAGTTTGGCTTTGGCTGTTAGCCGCTTTGGTGCCCAGCGTTGGTGGGCGCTTTCTATATTCCAATTAGAAATTAAAACTACCATTATAGGGTTATTTGGTTATATTATTCGTCAGGTCCAACCTGGCTAAATGCCTAAGTGAATCCTTATGAAGCTGCAGCAATTACGGTATATCTGGGAAGTCTCGAGACACGGTTTGAATGTCTCGGCGACGGCTCAAAGCTTGTTCACATCGCAACCCGGCATCAGCAAGCAGATTCGGTTGCTCGAAGATGAACTCGGTGTTGAGATTTTTGCACGCAGTGGTAAGCATCTCACGCACATTACCCCGGCAGGTGAGCCGGTCATAAAAAAAGCGGGTGAAATATTAGGTCAGGTCAACAGTATTAAACAGGTTGCCCAAGAGTTCCGAGATGAGAAGAAAGGGCAGCTCAGTATTGCCACAACCCATACCCAAGCGCGATATGCCTTGCCACCAGTGATTGATCAGTTTATCTCTGATTATCCGGAAGTTGGGTTGCACATGCATCAAGGCACGCCACTTCAGATCGCTGAACTGGCCTCCGATGGCCAGGTTGACTTTGCCATCGCAACCGAAGCGCTCGAGCATTTTTCAGATTTAGTGATGCTGCCGTGTTACCGATGGAATCGCTGCATTGTGGTGCCCAAAGGCCATCCGTTACTCGCGGTTGAGCGCATCACCCTTGCGGACGTCGCAGCCCATCCAATTGTGACCTATGTGTTTGGGTTTACGGGTCGGTCGAAGTTGGATGATGCTTTTGATGACGCCGGTCTTGAGCCGAGAGTTGTGTTTACCGCAACGGACGCCGACGTCATTAAAACCTACGTCCGGTTAGGATTGGGGATCGGTATCATGGCGAAGATGGCATTCGATGAGGCCAAGGATGACGACCTGGTGGCAATCGATGCGAGTCATTTATTTGAATCCTCGACCACGATGATTGGCTGTCGGCGGGGGACCTTTCTCAGAGGCTATATGTATGAGTTTATGCAATTATTTGCGCAGCATCTGACCAAAGAGCGGGTTGTCGCGGCCTTTGAGGCGGTTGATCAGTCAGGGGTCGATGACATCTTCTCCGAGCTCACGTTACCCCTTCGTTAAGTCTCGTTCTTAAGACCGCCAATGATTTGAACGGGCTGCTCGTGTAGACCACATTCTTTGTTCGTGTTTGTCTCCCACCACCAGCGCCCGGCGCGCTCATGCTCATGGGGTTGTAGTGCTCGGGTACACGGCTCGCAGCCAATACTTTTGTAACCCTGATGCACCAGTGGATTCAGCGGCAGACTGTGATGCCGGATATAAGCCTCAACCTCAAGCCTCGACCAGTTCGCAAGGGGATTGGCTTTTTTTAAGGGTCCACGCAAGCCCAGGAAGATGGGATCTACTTGTAATTCGGGCAAGGCTTCTCTATTGGGATTCTGATCCCGCCGCAGACCCGTAAGCCAACCGTCAAAGTGCGCAAGGTGTTTGCGCAGGGGCTCGGTTTTACGAAGACTGCAGCACGCTTGGTGGCCATCTTCATAAAAGCTGAACCGCCCGTTGTGCCGCTCGAAAGCGGTTACCGCGCTGGGGTCTGGTGTGACCCAGGTCAAGTCAAGATTATAATGCTGTTGGGCTTGTTGGATGTAGGCGTGCGTTGCGGCATGCAATCGACCCGTATCGACTGCAAAAACGGGCACCCTAAGGTTTGATCGGTGAATAAGGTCCAGTACAACGATGTCTTCAGCACCGCTAAACGCACAGGTGATGGCGTCATCACGGCTACAAAGATCATGGATGAGGGCGATTGCATGTTCGGATAACGGGCCAATGCTCATATAGTTGCGTCTGTCGTGGCAGAAGCACAGAAGTTACTGATTTTGCTTCGGGTTGTGTAATGATCTTTCGAGCTAGGCTTATAACCCGTTGCAAAACAACGTGTTCATTCGTTGAAGACCTGGGTGCGCCGTGAAACAATGGCGACCGATCTCAGTTAAGGATGACCAATGGATTTAGTTTGCTTGGATCTAGAAGGGGTTTTAATCCCCGAAATATGGATTGCGTTCGCTGAGGAAACAGGGATTGCATCGCTGCGAGCGACAACGCGAGATATTCCGGATTACAACGAGTTGATGCAACAACGTTTGCGGATCTTAGACTCCCACGGCCTTACGTTGCCAGAAATTCAGCGGGTGATCAGTGGGTTATCCCCGTTAGAGGGCGCATCTGCCTTTTTGGCGGATCTCAGAAAGGCCTACCAGGTGGTGATTCTATCGGACACGTTTTATGAGTTTGCCCAACCGATGATGCAGCAGTTGGCATGGCCGACGTTGTTGTGTCATCGCTTGCGGGTTTCTGATGACGGTCGGATACTCGATTATGTCTTGCGGCAACAGGACCCCAAACGCCAAGCTGTTGAGGCGTTTAGAGGTTTGAATTATCGCATTTTTGCCGCGGGCGACTCGTATAACGATACCACCATGCTCGCATCTGCCGACACGGGTTTTTTGTTTAAAGCACCGGGCAATGTTAAAGCCGAGTTTCCGCAATTTAAATCAACGGATGACTATACGGTGTTGCGGTCGATGATCGATGAGGCCGCGCGGGGCGGTTAGGGGCCTTGCAGATTGCGCAGGCGTCGGTTCCAGGCAATCATCTGTGGTATTCTTACGCGCATCCGCAGGTCTTTACCGCAGGGCGTAAGCTCGTTAGATCAGGGCATGATGGCGGATAAAATAGTGCGAATCTCGTAGACCTTGTTGGATCAACAAGGACCCATCATGGCGTCGGTGCCAGGGTCTAACAAAGCGTTGTCGGCGCGTTGTAAACGGTTGGGCTTAAAGCGCCTAGTTAAAGCGCTCAGTTAAAGCGCCGAGTTAAAGCGCTCAGTTAAAGCGCCGAGTTAAAGCGCCGAGTTAAAGCGCCGAATTAAAGCGCCGAAGAAGGTGGCGAGACGGATTTTCGAGAAGGCCTGGCGCAAGCCAAGGTGTTAAAAGCAGTTAGGAAGGAGAGAACAGATGGACAGTGCGGGTCGACGATTAAGACAAGCTATCAAGGCGGAATCACCACTGCAGGTGGTTGGGACAATTAACGCCTATACCGCGATCATGGCTGAATCGGTTGGCTACCAGGCCATCTATTTATCGGGTGCGGGGGTCGCGAATGCCTCATTTGGTATGCCGGACCTTGGTATGACATCGCTTAATGATGTGCTTGAAGATGTTCGGCGCATCACCAGCGCGAGTCGCTTGCCGCTATTGGTCGATGTCGATACCGGCTGGGGCGGCGCCTTTAATATTGCAAGAACGGTTAGAGAAATGATCAAAGCCGGCGCGGCGGGCATGCACATTGAAGATCAAGTGTCTCAGAAACGGTGCGGCCATCGGCCGAACAAAGAAATTGTATCGAGAGCCGAGATGGCAGACCGGATAAAGGCCTCGGTTGATGCCAAAACGGACCCGGACTTTTTGGTGATGGCGCGCACGGATGCCTTAGCGGTCGTGGGACTCGATGAGGTGATTGCCCGAGCGGAGCTTTGTGAGGCCGCGGGCGCGGATGCGATCTTTGCTGAGGCGATGACGGATTTAGACATGTATCGAGCCGTGACCCAGGCAGTGAAGATCCCTGTCCTGGCGAACATCACAGAGTTTGGTGCAACCCCACTGTTTACCACCGAGGAGCTCGCATCGGCGGGCATCGATATGGCCCTGTACCCATTGTCGGCTTTTCGAGCGATGAATTTAGCCGCGTTGAAGATGTATCAAGGGTTAAGAGAAAAAGGCACCCAGAGTCATTTGGTGGATCAGATGCAGACCCGTGCTGAGCTCTACGAGTTTCTTGGTTACCATGAGTACGAGGCGAAACTCGACGAGCTGTTTCTGGATGAGCAAAGTCAAAGTTGAGAATAGCTAAGACGTAAAGTTTGGGTTGCTTGCGCTTTTGACTGATTGCGTTTTGGATTGAATGGCTTTGCTCTAAAGGCATTTTTGACTTGATGAAGGGCGCAATGGGCGAGCGTGGCAGTTGAATGGGTCCAGCTGGGTGACAATGGTCAATAAGGCGTTATGCTTGCAACGCGAACGTGAGAATTTTTAGAACTAGGAGACGATGATGGTGGATAAAAAGCTAGGTGGCGCTGGTCTGCGTGGACAATCCGCTGGCGAAACCGCCTTGTGTACCGTTGGTAAAGAGGGTGCTGGATTGACCTATCGGGGTTATACCATCGAAGACCTTGCGGCCAATGCTAAGTTTGAAGAAGTAGCCTACATGTTGCTGTATGGCGAATTGCCAACCCAAGACGTTTTGTCTGCCTATGAAGCAAGATTGATGGCGATGCGGGATTTGCCGGAGGCATTGAAAAAGCAATTGATGCATCCCCAAAGAGACGCATCCCATGGATGTGATGCGAACCGGTTGCTCGATGCTCGGCAATTTAGAGCCTGAGAATAGCTTCGATGAGCAGCATCAAGCCGCAGACCGGTTGCTCGGGTCGCTCCCTGCCATCATCTGTTATTGGTATCGATTCAGTCATGATGGAGTTGATATTGATTTGGTAAATGATGAAGAAACAATGGCAGGACATTTCTTGCATATTCTTCATGGTAAAACACCATCTGATCTTCATAGAAGGGTTATGGATGTTTCTCTCATTTTGTATGCAGAGCATGAGTTCAATGCCAGTACCTTCACGGCAAGGGTTTGTGCGGCCACTTTGTCCGATATGTATTCGTGCATTACCGGCGCTATTGGCTCCTTGCGGGGTCCGTTGCATGGCGGCGCCAATGAGGCGGCGATGGAATTGATTGAGAAATTCACGACAGTCGATGAGGTTGAAGCCGAAGTGCTGGCAATGTTGGAACGAAAGGACCTGATCATGGGGTTCGGACATGCCATCTATCGAACGTCCGACCCCAGAAATGCCATCATTAAGGACTACTCGAGCAAGTTGGCGGCGGAAAATGGTGATTCGACCCTGTATGACATTTCTAGCAAGATTGCTGACACCCTGTGGGATAGTAAGGCGTTGTTCCCGAATGCCGACTTCTTCCATGCTTCGGCGTATAACTACATGGGGATCCCAACCAAGATTTTTACGCCGATTTTTGTGATGTCCAGGCTGACCGGTTGGGCCGCGCATGTGATCGAGCAGCGATCTAATAACCGCTTGATTCGACCCAGTGCAGATTACATCGGGCCGGATATTCGACCTTACCTGGCCATCGATGCGCGTTAAGGGTTTGTGCAAGGTTAAGGCCTGATCATTCGGATCCGGCGGATTCAACGATGCCAACTTGGTTAATTCTGGCCCTTAAAGCGCGGCTTGCTTCGGGCCTCAAAGGCGGCTTAAGAAAAGGCAGGACGCTAGCTTGGGTCCACACGCGTTGAGAACGCTTTGACAAAGCGGTAGGGCCCGGCACCTAAATATTCTGCGCGAGTCAGTACACACAACAGCACCCTAAACAGCCCATAACAAAGAGCGTAAAAGATGATGAGATTACCCCTGCCCGATTTATGTGATGCCTACCCCGCCGACGTGCAGGTTGCAGAACCCATGTTCAATAATTATGGGGGCAACGACTGTTTCTCGGGCGAAATCGCAACCGTTACCTGTTTTGAAGACAATTCTCTGATTGCGACGCGGGTTGAAGAACCCGGGCGCGGGCGCGTTCTGGTGGTTGATGCGGGCGGTTCATTGCGGTGCGCTGTCTTGGGGGATAACCTCGCTCAAAAGGCGCTCGACAACGGTTGGTCGGGATTGATTATTAATGGCTGTATTCGCGATGTCGATATTATCGAGACCCTGCCGATTGGTGTCGCAGCACTGGCCACGCATCCTTTGAAAAGCGTTAAGCGAAATGTTGGGCGGGTCGATGAAACCGTGGCATTCGCAGGCTTGCAATGGGTGCCGGGTCACTATGTCTACGCCGATAACAACGGGGTCTTAGTGAGCGCGAAGGCACTCACCTTACCGGTCTGACCGAGGTCAATGAACGCTTGCCTTGATTGGGCCGGCGGCGTCAGAAAGCTTTGAATCGAAAGCTTTGAACCAAAAGCTTTGAACCGAAGGCTTTCAAGCAAGGTTTGAAGCAGAAAATTTGTGATAGCAGGCTAATGACAAGCAGCGTGCGGCAGAATAGTAGCGATGAATGAAAGGCGCTGAACGCGTCCGGCATATTTTTACCGATATGCCTATAGAGTTTGAGGCCCTTACCGCTTGAAGACCGACTTTGGCGAAGGCGGTGGAATTGTCAGAAAAATCAAGGCAAGGTTTCGATGAGAGGGCTGTCCGCTAGGCGCGCTTGGGCGGCCTTTGGTTCTCGGCAAGTGCACGGCTTGAGACAATGTTTTAAAGTCACACGGCGATGAGTTTGAAATGGTTCAGTCATGCCGCATTAACCTCGTCGCCATTGATCTATAGAAGAGGCGTTTGCCTTTAACCTCTGCCAGGTTTTTCAGGCACCGCCGTTTTAACGCGGCTGTTGGTGGCGCTAGACCTTGGCATTACGACCGGTAGCAGGAACCTAATATGACCGTTCTGTCTCGATTTCTCGGCAATTTAAAAACGAAGCCTAAAACCTTAGAAGAACAGCTTGCTGATCTGGATCAATTACCGATGGCGTCGCGCCTTGCGATTGCTGTCGAGGGCGAAAGTGACGTGCTGCGGGTAGCCGCCATTGCGCGGTTGGACTACGGGCCACCGCTGATTGCGCTCGCTTTTGAGGTTGGTACCACCGGTGTCCAGCAGGCGGCCCGGCAGCGCCTCGCAGCGCTGGCAGATCAAGGCGTCATCACGCTCGATCAGCTTGCGGGTGATGGGGTTGATCCTGTCGCGCAGTTCGCCGTGGTCGGCTTTTGCCAGCACGATGACCTACTAAAGCAGTTGTTGAACGCGAGCAGTGATGAGGCGTTTTTTTATCAAATCGCCTTGGAAGGCGTGTCGGTTCAGGCGCGACAATTGGCCGTAGAAAGAGTTGAGGACGAGGCAAGGCTCAACCAATTATTGAAATTAACCAAAGGCAAGGACAAGCAGGTTTATAACATTGTTAAGGCTAAGTGTGACGGCTTTCGTGAACGGGCTCAGCGCGCGGCAGAAACCCAGGTCGAGATTGCGCGTTTGTGTCAGCGTCTAGAAGCTCATAGCCAGCGGTCCTTTGATCAATTCTACACCGCCCGCAGCCAGCAATTGCAAGCGCAGTGGGCCTTGCTGCAAGCCGAGGCGGATGCGTCCGTGGTGGCCCGGGTTCACCAGGCCACACTGGCCTGCCAGCAAACCTTTGACGCGGTCTTAAAGCAGCAAGCGGATCTTGCGGCTCAGGAAGTGGCGACCGCCAAGGCGGCTCAGCAGCAAGCCGTGGTGATCGATCAGCTCCGCTCAGGCCTTGCACACTTGTTTGACTGCCCGGCGACTGAAGCAGAGATCGCCTCAGCGCAAGAAGGCCTGCAAGCCTTGCGTCAGCAGTGGCGAGATGCCAGTCAGATTAAGCGGGCGGGACAAGCGGATGAAACAACGTTCGCGCAGTTAGAGGATGGCATCACGTTTCAGTTACAGCAGTTGCAGCAATTGGGCAGTTTTCGGGATCACCTGGCTGGCATCAGTGGTCTGAGCACAACGGCGTTGGCCGAAAAAACGGTTGATGAGCGGCCTGCCGAAACGGTTGCATCCGGCTCGGCGGGTTACGACAATTTACGGGATCGGATCAAAACGGCAAGCCTGCTTCCCGAAGATTTGCAGCCTCAAACGGTGCTGACGGCATTGACTTTAATGTCTGAACGGCAAAAGCAGGTGGCCGCGCAAAAAGACGCCGAGAAAAATCGGTTGCGTCAATTGAGCACATTGATTCGTCGGGCGCAGTCGGCCACGGATTCAGGACAATCCCGTGAAGCTATGGGGATCCGCCGAAGCATTGAACAAAAGCAATCTGAGATCGCCAGGTTGCCAGAGCAGGTGTCTAAGCAGCTGGTGCAGTTGGATGCCGGTTTAGGAAAGCTGCTGGATTGGAAAGACTATGTGGTCGAACCCAAAAAACAACAATTAATTGAACAAATGCGCGGGTTTATCGGCAGCCAAGAAAATCCAGAAGCCTTGGCGACTAAAATTAGTCGCCTGCAGGAAGAGTGGAAGGGCTTGAGTAAAGGCGCGCAAGATCAGGCTTTGTGGGACACGTTTCATCAGTTGTCGCAGACGGCCTATCAGCCCTGCAAAGTTTTCTTCGAGCAACAAGCCAAGATTCGGCGTGATAATTTAGAAAAACGAATCCTGTTGGTGACGCAATTAGAAACCTATTTATCGGTCCAGCAGTGGGGTATGGAGGATGCCGGTACAGAGGTTGCCGAGACGCAGACGATTGACCCGAGCGCTGTCGACGCATTACTCAACACCGCGATTAAACAATGGCGCAGTTACGCCCCGTTTGAGCGAGCGGGAAATCAACCGGTGCAGCGAGAATTTGATCAAAAAATAGCGTTAATCAAAGCAAAGCTCGCGGCGCACTATCAGAAAAATGCAGAGATCAAACGGCAGTTGATCGACCAGGTTCAAAAATTGGTCGATGAAGAGGATAACCGGCATGCGGTTGACGCGGCGAAGCGATTGCAGGCGCAGTGGAAAATAACGGGAACGGCGCTGCGGAAAGACGAGCAGGTTTTATGGCGGACCTTCCGCAAGGGCTGCGATGCCATATTTGAAAAGCGGCAGCAGCACGCTGACGCTTTTAAAGCAGGGCTTGCGGCGAACAAAAACACGGCGCTGGCATTGCTGCAGGAAGTTGAAGGCTTGCTGAAATTGTCAGGTAACGCGTTATTGGATGCAAGAGCCCGAGTCACTGAATGTCAGAAAACATTTCAAGCGTTAGGCGACTTGCCGCGAGCAGATGCGCAGGGCTTGGGCCAGGGGTTTAGGCAGTCTGTTGAGCAATTTGATCGCCAGGTATCAACGCAATTGCAGCGGGCCAAAGAGCAAGTTTGGCTGGATTGCCTAGCTAGCGGCGGATAAAATTCGGCTGTACCAGCTTTCTGAGCATGCAGACGACGGCAGTAGCGCTTGAGCAAGCGGCGACGGGCTTATATTGCCGAGATGTCGAGCAGTGGCCTAAAAATGGCCTGGAGGCCCTTGAGCGGAAAAATGGCGCGCGGCGCCGGCGATGACGACTCGGACGACGAGAATGAGCATGGCGCTTGAGACAGCTTCTGCATTCGGGCGGAAATCCTCTGTGATCCGTCCCACGCCGGATGCAGACAAGGTCGCTGCGTATGCAGTTCCAAATGGCGCGGCCTGCAGCAGGGCCTCGGGCAAAAAAGCTGCCGGACAAGAAGGCCGACCTGGACGCCATGGTCTTCGAGTGGGTGGCGGTGGGCCCGGTGTCGACGGCTATCTATGAACCGTTGGCAGCGCGTTTTCTGCAGTGTCGTTAATCACGGTTACCCCGCGGGGTGACGGCTGATTTGAATTCTTGGGTTGGGTGGTCGTGGGATCAATGCGTGGGCTGTGCTCAGGCTAACCAATGTAAGGAAACAGACGCAGCCCGGTTGCTGACGATTGTGCGATGCAGCGGTGACGGCTGTACCTTACGTTCCCGCTCTGTCCGCGGCAAGGGTTAACGCGCAGAAGTCATACCCGATACAGCAATGCCGTGACGCTGGCAGGTGGGTCCCGCCGTCGACCTGATCGATAAGTGAATGAATTAAAAGACGAAAGCCGCAATGTCGATGCACGTTTACGGGCTCGGTAATCGGGGACCTAATATCAAAGGACGGTCGGTCGAGGAACGCGTCGCCAAAGCCTATTCTTCAGGGTCACCTTCATCTTCATCAGATTCATCACCATCAGGCGTTATGGCCTTTGCCGCTGCGCCCACGGCTTTGACGGGTAAGGTCACGAGTGCGGCGGTTGTTTTGACCGCGGCGGTTACCAAGGTTGCCGTCACGCAGCCTGTGAGCATGAGGGATAACCCGAAGATTAAAATTAAATGTTTCATCGATAAATTTCCTTAATGACGGTGCAGTGTAGCAGGGATTCTTCCTGCGCATTAACGACAATGGTCTTCAAGCGCCTCAAGGGCAATGCTGGGGTTCGCAGTTTGCGTCAGGCGGGTGTCGGGTCTTGGGTCGATCCTCAGGCGCGACCCAAGACCGGCAATGATCCTGATTGCAGCACCGAGAGCAGGCTCGCCGGCTTGGGGCGAGATGGGTTTCATTGCTCGGATGCCCCGCAGTCTTTCATCCAAACGGGATGATGCCAAATGCCGCGTTCGGCAGCGGTTCGTTCAAGGCCAGGAAACTTGCCCACATCTGTCCATTGGGCCGCTGCATCGTGAAAGTCAGAGCCGGTTGAGAGATACAAATCATTATCGGCTGCAAGTTGAATCAGATACTGGTTCATGTCCGCTGCGATGTTGGGGTAGGAGGCTTCAAGGGCCTCGCCGCCCGCAGCCGTAAAGGATTCGAGAAGTCGCCTTAGCTTTGCCTTGTTCAGGGCGTATCGACCTGGATGCGCTAGAACCGGGATGCCACCTGCTGTCTTAATGGCGCTCGCGGCCTCCGTATAGCAACACCACTGTGCGGGAACAAATAGCTTTCCCGATCGGTTTAAATGGGTTTTGAAGGCTTTTTGTCTTGTTTTGCAGACCCCATTGGCCACTAAAAAATCCGCGATATGGCTTCGAGTTAAGGCAATCGCTGGTTTCGCGACCAAGTCAGACAGCAGGCCCGTGGTGCCTAAGGCTGTAAGCTTGGCATCGATTTGAGCGACTCTGGTGTGGCGCCGGATTTGTTGCTGGGTTAGCAGGGTTTGCAGGGTCGCGTTCGTGGGGTCAACGAATAAGCCAACCATGTGGACCTCAAAGGACTCCCACAGGCAAGAGATCTCAACGCCCGCAATCAGTTTCGGGTCGTGCTCGCTCGCAGGTTCTGGCAACGCCTGACTGACATCATGGTCGGTCATCGCAAGATGCGTGACCTGATTCGCTCGCGCCCGTTCAATGACAAAGGCAGGCGAGTGTTTTCCATCTGATAGATGGGTATGACAGTGCAGATCAGCTTTCAATGCAGGGCTCTTATTGACGTCACCAGCACTATAACAAAGTATCTCGGGCGCAGGCGGCAAGCGCTGATTATAATTGGGTTCAAAGCGGGGTTACGGTCCGGCAGTGCTTGGACAAAAAAGTGTTTGGACCAAAAAGTGCAACCGCGCACAGCGCGGTCAGCCAATGGTCAGCGCGTTTGGCGTTGCGGACAACCCTCGATGGCCTTTGATACTGTCCGGCAGGCTGAGTTGGCTCGGTTAGAGCTTGAGAACACGCAGTTGTGGGTCTTCAAGGGCATGTTGCCAGGCCACTTTGTACTGCTCGTGTAGCCGCCTTGCGGTGAGAATGTCATCAAGGCACGCCCAGCCACGATATTCTTGGTAACTTGGCCTAAAATAAATGGCGCGTTCGTCGATCAAGAGCACTTCCTCTAAGGCTTCGGCGTGCTCGGGTGCCGCGCGTTTGATTTGAATGCTGGCGGGTAATCGTCGACTGAGTTCCAACAAAAGATGACCGCGCTCTACCAAGGACCGGCTGTCACTGAGCAAAATTTCAATTCGCGTGTGCTTGTTTTTCAGGGCAAGGTTTTTAAAACGCTCTATGAGCTCAGCACGGCTGTATAAATCAGGGTCAATCCCCGGTGTCCAAAGTCGAATCCGCGCCTTGGCGTGCTGGACCAGGGCTTCGATCGATGTGACGCTATCTGAAAAGCCGCGAATGGTTCGCCGTGCTTTGGGGTCGCTCAAATCCTGAAGGTTGGTTTGGGTTGGCGCCGCATTCAGGTCAAGCCGGTTGATGTGCTCAGACGTTAACGCCAGCGCCAAACTGAGGGATCCCGCAACGCTTTCGAAACCAATCCTTGCGGCAGTTTTCTCTGAAAAGGATGGGTCGTTGAGGCGGAGTCGATCGTTTTGGTAACGGATGGCTTTGCTTTTGGCCGCATCAATCAGTGCGAGCGCCACCTCATCCGTGGCGCCCGCGCGCAACCTTAAGGCCTCGATGACGGCGCCATCGACCAGTTTCGTTGCACCTTGGACCCCTTTTTCTGTTGTGGCGATGAAATATTCAATATGACTTGATACCCCGGGTGTTGCCGGCTTTGACTCCGGCTGCGCGCCGCCGAGTTCGGCGACCGCGCTGTTAAAGTCTGCCTCAGAGACCTCATCGATCGTCAGCTCAGGATCTCGAATCAGGGCTGTTGGCGGTCTATCGGCTGAGATCCCCGGATTGGCCTTTGACCCGCTGAGTTCCATGGCGCGATGCGCGATGCCGGCATCTTCAAATATCGGGCCGATCCCGGTGAAGCCGAATTGTTCATAAAAACCAATGGCCGGCAGTTGGGCGTGCAGGTGTAGCCTTGCGAAATTTGGCCGGGAAAATTCAAGGATGGCGGCCATCAGCGCTTGACCGACGCCCTGACCGCGATAAAGGTGCAGCACGGCCATTCGCGATATTTGGCCCTGGGGTGTTAAACGACCGCATCCGATGGGTTGGTCTTCGGCGTTAAAGGCTAAATAATGCCAGCTGATGGCGTCGAGCTGGTCCCACTCGTCGGCAACCGGCACGCCCTGTTCCTCAATAAAGACGGCCGTGCGAATGGCTTTGAGTGCGCTGGATTCACTTTGCCAGGTAACCGAGGTAACCCGAGCATTGCGGACGGTGGGGTCAGTCGGCATCGTTCAGGCGGAGGTGCGCCGCGCCCAATTCGGCTGCACGGCCGGTGTAATGCGCAGGGGTTAACGCCAGCAATTCAAGTCGGACGGCTTCGGGCAGATTCAGTGCCTCAATTAAGGCTTGCCAACCGGCCTGATCTAACCCGCGGCCTCGGGTTTTGTCTTTGATAATTTCATAAGGGTTTGCAATCCCTAACCTGCGCATCACGGTTTGGGCGGCTTCACCCAATACCTCCCACGCATCATCCAGGTCCGTATCAAGGGCTGCAGCGTTGAGTTCTAACTTGCCCAGTCCTTTGAGTGTGGACTCATAGCCAATCAGGCTGTAAGCCAATCCCGTTCCTAAATTTCTCAATACGGTTGAGTCGCTTAAGTCACGTTGCCAGCGAGAGATGGGCAGCTTTTCGGCAAGGTGATGCAACACGGCATTGGCAAGGCCTAGGTTGCCCTCTGAGTTTTCGAAATCGATTGGATTGACTTTGTGGGGCATGGTGGAGGAGCCGGTCTCGCCAGCCACCGCCCGTTGCTTGAAGTAACCAATCGAAATATAGGACCAAATGTCGCGATTAAAATCGATCAGGATGGTGTTGAGCCGTCCTAAGTTCTGAAAGAGTTCTGCAATATAGTCATGCGGCTCGATTTGAGTGGTCAAGGGATTAAAGCTTAGCCCCAAGCTTTCGACAAATTGCTGGCCCAAGGCGGGCCAATCAAGCTCGGGATAAGCTTGATGATGGGCATTAAAATTACCCACGGCGCCATTGATCTTGCCAAGATAAACCTGTTGGTTGAGCTGCGTCACTTGGCGCTCAAGCCGGGCGATGACGTTAACCAATTCCTTGCCAACTGTCGTCGGCGACGCGGTTTGGCCATGCGTCCGAGCCAGCATGGGTTGGCTTAAGGTTTGGGTTGCGAGATCTCGAAAGCCAGTCAACAGCCGGTTGATCAACGGTAAAATGACCGTGTTCATGGCGGCTTTGAGCATCAGAGCATGAGACAGATTGTTGATATCTTCAGAGGTGCAGGCGAAATGGACAAACTCTAAATGTTTAATTAAAACAGGGTCTTGTGATTCTTTAATGAAATCTTTGATGAAGTACTCAACAGCCTTGACGTCGTGATTGGTCGTCTGCTCGATGGCCTTGATTTGGGCGGCTTGCGCGGCGCTGAAGTCACGAATGAGGGGCTGTAATACCTGGGCTTGGGTTTGGCCGAAATCGCTCAGTTCCGGGAGTTTGGCGTGGATCGCCAGAAAGCTCAGCCACTCGGCTTCAACTCGCACCCGGGCTTTGATCAGGCCATATTCGCTGACCAGTTCGCGCAGGCTAACCGTTTTAGATCCGTAACGACCATCAAGGGGTGAAATGGCGGTGAGTGGGTTCAGGTCCATGATCGGGCTCTCAGATTTTGCAGTTGGATAACATTAGATGAAGTTTAATTGATGGCGAATTTGTTGTCGCTGCAAGAGCAGTTGCCAGCGTGATCCTTTCAGCTGATAAAACAGAACGCCGGCGCGCAGACCAGCCAATAATAACATTCTGATGCGATCGGCATTTTCCTGCCGACTCAAGTGGGCCTGGTTGCCTTGAATGATAATCCGGCGGGCAAGGGGACTGATATGCTTTTGATACAGGGTGGCGCAGCTGTGATCGAGGGCGGACATTCTCTCGGCTTGCGCGTCGAGCCCTTGAACGGCTTCAAGTGCGGAGAATAGATCCGCTCTGACCGCACGTTGTGCTTGATCATTGGTTTTAAACCGCCGTGCCAGTCCGAGAATCTGCCCTCCCAAGGCGAGCAGGTCGCGATCCGACTCGGACGGTTGACTGAGCATTTGACCGAGCCGCTGCTTACCATGGGCGAGTAAATCACCTGTGCTGTAAATATCAAAGGGGGTGACGGCATCGAAACGGAAAAGACTTTCTCGACAGGTTTCCATTGCATCGCTGGCGAGGATGCCCGATTTCGCGACGTTGAGGCAGAGTGATCCGGCTTGCACCAAGGCAGATAAAGCCACGGCCCGACCCTGAATTGGATTCATGGCGTAATGCCCGCACTGGATTCAATCACGCCGCCGCCGAGACAAATGTCGCCGTCGTAAAAGCAGGCCCACTGCCCCGGGGTTGCGGCCCGTTGGGGTTCATCAAAGGTGACCGTCAAGCGCGCGTGAAGGGGATCAAGAAAGGCCACGTCGCCAAATTGGTCGGCTTGACGATAGCGTAATTTTACGGCGACTCGGTTTGCCTTTGGTTCGGCATTAACCCAGTGGAGCTGGGCGATGGTGACCGTTTTCGAGAGCAGGCTCGGATGATCATGGCCCTGACACACGGTCAAGGTGTTGTCGCGAAGGTTTTTCCCGGCCACATACCAAGGCGCATCCGGGGTGCCGCGGACACCACCAATTCCGAGACCCTGACGTTGACCCAGGGTGTGGTACATCAACCCTTGGTGTTGACCAAGATACGCGCCGTCCGTTGATCGGATTTCTCCAGGCTGGCTCGGCAGGTAGGTCTTGAGGAAATCGTTAAACCTGCGTTCACCGATAAAACAAATGCCGGTTGAATCTTTTTTATCGTGGGTGACGAGGCCCGCGTCTGTCGCGCGCGCGCGAACCGATCGTTTTTCAAGCTCGCCGACCGGAAACAAGCAGCGTTCAAACTGCTCAGCCGAGACTGATTGTAAAAAATACGACTGATCTTTATTGGCGTCTAAGCCTTTTAAGAGCTCAACTTGACCATTCGGCATCCGCCTTAATCGGGCGTAATGGCCGGTTGCAATAAAATCTGCGCCGAGGAGCAGGGCATAGTCTAAAAAGACCTTGAACTTGATTTCGCGATTGCACAGAACATCGGGGTTCGGGGTTCTACCCGCTTGGTATTCTGCTAGGAAGTGATCAAAGACATTGTCCCAATATTCGGCTGCAAAGTTGGCTTGATGCAATGGAATTTTGAGTCGGTCGGCGACCGCTTGGGCATCCTGCAGGTCTTGTTTGGCGGTGCAATATTCATTGCCGTCATCCTCCTCCCAGTTCTTCATGAACAGGCCCTCGACCTCATAGCCTGCTTCTTGTAACAGCAGGGCGCTGACCGATGAGTCGACGCCGCCGGAAAGTCCAACAATGACCCGGCCGGACCCGCTCATAGCGGCACCTGACAACGATTACGTTCTTGGCAGACTTGGCTCATGACAAGATCAACGCGGAGCGTTCTAGCGAGAATTGATGCCCGCTTTGATAATCTTCCAGGCAGCGGGTGACCAAAGGGCTGCGATGCTTGCGTTGCATGATTTCTGCTTGCGTTAGCCAAAGTGCCGCCTGTATATCTGGATCGAGTGCTTGATTGGTTTTTTCAATGACCCGGGCTAAATAGCAGACTCTAAAATAGAGGGGCCCCGCGTCAGGCGCCTGGAATTGATACAGGCCAACGATCGCCTCGGGCCGGGTGAGGTAGCTCGTTTCCTCGAGCACTTCACGTATTACGGCCTCCAGCAAGGACTCGTTGGGTTCTAAATGCCCGGCCGGCTGGTTAATGACAAGCTCGCCGTGTTCAATCTCTTCCACCATGAGGAATGTATCATTCCGGGTTACAATAGCCGCGACAGTGATTTCGGGTGGCCAGCTCAATTTGCCTCCGGATCGATCTTATGAGAGAAGTTGATTATGCCCGAAAAAATACTTACGCACATTGACGCTGATGGTGAGGCGACCATGGTGGATGTTAGTGACAAGCTTGAAACCTTGCGCATTGCCCGCGCGGGTGGCCAAGTGACGATGACGCCAGAGACCTTGTCGATGATTATCAAAGCCAATCATAAGAAGGGCGATGTGCTGACGGTTGCCAAGATCGCGGGGATTCAAGCGGCGAAGCGTTGCTCTGACCTCATTCCCCTTTGCCATCCTCTAGCCTTAACCGGGGTCGATCTGAGTTTTCAGATCGATCAAATCTCTGATCCAGGATTGCATGCCTGCTGCCTGGCTGACAGGCGTGGAAATGGAAGCCCTCACCGCAGTCTCCATCGCCGCCCTCACCATCTACGACATGTGCAAAGCCGTGGATAAAGGCATGGTCATCGGCGAGGTTAAATTGCTTGAAAAGTCGGGCGGTCGATCGGGCGACTGGCAGCTGGATCCGTGAAGATTTTATTCTTTGCAGCGCTCAGGGAAACCATGGGTCAAAGTGAGATCGAAATTGTGCTGGATCGAGCGATCACGGTGGGCGAGTTGAAAACGAGGATTAAACTGCCCAATGGCGCGACGCTCAATGAGGCAAGCCAAGATCAGCCGTTAATGGCGGCGGTCAATCAAGAAATGGTCGATGACTTCGCGATTGTTGCCGTTGATGCGGAAGTGGCGTTCTTTCCGCCGGTCACAGGAGGCTGAGATGTATCGATCTGTTTTGATCCAAACCGAGGATTTTAGCCTTGATGCTGCGCTGGCCGAGTTAAAAGCGCAATCGGGTCTGGCGGGTGGTTTGTGTTTTTTTACGGGTGCGGTGCGCGACTCGAATCTTGATCAAGCCGTTGGCGGGCTTTACCTTGAGCATTACCCGGGTATGACTGAGCGTCAGCTGGATCGCATTTTGGATGCGGCGGCGCAGCGCTGGCAATTACAAGGCGCCATCGTGGTGCATCGTATTGGCCAGTTGATGCCGGGTGATAATATTGTTTTGGTGGCAGTCGCTGCCAGTCATCGCGGCGAAGCGTTTGAGGCGTGCGAGATGATTATGGATTATTTGAAAACCGACGCGACCTTCTGGAAAAAAGAGTCTATTGCAGACGGTCATCGTTGGATTGAGGCGAGGTCTTCCGATAAGGCCAAGACGACCGCTTGGGATGCCTGACCTTTTCGGGCTGTTCTGGCAGGTTGATGCGTGTGCGGGCCCACGCGCCGGGTGCAAGGTCGTTGATTGTCCAGGGGCCTATTCCACGCCTAAATAACCGCAGCGTTGGATGTCCGACCTGAGCGGTCATGCGGCGGACTTGTCGATTCCTGCCTTCTGTTAAAATCACCTCAAGCCAGCTCGTGGGCTGATTACGCCGAGATCGTATCGGCGGGTCGCGCATCGGCAAGGGGGGCTCGATGACCCGTACGGTCGCGGGTCGGGTTAAGCCATCTTTGAGGGTCACGCCTTCTTGAAGCGCTTGAATCGCTGGGTTTTGGCACTCGCCTTCAACCTGAACCCAATACGTCTTAGCCATCTTCTGACGGGGTTCGGTGATTCGGGCTTGTAACGTCCCAGAATTGGTCAGAATTAAGAGGCCTTCGGAATCTTTGTCCAAGCGACCCGCCGGATAAAACCCGTCAAGATCGATATGGTCGGCCAAAGTCGGTCCGGTGCCGGTAAATTGGCACAGAACGCCATAGGGTTTGTTAAACAAGATCAGGTCGTGCTGCATGGGTGCAGAGGTATGAAGAAAGACCTTGATTGTCCAGAAAATACCAAGGGCTGTCTATTGGTCATCTGGCAGAGCTTCACGCATACTCTCCACTATGCCGTGATTCTGGTTCCCAGCATAAAGCCGTCCTGAGGTTTAAAACGTACCAAAGAGACCTTTAAAAAAGAATCAATGCCCCCATAAAAGTTAGGAGCAGGAAAGTAGCCGCGTGATGAAGAAAGATTGGATAACAACGGGTAGTCAGGATCCCGAGGATGATCGGGAAATCGGCGTCATTGTGGCGCCTGAAAAACCAAAACTGGCGAGGCCGCCGCTTTGGAAGGTGACCTTACTCAATGATGACTATACCCCCATGGAGTTTGTGATTGAGGTGTTGCAAATCTTTTTCGGAATGAGTGGCGAGAAAGCCACCCAAATTATGTTGGCGGTGCATCAAACGGGTAAAGGCACCTGTGGCATCTATGCTAAGGATATCGCCGAGACCAAGTCCGCCCAAGTCAATCAATACGCGCAAGAAAATCAACATCCATTGGTGTCAGATATTGAACCCGCGGATTAACCCGTTACAAAGAAGGTCGAGCAGATGCTGAGTCGTGAACTAGAAGTTTCGTTAAATCTGGCATTTAAAGATGCGAGGGCCCAACGCCATGAATTGATGAGCGTTGAGCATTTATTACTGGCTTTGTTGGATAACACGGCGGCCGTGACCGTACTGAAAGCCTGCAATGCAGATGCCGAGAAGTTGAAGCAGTCGCTGACGACGTTTATTTCCGAGACCACCCCGATTATTCCGGAAGACCAGGACGGGCGAGAAACGCAGCCTACCCTTGGGTTTCAGCGGGTCCTGCAGCGAGCCGTATTCCATGTCCAGAGTTCGGGTAAGAAAGAGGTCACCGGGGCGCATGTTTTGGTCGCGATGTTCGCCGAAGCTGAAAGTCACGCCGTGTATTCGTTGAAGGATCAGGACGTGAACCGAATTGATGTCGTGAATTACATGTCGCACGGCACCCGGAAAGACGGGCTCGAGGAAACCGAGGAGCGCGCCGAAGAAAGCGAGGGCGAAGAAGGTGAAGAGCGGCCACCCAGCCCGCTTGAGGCCTATGCCACGAATTTGAATGAACTGGCCAGAAAAGGACAGATTGATCCGCTGATTGGCCGAGAAGAAGAGGTCGAGCGGGTGGTGCAAACGTTATCGCGTCGGCGCAAGAACAATCCGCTGCTGGTGGGTGAGTCGGGCGTGGGCAAGACCGCCATTGCGGAAGGCCTCGCGAAATTGATTGTGGATGGCAAGGTGCCGGAGATTATTCGAGACAGTATTGTGTACAGTTTGGATTTGGGGGCGTTACTCGCGGGGACCAAATATCGGGGCGATTTTGAAAAACGCCTGAAAGGGTTGCTGAATGAGCTCAAAAAGTCCAAAAGTCAGATCCTGTTTATCGATGAAATCCACACCATCATTGGTGCGGGGGCGGCATCTGGCGGCGTTATGGATGCCTCAAACTTATTGAAGCCGATGCTGGCCTCGGGTGAGATTCGGTGTATGGGGAGCACGACCTATCAGGAGTACCGCGGTATCTTTGACAAGGATCGCGCTTTGTCACGACGATTTCAGAAGATCGATGTGTCGGAACCCAGTGTTGACGACACTTATTTGATCCTGAAAGGCTTGAAGTCGAAGTACGAGGAGCACCACAATTTAAAATATACGGATCGCAGCCTAAGAGTCGCCGCCGAGCTTGCGCAAAAGTTCATCAACGATCGGTTCTTACCCGATAAAGCCATCGATGTGATTGATGAAGTCGGCGCCTATCAGCAACTGCAGCCTGCGAGTCGTCGAAAGAAGCAGATTAGCGTTGGCGATGTCGAACGCATGGTGGCCAAGATCGCAAGGATTCCATCGGCTAGCGTGAGTTCCGATGAAAAAGAATCCCTGAAAGATCTCGATGCCAACCTCAAGATGGTGATCTTCGGTCAGGACGATGCCATCGACTCCCTGGCCAGTGCCATTAAACTCGCCCGTGCCGGCTTGCGAGAAGGCGAGAAGCCTATCGGCTCGTTCTTGTTTTCTGGTCCAACGGGTGTGGGTAAAACCGAGGTTTGCCGGCAGTTGGCTCGGATCATGGGCGTTGAGTTGGTCCGGTTTGATATGTCGGAATATATGGAGCGACATACCGTATCGAGATTGATCGGTGCGCCACCAGGCTACGTTGGCTTTGACCAAGGGCGGAATGTTGACGGATGGCGTAGATCAAAACCCACATTGCGTTTTGTTGCTAGACGAAATCGAAAAAGCGCATCCCGATGTTTTCAATATTTTACTGCAAGTCATGGATCATGGCAAATTGACAGATCACAATGGGCGCACATCCGACTTCCGCAATGTTGTTTTGATCATGACATCAAATGCAGGTGCGTCTGAAATGTCAAAAGCCGCCATTGGTTTCGGACGTGATCGTCGTGAAGGCGAAGATACCGCAGCTATTGAGCGGACCTTTACACCAGAGTTCAGAAACCGTCTTGACAGCATTATTCCGTTCGGCCCCCTGAGCAAAGAAGTGATCAAAACCGTGGTCGATAAGTTCTTAGTTGAAATTCAAGTGCAATTGGACGACAAGAAGGTCTTGTTGGAGGTCAGCGATGCGGCGAGGGCCTGGTTGGGTGAGCAAGGTTATGACGAATTGCTCGGCGCGAGACCCATGCAGCGCCTGATCCAAGAAAAGATTAAGCGGCAGTTGGCCGAAGATTTACTCTTTGGTGATCTGACGCAAGGCGGGGTGGTCACCGTTGGCGTGGAAGATGGCGAATTGTCTGTAAAGGTGCTTTCTAACGGTGCGCCTGCCAGTGGGTTGCGAACTGGCAGGCATCCAACAGATTATTCTCGGAAGGTAATTCGGCCCTTGGAAAGATCGTAGGGCGTGAGTTCGACCTTAACCTTGTCGCCCGTTAGGATGCGAATGTAGTTTTTTCGCATTTTCCCAGAAATATGGGCCATCACAACATGGCCATTTTCCAGTTCTACCCGAAACATGGTATTGGGCAGGGTATCGATCACCGTGCCAGAGAGTTGAATCTGTTCTTCCTTCGCCATTGCGCCTCTATTGTCGAGCTAGTTTAAAGTGAGCGCAGTTTGCACTAATTGCTAAGGCAAGGCAAAGCACCCACCCAAGAACTGAAGATGGCGTTTACTGCAACGGCAATATCGAAGATATTCGCTGCCATCCGGTCGTCGTGAGGCGTTCTTGGGGTAGAAATTCGGCCTTATAGTGCATCTTGTTACTGGCTTCGATCCAGTAGCCGAGGTAGAGATAAGGTAACCCCTTCGCTTGGGTTTGCTGGATGAGATCCAGGATGGCAAAGGTCCCGAGCGAGCGGGGGTCATGATCTGGATCAAAAAAAGTGTAAATCGCCGACAGGCCATCCTGGAGTTCATCTGACACGGCCACAGCGATCAACTGTTCGCCCAGTCGGTATTCGGTGAATTGGGCTTCGGGCCTTCCCGTGACTAAAAAGCTGACAAACTGCTCACGGTCTGCGGGGTACATGTCGCCATCATTGTGCCGATGATTAATATAGCGTTCATAAAGCGACCAGATTTCTTCGCTGTTGTGTGGCGCTGTTTGTTGCTTGGCTAAATCCTGGTTGCGTTTCAGCACCCGCTGGTGGCGACGTTTTGCAGTGAAGGCCGCAACGGGTAAACGAACCGCGATACAAGCTTGGCAAGCGCCGCAATGTGGCCGATAAATGTGGGCCCCGCTCCGGCGAAAGCCAAATTGTGAAAGTTGGGTATATAAGCCGGTGCTGATGATGATATCAGGGTCGGCAAAGACGGTGGTGGCCCGCTGCTCAGGAAGATAGCTACAGGGGTGGTCCGGCGTTTGAAAAAACTGCAGTGCATCAAGGTCTGTCATGGGGCTTTTAATCCGGTGCCTTTGTCCCAAATAGGTAATGGGCCGAAATGCTGAGGCCAGGCGCAAGGGGTGTCGTCTCGGTCTGCCAGCAGATGCAGAAATGCTGCCCGCGGTATGACCTCGGCGCCTAGCGATAGTAAGTGGGGATTCGGCATCTGGCAGTCGATCAGGTTGACGCCAAGGGTTCGGCAGGTTTGGACCAGATGACAAAAAGCGATCTTCGAGGCATTACTTTCGATTGAAAACATCGATTCCCCACAAAAGACATTGCCGACACTCACGCCATAGAGCCCACCAACCAAGCGGCCCTGGTTAAAGCAGGCGATACAATGGGCCTCTCCGGCATGAAATAAATGGGTGTAGGCGGTGATCATCTCTTGGGTGATCCAGGTTCCAAGACCCTGTTCTAACCGATGTTGTTGGCAACCTGCAATCACCGCCTCGAAGTGCTCATCCAGCGTCAAATGAAACGGGCTTTGCTTGAGGGTCCGTTTAAGGCTTCGCGACGGCTGAAATCGATCGGGAAAAACCACGGCGCGGTTTGGCGGCGACCACCAAAGTAGCGGTTGTTGGTCTTCATACCACGGAAAGATGCCGTGTCGATAGGCAAGGCGCAATCGATTCGGGGAAAGGTCCCCGCCCATCGCGAGCAGCCCTTCTGGCTCATCTAGGGCCTGCTCAGGGTGCGGGAACCAGAGGTCTTGATCCAATTCGGTTAAGGCGATTGCCACGCCGCGCGCTGCAGATCAGGCCAATTCGTCGAGATACTTTTCTGCATCAAGCGCCGCCATGCAGCCGAACCCAGCAGAGGTCACCGCTTGCCGGTAAATGTGGTCTGCAACGTCCCCCGCGGCAAAAACACCGGGGATGCTGGTTGCGGTAGCGCCACCGTTGAGTCCGCTGGCAATCGCGAGGTAACCATCTTTCATGATGAGTTGGTTCTCGAATAGACCGGTATTGGGGGTATGCCCAATGGCAATAAAAACGCCTTGCAGCGCCATCTCGGTGACCGCGTCGGTTTCGATGGCGCGAATTTTCATGCCCGTGACGCCCAGCGCATCGCCCAACACTTCGTCAAGCGTGCTGTTCCAGATGACCTGGATATTTTCTTTCTCAAGCACGCGGTTCTGAAGAATTTTTTCGCCTCTGAATTTGTCGCGTCGATGAACAAGATAGACCGTCTCAGCAAGATTCGATAAATAAAGTGCTTCTTCTAAGGCCGTATTGCCGCCGCCGATCACAGCCACTTTTTGGCCTTTATAAAAGAAGCCATCGCATGGCGCAAGCGCTGACGCCTTTGCCTTTAAAGGCCTCTTCAGAGGGCAGTCCTAGATAACGGGCAGAGGCGCCGGTTGTGATGATTGCGGCGTCGCAGGTGTAGGTGGCTTGGTCACCTTCGAATACAAAAGGTCGCTGACTCAGGTCACAGGTATGAATATGATCGTAGATGATTTCAGCTTCAAATCGTTCTGCGTGCTGCTGCATTCGCTGCATGAGGTCGGGTCCCTGCAAGCCCTCAACATCACCGGGCCAGTTGTCGACGTCTGTCGTGGTCGTCAGCTGACCACCGGTTTCAATCCCTGTGATCATCACCGGGTTGAGATTGGCTCTGGCGGCATACACCGCAGCGGTGAAGCCTGCCGGCCCAGATCCGAGAATCAGAAGTTTTTGATGGCGGGTTTCCATGGACGGTTTTTCCTCTTCAATTTAACATTGCTGTGTCTTGGTTAAGCCCATGGCTTGCTCAGGGCTGTTTAGCTCAGGCTGTCGCTCAGGCTGTTTAGCTCAAGGCTGTCTAGCTCAGGGCTGTTTTCAGCTCAAGGCTGTTTAGCTCAAGGCTGTTTTCGCTCAAGGCTGTTTAGCTCAGGGCTGTTTAGCTCAGGGCTGTCTAGCTCAGGGCTGTTTTCGCTCAAGGCTGTTTAGCTCAAGGCTGTTTCAGCTCAGGGCTGTTCTCGCTCAGGGCTGTCTAGGCTCAAGGCTGTATCAATGGGTCGGTTGTCGACCCGGTTATCCTGGTTTTAATCGGCTTAGTTTGCCGTGATATCTGCGCGGGGCATCGCCGTTAAATAAGCCTCGCCAGCGCCATGTTGTGCAATCCGATCCCAGACGGTTTCACCAAGGTCATTGGTATCCATTAGATGATGGCCCGCTAACCTCAGAACTTGAATGTAGCGCGAGAAGTCGTCAGCTCGCATGCCTCGATAGCCGGCTTCGATCAGATCAAAATCACGCCTCGTGCCCCGAGCTTTTTGATCTTGATAAAATTCATCGATGCGCTGATCGTCCCAGGCGTCATCGAATACTTGAGGTTGCGTTGGTCCAGCCATTTTATGGTGTCTCCGTTTATCTTGCCCTGTGATTCGGCCGACGGTTGGGTCAGTCAAGGACAAACGCGGTTAGATCGATCGTCTAGACCCATTGTCGCGCTTGTGGCCCATTGGGCTGCCCAAGACGCTCAAGGATCTGTTCTCCAGTCTGTCTGCGGATGATTTCTGCGGGTTCAATGGTAAACCATTCGCCCGTCGCCGGGTAGTTGCGCGCATAGAATTTGGCTGGAATCTGAGGCCAAGCCCTAAGATGATTTACGTCAGGCCCTCGGCTATGATGTAACGGGTGTTTGGGACAAAATCTAGATTCAGGGCGGCCAATGCGGATCAGGGGTGCTGGGATCGAGTTGGTTGGGGATAAGACGTCTAAGCGAATGCAAGGGGTGAGGACCGTATTAGAGGTGTTTCGGTTGCGACTTTGGTTCAGAGCGCCTGAATCTAGAGCCCTTATGGCGAGCGTTAGCGGATCGCGAGGGGACCGAGCATCAAGGCCCATCAGAAAATGCGTTGAATCGGGGCGGTCAATCGAGGCGCTAGAAAAAGACGCGAAACAGAGACTGTAAAAAAACATCCAGAAGCGCTAAATCGGAACAGAAAGCTAAAATCAAAGCGATGCCGGGTGTAATCGCATCAGTGGCGCGTGAAGTAGACGAAGTGGCTCATGACATTAAAATAAAAGGCAGGTCGAACGGGGCATCCGCCCGAGGATCTTTTAGGCGATGGGGTTGATGCTAACGCCGCCGGTAGGTCTATGGCAGGTTTAGGTAAGCGTCCTCAGTTTGGCTGTTTAGGATCGTTGTGATCCGGTCAATGTGGACAAGAAGGTGAGCTTTTGGCACAAACAAAGTTAAAAGAAGATGACGCAGAGAACCCGTCCGGATTCTTAGCGATTCTTGCGCCCCGATTGCGGGAATCGCTGATTATTGGTCAGTTACTGCTGGCGGTCCTTTTTGCGGTTGCCCTTTATAGCTTCGACCCGAATGATCCGGGTTGGACCTATACCGGTCTAGATGCCGAAGTGTCGAATCTTGTTGGGTCTTCGGGCGCCTGGGTGGCGGATGTATTGCTTGTGCTTTTTGGTTTAACGGCCTTAAGTTTTCCCTTTCTCTTACTGATTCCGGTTGTGAAGCGCCTTGTGAACCGCGGGGATGAACCTTGGGTGTTTGCACTGCTGTTGGTCCAAGGCTTTGGCCTGTTGTTGACGATCGCTGCCTGTGCCGTGCTGTCAGATTTGCACTTCTATGGCTTCGGTGGGTCGCTCAGGGAAGGCAGTGGGGGGGTGCTGGGTCAGCTGCTCAGTGGATTTTTACTGCCGCGGGTGAGTTATGTCGGCACGACAGTGCTCATGTTAGCGACCCTGCTGCTCGGTTTGACCCTCATGATCGAGATTTCCTGGCTCAGCGTCCTGGATCGAACCGGGGGCGCGACGCTCACAGCCATAGCCAATATCAAAGCGTTGTTCCACAAACTAAAGCTCGCGCGTCAAACCAGGGCCATCCAGGTCGAGTCAAGCAAGGCGCGTCAATTCAAGCTCGAGCAGCATGTTGAAAAAACACAAAAACGGGTGCCGGTGAAGATTCAAAAGCGCGAAGAAAAACCGCCGGAAATCAGCGAGCGTGCCACCCGCGAAAAGCAAGGTAACCTGTTCAAAACCGAGGCCATCGCAGGTCTACCCGCATTGAGTTTGCTCGATGCCCGGGAAGTGAACAGTGAAAAAGGGTTTTCAGAAGATGACCTTGAAGCGATGTCTCGGTTGCTCGAACTGAAGTTGAAAGATTATGGGGTTGATGCGGAGGTCGTCGCAGTCTTCCCCGGTCCGGTTGTGACCCGGTTCGAGATCCAGCCCGCTGCTGGCGTCAAGGTGAGCCGTATCTCGGGTCTGGCAAAAGATTTGGCACGATCACTAGCGGTTATCAGCGTTCGGGTTGTCGAGGTGGTGCCCGGTAAGCCGGTCGTTGGCATCGAGATTCCCAACGAGGATCGCGAGATCGTTAGATTAAGTCAGGTGTTGTCCTCCAGAGCCTATGATGAGTCTAGCTCGCCTTTGTCGCTTGCCTTGGGGCATGACATTGCGGGCGAGCCCGTAGTGGTCGACCTCGGCAAAATGCCGCACCTTTTGGTCGCGGGCACAACGGGCTCGGGTAAATCTGTTGGGATCAACGCGATGATCCTCTCGCTATTGTTCAAAGCCTCACCGGAAGAAGTGCGCTTGATCATGGTCGACCCGAAAATGCTCGAGCTCGCGGTCTATGAAGGCATTCCACACTTGCTCACCCCGGTTGTCACCGACATGAAAGATGCCGCGAATGCGTTGCGCTGGTGCGTGGCCGAGATGGAGCGACGCTATCGGTTGATGGCGGCGATGGGGGTTCGGAATGTCGGCGGCTTTAATCGCAAAGTAAAAGATGCCATCAAAGCGTTGTGGACCTTCGACCCTACTGCCATGGGTTGGGACGCAGAGCAGGAACCGCCAGAGGCTCCTACCCTTGAATCTCTGCCGTACATTGTTGTGGTGATCGATGAGTTTGCCGATATGATGATGATTGTCGGCAAGAAAGTGGAAGAGCTGATCGCCCGAATCGCGCAGAAGGCGCGTGCAGCGGGTATTCATCTGATTTTAGCGACCCAGCGGCCCTCGGTTGATGTCATCACGGGTTTGATCAAGGCCAATGTGCCAACTCGCATCGGCTTTCAGGTGTCGAGCAAGATCGATTCTCGAACAATTCTGGATCAGGGCGGCGCGGAGCAACTGTTGGGGCATGGCGACATGTTGTATATGCCCAGTGGTACCCCCATACCGATTCGAGTCCATGGCGCCTTTGTTGATGACGAAGAAGTGCATCGCGTGGTTGAAAGTTGGAAGGCCTTGGGGGAACCCAACTATTTGCAAGAAATCCTCGATACCAGAACCGATTCGGAGCTGCTTCCTGGATCGGCTGGGAGTAGTGAGGATGAGGGACCAGAGTCTGACGCGCTATACGATGAAGCCGTGGCTTTTGTGACCGAGAGTGGGCGCGCGTCTATTTCAGCGGTTCAGCGAAAACTTCGGATTGGCTATAACCGCGCCGCCAGAATGGTGGAGGCAATGGAAGCCGCAGGGATTGTCAGTGCAATGAATAGTAATGGTTCTCGAGAAGTGCTCGCGCATGCGCCGCCGAATTGAGGGTTTAGGCGTGGGACAATTTTCGGAAGGGTTCCGGGTGCGCCTTTGGGGTCTTCTGACCGCCGGGCTATTGGCCTTGTGCTCTTTCGCCGCTGCAGCGCCCGCAACCCCAACCGAGCCCGCGTCAGCGCTGACCACCTTGATCGATCAGTTGACGCAATTTCAGCAGTTGCATCTTCGCTTTGAGCAGCGCGCGACCGATCCAGGGGGCGAGCTTCAACAAGGCGATTTTTATCTACAGCGTCCTGCTCAGTTTCGCTTGGAATCCGTTGACCAGCCTTTGGTGGTTTCTGATGGCGAGACAATCTATGAATATGATGCCCTGCTCGCCCAGTTGAAACTGCAATCCTTTGCGTCTTTAACCGCATTGTCCCCTGCCAAGGTCCTTTTGATGACCGAATCAGAATTGAGTGCGGCGTTCGCTGTGACCTTTGACGATGAATCGGGATCAGGCGCGCGCTTTCGATTGGTGCCAACCGATACCGCCTCACTCATTGCTTGGGTGCAGATCGCGTTTGCGGCCGACGTGCCGAGCCAGATTATCTTAATGACCCAGTCTAAAATGCAGGTCTCGATTGCCTTGACCTTGATTTCTTTAAACGCGCCCTTGCCTCCGGCATTGTTTCAATTTGAAGTGCCTGAGGGTATCGATGTGATCGATGACCGTTAATCGAGTCGGTGATCGAGGTGACTGATGCCATGGGCCCGCCACAGGACCTTCTGAGCGCGATGACGCCTGATGAGGACCGAGGGCAACCCTTAGCCGCCCGAATGCGCCCTAAAACCCTTCAAGAGATTTCAGGTCAAGACCATCTGTTGGGCAACGGTCGACCGCTTCGGCAACTCATTGAGCAAGGCCAGTTGCACTCCTTAATCCTTTGGGGGCCGCCAGGCACCGGCAAAACAACCTTGGCGCGATTGATCGCGAGTCATTGCCAGGCCCATTTTATTGCGCTATCAGCAGTGTTAAGCGGCGTGAAGGATATTCGTGCGGCCATCGATGAGGCGCGATATCACGCTCAAAAAGGTCAAAGAACGCTGTTGTTTGTCGATGAGGTCCATCGCTTTAACAAATCCCAGCAGGATGCGTTTTTGCCCCATGTTGAAGACGGGACCGTGATCTTTATCGGCGCGACGACCGAAAACCCATCGTTTGAGCTCAATGCCGCCTTATTGTCGAGAGCGCGGGTTTATGTATTGAAGACGCTCGATGTCGTGGCGCTGCTCGAGATTTTAACCCGTGGTTTGAACGAACTGGGTGCCCGATTACCCCTTCCCGAAGAACACGTTGTGCTTGAAACCATTGCTAAGGCAAGTGATGGGGATGCGCGTTTGGCCCTTAATTTACTTGAAATTGCCTGGACCCATCGGTCTGGGGAGCATCTTGAGGAAGCCGACTTAGCGTCGATTTTAGGCGATCATGCCCGCCGCTTTGATAAGCGCGGGGACGTCTTCTTCGATCAGATCTCAGCCTTACATAAGGCTGTTCGAGGTTCATCCCCCGATGCGGCCCTGTATTGGTTGGCTCGGATGATCGATGGCGGCTGCGATCCGCTTTACATTGCCCGCAGGATGATTCGAATGGCCACCGAGGATATCGGTAATGCCGACCCGAGAGCCTTGCAGTTAACCCTCAATGCCTGGGATGTTCAGCGCAGGCTGGGTCCACCGGAAGGTGAATTGGCGCTGGCCCAAGCGGTCGTTTACTTGGCGGTCGCCGCCAAGAGTAATGCCGTGTATACGGCGTGGGGTGCTGCGCGGGCATTGGTTGCGGCCGGTGGCTCAGAGGCGGTTCCTTTGCATCTCAGGAACGCGGCAACAGTGCTTATGAAGTCTCTGGGGCATGGTGAAAGCTATCAGTATGCGCATGATTTTGACGAGGGGTTTGTCCCTGGGGAACGTTATTTTCCGGAGGCTGTGGGTGAGCAGGCGTTTTATGAACCGACCGAGCGTGGCCTCGAGGGTAAGATCCGCGAGAAGCTGGTGTACTTGCGTAAACTCAGTGCTGCCAGCCCTTTTCAACGCTATGAGGACGACGAGGTGCCGGATGCTCCCGCGTGAGCAGATATCCGAAAAGCGTCCTGACTTGAGGGCGCTCAGTTGGGGTCACAAAGATCAAAGGCCGTAGGGAGAGATGAGGTGACAATGATTTGGTTTTGGGTGGGAACGGGTGGTGCGCTGGGGGCTGTGTTGCGGTTTTATTTGGCCACAAGCGTGGGCCGGGCCGGCTTTGGCGGATTCCCGTTGGGCATTTTCTCCGTCAATGTCCTGGGCTGCGCGCTGATGGGTGTGGTTTATGTCTTGGTCGAGCGGTTAGACATTTCTGACGAACTTCGGGTTTTTCTCACCGTGGGCCTGCTCGGTGCCTTTACGACCTTCTCGACCTTCAGCCTTGAAGTTTATGAACTGTTGGTTGAAGGCCGGTTGACGGTAGCGCTCGGGTATATGTCGGCGACCCTATTCGGGTGTTTGCTGGCGCTTGCCGCAGGCATTGCAGCCGCGCGTTGGCTATTGGGTCATTGATGTCATGCAGCCATTTCGCTACGATTGCCCGCTTTCGATGGCAAGTGACGCGACCCGCGTATTGCCTTCAGGCGCTTTGCTAAAAGAAGGATGATGTATGTTAGATCCTAAGTTGATTCGAGGGGACTTAACGGCGCTCGCCGCCCAACTCGCTCGCCGTCAGTTCGTCCTCGATATTGAGGCGCTTTCGGGCCTGGAGGCCCAGAGAAAATCCGCTCAAACAACTATGGAAACCCTGCAGGCAGAACGCAATCGCGTGTCCAAAGCCATTGGCCAGGCCAAGGCGAAAGGCGAAGATACGGCGCCCATCATGGCAACGGTGTCCGACCTAGGCGCGCAACTGGATCAGCAGAAGGTTGTTTTCGATGAGGCGTCCCAAGCGCTGCAAGCGGTTTTGATGGGCTTGCCGAATCTCCCCGATGCGGGTGTGCCCGAAGGCCTGAATGAAACACACAATGTCGAGATACGGCGCTGGGGCACCCCGAGGGTGTTTGAGCAAGAGGCGCAAGATCATGTGAGCCTTGGGGAGCGCGGTGGGTTAATGGATTTTGATGTGGCGGCGACGATGGCCCAATCCCGGTTTGTGGCGCTCAAAGGCGAATTGGCGCAACTGCAGCGCGCGCTGACCCAATTGATGCTCGACACTCACGTCAATGAGCATGGGTATCAGGAAGTGTACGTGCCTTTTTTAGTTAACGAAGAGGCGCTTAAGGGGACCGGTCAGCTTCCTAAGTTTGGCGATGACCTTTTTCGAGTTGATCTTGAGCGAGCGCTGTATTTGATCCCAACGGCGGAAGTGCCGGTTACGAATCTTTACCGGGATCGAATTCTGAACCTAAGTGATTTCCCTGTAAAAATGGTCTGCCATACACCGTGTTTCAGAAGCGAGGCCGGTAGCTATGGCCGCGATACCAGGGGCATGATTCGACAGCATCAGTTTGAAAAGGTTGAACTCGTTCAGTTGGTGCCGCCAGAAGAGAGCGAGGCAGCCCATGAAGCGCTCACCCAGCATGCCGAGGCCATTCTTCAGAAATTGGAGCTGCCGTATCGCGTCATGAATTTGTGCGCCGGCGACTTAGGGGCCTCATCAAGCAAAACTTATGACCTTGAGGTTTGGTTGCCAGGTCAAAATCAATACCGTGAAATTTCATCCTGTAGCAACTTTAAGGATTTCCAAGCCCGGCGTCTGCAGTCGCGGTATCGCATTGAAGCCAGTGCCAAGCCTGAATTAGTCCACACGGTCAACGGCTCCGGTCTTGCGGTTGGCCGTACGCTGGTAGCGGTGCTTGAAAACGGTCAAGACGCGCAAGGTCAAATTACGATTCCAGATGCCCTGCGGCCTTATCTTGGCGGAAAGACGCGACTGCTTGCGAACTAGTGGATTACCTACCGCTTCATTTCAATCTGCGCGGGGCTTTGGTTTTGCTGGTGGGTGGCGGTGAAATCGCGCGGCGCAAGGCGGTGCTATTGAGCGAAGCTGGGGCCGTGCTGCGGTGCATTGCACCAAGGCTTGAGTTTGATCTGAACGATTTGTCTGCGGACCATGAATGGCAGCAGAAGGTGTTTGACGACAACGACCTCGAAGGCGCGTGCTTGGTGGTTGCTGCCACGGATGACGCGATGGTCAATGCGCAGGTGTCTCGGACTGCCCAAGCACGACAGTTACCGGTGAATGTTGTGGACCAGCCGGATCTCAGCACGGTTATTTTTCCGGCGATCATCAACCGCTCGCCCGTCTTGCTGAGTGTGGGAACGGGTGGGTCATCGCCCGTGTTGACGCGGTTCCTACGCGAACAACTCGAAGCCCTGGTACCCCAGACCCTGGTTCGGGTTGCCGAGTATTTGAAATCTCGTCGGCCAAAGCTTAAGACGGTTATTCCTGATATCAGAACGCGCCGTATCACGACCGAAGCTTTTTTTGCTGGGCCAGGTTTTAGTCATGCTGAAGCCGGAGAGGATGATTTGGCGGATGGCTACCTCTTTAGCCCCGAGGCCGCCGTGGGAGAAGTCTTTTTAGTGGGGGCCGGCCCGGGAGACCCGGATTTGCTCACCCTTAGGGCGCTGCAATTGCTGCAGCGCGCCGATGTCATTCTTTATGATAATTTGGTTTCGGCGAAGGTATTGGATCGCGCTCGGCGCGATGCAACGCTGCAGTATGTTGGAAAACAAAGCGGACTGAGTTCAACCCCACAGGCCTCCATCAATGCGCAATTGGTGACCTTAGCGCGTCAAGGCTTACGCGTTGTAAGGCTGAAAGGCGGCGACCCGTTCATTTTTGGCCGTGGTGGTGAGGAGCTGACGGAGTTAATTGAAGCCGGAATTCCCTTCCAAGTGGTGCCTGGCATTACAGCAGCATCAGGTTGTGCGGCGTATGCCGGCATTCCCCTGACCCACCGCGATTATGCGCAGTCCGTGCGCTTTGTGACCGGGCATCCGAAAAATGCATCGGTTGATTTACCTTGGGCAGAGATGGTCTCGCCTGGGCAGACACTGGTGTTTTATATGGGCCTCGGTGGTTTGTCTGATATTTGTGCTCAATTGATCCGTCATGGTAAGGCCATCTCAACCCCCGTTGCGGTTATTTCTAAAGGCACCACGCCAGAGGCGGTCAGTGTGATGGGGGATCTTGAAACAATCCCAGGGCTTGTGGCGCGGGCGCAATTGCCGTCGCCGACGCTGATCATCGTGGGCGAGGTGCTCCGAGCCCCGAGTGTTCGGCCTTTGAGCCGTCAGAGCGATCGATTAATCGCAATCGCTTGGCTTGGGCAGCCCCGCGATTTGAGCCAGCTGGCGCCTGGCTCGGCCGCCAAAGAGTTGCATGAGGGCAATGCTCGAAAATTCTGGGTCGTGTTCACGCTTCAGTAATTTCATTAAGACTCTACTCGGCGGTGAGAGGCCATATTGCGAAAAATAGTGGCGCAACAAATCGATGATCACCCAGTGCTGGGTCTGCAACGTAACCCCCAGATCAAGTGCAATGACCTCAGCAACCTCAGGGGTCCAGTCAGGGCGGCGAGACTAAAAAACCTTCTCGGTCGCGCTCAGCCATTATCCGGTCCAGCTTACGCAGTGCTGACTCTCAGTGGTAAGGCGAACCCAATCTTGGTAAGAGATCAGCGTGATTGCGCTGGGGGCGCGCAATCCTCTTTGATCTAGATCCTCGCTCAGGACTCTTATTCGGTGATCGCGACCGAGGTTTGGCTCGCCTACCAGAAACACGCCGTCTTCGATCAGTAAAATCAGATCGTGATCACTGGGCCGATGACCGTGCAGTCGATACGCGTTGAGGCTATTGAAGGTGTGTAAGATCATTAGAAACTGAGCACGCTGTCTGCGCGCTCGATCAGGGCCGATATTTCTGGCTGAGAGAGCAACGCGGGTTGAACAACGAGCGACGCCGTTTGGAGGTGATGATCTTTGTAGGATTGGGCGCAGCAAAAAAATATCCTGAATATCGTAATCAGGCAGCGCTAGAAATCCCCTCTGGAAATCTTTTCTTTGGTGCGCTGCGGTCTCGAGCCTCGGTTCGATCAGTTGCAGGCAACCCGCTGCGACAAAGAGCATGGCGATATTAGAAAACGCCGAGCCTGCTAAGGCGGCATCGAAGGCCTCTTGCGCATAAACACTGCTGCCAGGCGGGTTAGAAAGAATAAAAAGCAATTGGGTCATGGTCAGGCGCCAAAGGTCACAACACGATCGCAGACAAGGCTCGCCTCGATCAGTTGGCCGAGTCCCGAGATGTTAAATCCAGGTGCGAGGTTGCTCGCAGTTTTCTCGAACCGGTGCGCCTCTGAATCATCGAGAATGCCGCGACGTAAACAGGAGGCAACGCACAAGCAGAGGTCCAGTTCGTGGGTCTGCCCAAGGTCTTGCCAGGCGGCCGTTAGGTGCATTTCGTCTTGGGGTGGCGCTTGCAAGGCGTTCGCCACGAGTACGGCATCATGATAGAAAAATACCCGATGAATATGATGGCCATCATTCAGGCAGGCCTGCGCAAACTTTAAAGCACTCCAAAGGCTATTGCTGGTAAAGGGTGAGCCTTGGATGCTGAGTGCAAATTTCACGAGGATTTCAATCTTTTACGGCGTGTGCCAGGGATCAAAAAAGCCCGGACGATTGGCCCGGGCTTTTTGAATGGGTGCTCAATAATGTGGGTTTAGTCGTCTGCAAAGCCGAAGAGCGCGAGCAGATGAATAAACAAGTTGTAGATGCTGAGGTACATGCTAGCGGTTGCCAAGACGTAATTGGTTTCGCCGCCAGAGAGGATCCGATGGGTGTCGTACATAATGAAGCCCGAAAAGATCACGATGGCCATACTGCTGAGTGCGAGATGCAAGCCCGAAATCTGGAAGCCAAACAGGCTACCCACAAAGCTAAAGAGCAAGCCGCCAATGAGGATCCAGAGCCCGACCGAGAGAAATCCGGCCAAGAAGGAGAAGTCTTTTTTGCTGATCAGGGTATAGCCCGATAGCGTCATAAAAATGGCGCCGGTCGTTGCCAAGGCATACACGATGACTAGGCCGCCAGATTGGGACATTTGCATATACGCATTTAACATCGGTCCAAGTGAGAAGCCGAGCAAGCCCGTAAAGGCAAAGACCCAACCCAAGGCGGCTGGCGTGTTTGCCACTTTATGTAAGCGCCATAAGGTAAAGAACGCAACGAGCATGCAGACAATACCGGTCATGGGGGGTGGCACAACAGCCATTGAAATCCCGGCGGTGAGTGCACTAAAAATTACCGTCATCGACAACAGCATGTAGGTTTGCCGTAACACTTTGTAGCCTGCCTCGCTGCGGCCCCCGGCTTGAGATTGGGTTTGGGTAATGAAGTTTGCGTCCGCCATGGTGTCTCCTTTGAACTGGTCTGATCTGAATCAGGGTCGTTTACAAAAACCCTGTGATTAGATTGTAAGGCCTTTTAGCACTAATTCAAGGCACAAGCGTTCAAGCCAGACGTGGCCCGTCGATTGGTCCGCCTGAATGATGGGTGTGATTGAAGCAAAAACCGAAGCCGAGGGCGCGCAATGCGTCTCTTGGCGGATTGGCCGCGGGGCGGTGGTTGTGGCAACAGCCCGTGGCCGGCATTTTAAAAGGGTAATCGCTTTTAACGCAGCAGGCCTTGGCTGCCTGCCGACGCCGTTACGCGAGTGGCAGTCTGACCCTGCAAAAGGTAACGGGTCGTTGGGCCGGGTGGTGTGCTCAGGCCGGCAGCTTGCCAAACGTGACGGGCTAGCAAGGTCTTCTTGCCGATGATCAAAACGGATAAGCGTTCAACCGGCTATTGGGTGCGGGTCGAGCTAGACGCTCGCGTTGGCCGAGACGTTATCTTGATTGAGCCTGCTCTGCCATCACGACTTTTAGGCCCTCAAGGTATTGTGCCCAGTGCGTCTCTTGCGGGTCTGCGAGGCTTGCTTTCATCCGCTTATCGAACTTGCTGTATTGCCGGTTGGTTGCGCGTCGGATGCGTTTTGGGATGTCAGCCCCGCCTCGGCGAATCTCGCGCTGAACAATCCCCTGTAGGCCACTCAAACAGTCTGTTAGCGCTTCTCGGAATTCTGTTTTCTGGGCTGAATCCAGATCCATCGCGACAAGATGAACCTGGAGTTCTGGCTTAAACCAAGGCGGTAAATCATTCGTCGTCATGGCGGATTCTGCCTGGGCCAGACTCGCCGTAAGAGTGAGGCCGAGTGCTAAGAGGGTATTGATTAACGTTCGGCTAATCGATTGGTTGGTTGGCTTGATCATGATGTGTCTCCTCGGTTGTCGAAAAACGCAGACCTTATTTAAGCCCACTTGTTCTAACATCACGTGGCGGGTTTTGGGTGCGTTTTGAGTCGGCGTTAATTCTAGAGAAAATCCTAAGCGTTTTTCCGGCCTGGGTCAAAGATTGAGGATCCGGTAGGTTGAAGCAAACCGCGCGCGAGGCGCAGGTCTAAAAGCAGGTTTAAAACAAGGTGATCAAGGCAACAATGGCGCCGCTCATCAAGGTCACCAGTGTGCCGCTTAAAATGGACAAGGGGGCAATGCTTAAAAATTCCGCTCGGCGCTCGGGCACCAAAACGGTGAGTCCGCCTAACAAAATACCGAGGCTGCCGATATTGGCGAACCCGCACAGCACGTAAGTTAGGATCAACCTTGTATTCACCGACAGTGCGTCCGCCTGTCCTGCCATCTGGATGTAAGCAATCAGTTCATTCAGGATAATTTTCGTACCCATGATGCTGCCTGCCAGTTGGGCCTCGGCCCATGGAATACCGATGAGCCAGGCGACGGGGGCGAACAAAAGCCCGGTGAGGTACTCGAGTGACAAGGTTGTGCCATCGACCGAAAATTGACCCACAATGCCGTTGGCCAGGGCGACAAGGCTGCTGAGGACCAGCAGCATTGCGCCAATGTGCATGGCAAGGGTTAGGCCATCAGAGGTGCCTCGCGTAATTGCATCCATGAAGGAGGCGTATTGCAGCGCCAATTTGGGTTTTACCGCTACTGCGTCTTGCGCTGCTTCCGGCATGAGCAGTCGGGAAAGATAAATCGCCCCGATAATATTGATAATCGAGGCCGTAAATAGGTGCCCGACTGGGTTGGGTAAAACGTCACGCAAAACTGAGGCATACAACACCATCATGGTACCGGCAATGGTCGACATGCCGCAGGTCATTACGGCAAAAAAATCGCTGCGGGACATGTCTTTGAGATAGGCGCGAATGACCAGCGGCGCTTCAACCATCCCTAAAAATAAGCTGGCGGCCGCGGCGGTGCCCAATACGCCAGACACATTGAGTCCGCGCTTTAGCAGCGAGCCTAAAACTCTGACCAACATGGGCAGGACGCCCCAGTACCAAAAGATGGCGACCAGCACGCTGAATACCAGAATTTGAGGCAGTACCCGGAACGAGAAAATATAAAGCGAGGCGCCTGACTTTAAATCAAATGGGGCGTCCGCACCGCCTAAGAAGCCAAACATAAAGCTGGTTCCGACCAAGGTCGCCTGCTCGATGGCGGTCACAATCACGTTAAAGACCATCAGTGACTCGGCGATCCACGCCACCTTCAGGAACAAGGTGGCCAAGGCAAATTGCAGGACAAGGCCGATGGCAATAAATCGCCATTGAATCAAGGACCGATCTTTACAGAGCAAAAAGCCGACGCCGAGGATCGTTATAATTCCAATAACTGCTTGCATAAAATCCTTATAAAATATTGATATTATTAAAATTTAAATATCGCTGCACAATTCAACGCCTTTTCATTGGGCCTAAACCAGGTAGGGGCCAACCACGGTTAACTGCTGCCGATCTGCGTCGAGGGTCGCCATTGCGCCGACCGGAAGGGTGGCTTGATCTTCTATGTGCCCAATCATGAGGCCTTGTAGCACAGGAATGCTGAGTGGCGCAACGCGGTCATTGAGGATCGTGTCGATTGATAGACTGGGCCCTGAGGCTTGGGCATTTGTAAATTTACCAATCACGAGACCCGCGATCTGGTCAAAAACACCCGCAAGCCAGAGCGCGGTCAACATTCGGTCGATCCGGTAGGGCGCCTCGTCCACATCTTCTAAAAATAAAATGGCACCCCGGAAGTCTGGTGCATAAGGCGTGCCCAGAAGGTGCGTGATGAGGGATAAGTTGCCGCCGATCAGTCGACCGGTTGCTTGACCCGGTTTTAGGGTTTTGAGTCGATTGATCCGTTCGGCGCGTCCGGGCGCGCGCAGGAAGGGTGGGGGCGCGCCGATGATCGGTGCTTTTGGCACAGTTTGTAACAGGCGCCGGAAGGCTTTTACGGTATAAGGACTGAATTGTTGGGTCGCGATCGGGCCATGGAAGGTAATCAGTCCGGTTTGTCCATTAATCGCGAGGTGCAGGGCGGTGATATCGCTGTAGCCCAGCAATATTTTTGGATTGCGAGCGATGGCGTCGTAGTCGATCAGCGGCAAGAGCTTTGAGGCGCCAAAACCGCCGCGGGCACAAAAAATTGCGTCCACTGCGGGGTCTTCGAACATGGTGTTGAGATCGTTGGCGCGAGCGGCGTCCAGGCCCGCTAAATAACCACGGCGGTCGAATAAATGCGCGCCGGGTTTGACCTTGAAACCCAAGGACCGAACAATATCCATGGCAAATTCGAGATCATGATCTTCAAAGGCATTACTGGCCGGCGCAATGAGACCAATGGTCATGCCCGATTGCAGTCTGCGCGCAAGTCGCGGCATCGATGGTTGGCGTTGCTGACTTTGCCCGTCAAGACAGTCCTGTTTGGCGCGGTGGCCTGCCCCAGCGGGCCTCTCGCCGAGACCGAATGCCTGAGGCGCGAAAGCCGCAGTTCCCAATCCTGCCGCCGTGATGGTTCGGTGCAGGAAATCACGTCGGTTCATGCATTGTCTCCTTGACGGATTCTTTTTGACCCGTCGGTGCTTAGACTATACCTAAACGTCAAAGTTTGCCGGGCGATTATCAGCGGCTTGAACCGGTCGTCGTGAATTTTAGTCGGTTCGTCTTGACGGTGACGATTTCTAAAGGTTTGTCCGTATAATCGGTCGATGCCTTTTGATAAAAGTCCTATGCGAAACCTGTTTTCTCTAGCGATAGTGTTATTGATCCTGTCTGGGTGTAGCGGTGAGGCGGACACCGACGCATCAACCGGATCAAATGCCGAGGTGGGTGGCGAGCGTAAGAGTCCTGCCGAAAAGACACGTGACCGCGATGCGGTTAAAACTTCGTTCAAGAGCCGACCTGTACCGGTTAGTATTGACGACGTGGTTCTCGGTGCGATTGATGCGACCTACGCCACGACCGCGACCTTGTCTGCCGTTGAAGAGGCGCTGGTGGTTGCTCGAACCCAAGGCATTGTCGAAACGATATTTGTTGAGGAGGGGATGGTTGTCGAAAAAGGGACGCCCCTGGCCCAATTAGACACCCGGCGATTGGCGCTGGATATGGCGCGGACTGAAACGAACCTCGAAAGTCTAAAGCGCGCTTTAAACCGCGCGGATCAATTGTATGCGAGCAAGATGATCAGTCCCGATGCCTTCGATCAGGCCCGGTTTAATTACGAGCGTGAAGCCGCGGTTTTGGCGCTGCTTGCCCATGACCTGAGTGAGGCCACCATTCGCGCCCCGATTAACGGTGTGATTACGGTGCGCCACATCAAACTCGGCAACACGCTGCAGCCCAATTCCCAAGCCTTTGAAATGAAACGGTCGGATGTCATAGAAGCCATCTTGAATGTGCCAGAGCAAGAGCTTTTGAAGCTGAAGCCGGGTCAACCCGCATCCATTCGGGTGGATGCGTTAAGGGGCTTGGTGGTGGATGGCCAGGTGCTGCGAATCGCGCCAGAGGTGAATGCCGCCACTGGGACCTTCCGGGTGACGGTGACCATGCTGAACCCCGATGGTCAGTTGAAGCCTGGCATGTTTGCTCGGGTGGATATTTTGTACGATCGGTACAGTGATGCGCTTTTGGTGTCGCGTGAGGCGGTCATCACCCAGCGCAACGAAAAGTCTGTGTTTGTCTTGTCAGGTGAAACGGTTAAGCGTCAATTGATAGAAACCGGTTATACCCAAGGGGATCGAGTCGAAGTCAAAGCAGGACTGAGCCTAGGCGATCAGGTGGTGGTTCGCGGGCAGAGCACGCTCAAAGATGGTGGTTTGGTTCGTGTGGTTCAGTAGGGCGCGGCGATGAGTCTGGCGGCCCGCTCCATCGCAAGACCTGTTACGGTTTGCATGGTGACCATCGCGGCGATGCTGTTTGGCAGTATTTCTCTGGATCGACTGGGTCTGACCTTGTTGCCAGAGTTGACCTATCCCACCTTGACCATTCGAACCGAGTTCGATGGCGCCGCACCGGCTGAAGTTGAAGAACAAGTCACCCGCCGAATCGAGCAACGGGTGGGTGTGGTGAATGGCGTCCGGAAAATGCACTCCATTTCAGCCGCGGGTCAAAGCGACGTCATTTTAGAGTTTCGGTGGGGCGCTGATATGGAGATGGCGTCCATTGAAGTGCGTGAAAAATTAGACCTGGTTCGGCTGCCGATTGAACTGGATAAGCCAGCCCTGTTGCGACTTAACCCGAACTTGGACCCGATTTATCGGTTCTCCCTGACGCTAGATTCTGCAGACGCCGCCTCGGTCGAGGCGCTGCAGTCACTGAGACGGTATGCCGATGAGTTTCTGAAGCGAAAACTCGATGCGGTGTCTGGTGTCGCAGCGACCATCGTCGCGGGTGGCTTTGAGGACGAAGTTGCGGTTTTTGTCGATCAGGCAAAGCTCGCGCAATTGGATCTCACGGTCGCGGATTTAGGTCAAAGGTTGCAGGAGACGAATGTCAACCTGTCGGGCGGCACCCTTGAAGATGGCGCCCAGGAATACCTCGTTCGAACCCTGAACCAGTTCACTACGATTGACGATATTCGTTCCACCATCATATTTCAGCGCGGGGGCCAGATCATTCGGCTAGCGGATGTGGCTGAAGTTAAAGAAGGCCAAAAGGATCGGGACGCCATCATGCGAGTCAATGGACTGCAAGCCATTGAGGTGTCTCTTTATAAAGAGGGTGATGGGAATACCGTGGAGGTTGCGGCCAATATCCGTGCAGAAATTGAACGCTTAACGAAAAACTTGGGTGAGGGGATGGTGCTGACCCCGATCTATGATCAATCCGAATTCATCGAGTCGGCGATCTCAGAGGTCAAACTGGCAGCATTTCAAGGGGCCGGCCTTGCGGTACTGGTTTTGTTCTTGTTTCTCAAACAAATCCGAGTGACCCTGATTATCGCCGTCACGGTGCCGGCATCCGTCATGATGACTTTCGCGATGATGCGACTGTTTGATATCAGCCTGAACGTTATGAGCCTAGGCGGGATCGCGCTGGCGGTTGGCATGCTGATGGATAATGCCATTGTGGTGCTTGAAAATATTGCGCGGCGGCGGGAACAGGGTGAGTCTCAACGACAAGCTTCCCAGACCGGCGGCGCTGAAGTTTCGGGCGCGGTGCTGGCCTCGACCCTCACGACCATCGCGGTCTTTCTGCCGCTGGCTTTTGTTGAAGGGATTGCCGGTCAGTTATTTAAGGACCAGGCCTTGACCGTCACCTTCGCGTTAATGACCTCTTTGCTGCTGGCGTTGACCTTGATCCCGATGCTGTCAGCATTGGGCAGTCAAGCGGAGTCAGAGGCGCGGCCAACGGCGGCAACGAATGAGGACGCTTTGAAGCAAACGCGGATCGATCAGCGGATTACTGACGGATTACTCCGGGTTATTTATGCGGCCCTGGGTTTGGCGGCAACAGTCCTGCGATTGCTCATTCGGCCCGTAATGCTGGGCTTTGATCTGCTGTATGCTGCGCTGGCCCGAGGCTACGCTCGTTTGCTCGAGCGCGCGCTGCAATCGCCAGGAACGACCATCTTGATCAGTTTAGCCCTGCTCGGGAGCAGTGGGCTGCTGCTGAATCGGCTGGCCCTTGAATTGATACCGAATATTTCACAGGGCGAATTCGAGGTCAGTCTAGAATTACCACCGGGTACCCGAATTGAAAATACTGATCGGTTGATCGAAAAGGTTCAGAAAGGCCTGCAGCGCGAGGCCATGGTTGAGCGAACCTATTCGGTTGCTGGCACTGGTGGGCGGATGGATGCGTCCGCCGTCAGCGGTGGTGAGAATCTTGGCAGTATCACGGTGGTGTTAGCGGCCGATGACACCGGTACAGCCGAAGCACGAACCATGCAGCAAGTGCGCCGCGTACTCAACGATGAACCGGCGCTGAAATACAGTTTGGAGCGCCCGCAATTTTTTACCTTCTCGACGCCGTTGGAAATCGAGGTGACCGGTACGGACCTTGATGGGATTCGTTCAGTTGCCGAGTCGCTGGTGTCTTTGATGGCGAGTTCGGGCGACTTCTCGGATATTGAATCAACGATTTTATCAGGCTACCCAGAACTGCAGATCGAATTTGACCAAGATCGGATCGCGGCGCTTGGTTTGACGGTGCCGCAAGTTGCCGGCCGCGTGGTCGATAAGGTCAAGGGCAATGTGCCGACGGAATTTACCTTTCAGGATAAGAAGATCGACATTCGGTTGCGGGTTGATGAAGGCTCGAGGAATTCCAAATCAGACCTTGAGAACTTGATTGTGAACCCAGAGTCGAGCGAGCAGGTTCGGCTAAAAACCGTGGCAACAATTTTTGAAGCGGTGGGCCCTGCTGATATTCAGCGGTTAGGCCAGCAACGGGTCGGCATCGTCCGCGCCAATCCCTTGGGCGACGATTTAGCGGAAGGCGCGGCAAAGGTCGAGCAATTACTGAATCAGATCCCGCATCCATTGGGGATTAAAAGCAATGTGGGGGGGCAGAGCGAAGAGATGGCCTCATCGTTTAATTCATTGGCGTTTGCGTTATTGCTGGCCTTGATCCTGGTGTACTTGGTCATGGCCTCCTTGTTCGAGTCTTTACTGCATCCGTTTGTCATTATGTTCACGATTCCTTTGGCAGGCATTGGTGCGGTGCTCGCACTGGTTTTGACCAATACGCCGGTTTCGGTGGTGGTTTTTATTGGCGGGATTCTACTGGTGGGGATTGTTGTGAACAATGCTATTGTTTTGGTAGATCGGGTGAATCAGTTGCGTCGGCAATCAGGCTACACCAAGCTTGATGCGCTGGTGTCTGGGACGAATGAACGACTCCGGCCCATCATGATGACCACACTCACCACAGTGCTGGGTTTGCTGCCGATGGCCTTGGGCTTTGGTGAAGCGGCTGAACTCAGAACCCCCATGGCGGTCACGGTGATTGGTGGCTTGATGATGTCGACCTTACTCACGTTGGTTGTGATTCCAGTGGTCTACCTTGTTCTGGATCGAAGCGAATGAATCTAGCAAATTTTGCCGTCAACCGGCCGGTCACGATCACGATGTTCTTTTTGGGCATGGCGATGATGGGGCTCTTCGCGGGTAGTCGATTGGCCTTAGAGGAGTTCCCAGAGATGGAAATTCCCTTTGTCGGCATCGGGATCCAGTACCCCAGTGCGACCCCGGAGGAGGTTGAAGAAAATCTCGCCAAACCGGTAGAAGAAGCCTTGTCGCTGATGAGTGGGGTGCAACAGATTAACACCAACAGTTACCCGGGCTTCCTCTGGGTGAGTGTGCTGCTTGATTTTACGACGGACATCGCAGGCAAAGGCATTGAAGCCAAAGACCTGATCGAGAATACCCGGAACCGATTGCCGGAATCAGTGCGATACATTGAGTTACGACAGGCCGACCCCAATGCCGAGCCGATGCTGAATGTCATGTTTACAGCGCCAAACCTGGATAAAGAAACCGCCTTCGAACTCTTGGATCAAGAGGTGAAACAACGCATTGAGCGCATCCGAGGGGTCAACTCGGTAGAGCTCTTTGGCGCCGATAAGCGGTATATTATGATTTCGCTTGACCAGTTCAAACTTGAGAGTTTTGGGCTCGACATGTTCAGTGTTCGTCGTCGTCTACAAGCCGAGAATTTTTTCACCTCTGCGGGCGACGTCGAAGTGGGCTTAACCGAATTTAGAGTGCGACCGGTCGGGCAGTTCAACAGTCTGGCCGATATCGAAAACCTGAACTTTGGCGCGCTGGGCATCAAGCTGAAAGATTTTGCGGCGGTCGAATTTGCGCCCCAGGATCGATCGGAACGACGCCGCGTGAATGGCGCTGATTCGTTAGGGATATCGGTCTTTAAAAAGCCTGAGGCTAATTTGGTGGCGGTTGCCCAGGCGGTGGAAGATGAGCTGGATGCAGCGTTTTCCGAAGAGGTCTTAGCCGATATTATCGTGACGCCGCTGGACAGTGCGGCTCGAGGCGTGATTACGGCATTGTCGGACTTGCGCGATAGCGGTCTTTTGGGCGGCTTTTTATCCCTTGTGACGTTACTGCTGTTCATTCGGCGTTGGCGCAGCTCTCTGGTGATTGCGGCCACCGTGCCGTTGTCGCTCTGCGCGACCCTTGGGGTTATGTATTTTATGGGCATGACCCTCAATATCCTGTCGCTTGTGGGATTGATGTTGGCGGTTGGTTTGTTGGTGGATAATAGCGTGGTGGCGAGTGAAGCGATCGACTACCGGCGCCGGGCAGGGCTGTTGCCAAAGCAGGCCTCGGTGGCAGGCGTTCAAGACATCAATATGGCGATCACCGCCGGTACCCTGACCACCGTTATTGTCTTTGTTCCCAGCTTCATGACCGACATTCAACAGGTTGCCGTGATTCAACAGAATATCGCCGTTCCGTTATGCGTGTCGCTAATTGCGAGCTTGCTCATCGCGCAGACTTTGGTGCCAACGGCCGCGGCGCGATTGATCACAGAAGACGTGGCGCCAACGCCGATTATTGACCGAATTGCTGGGGTTTATACACACCTGATCCGCGTAACCTTGCGGCATCGCTTGATCGCATTTGTGATCAGCTGCTTAGTGCTGCTCAGCAGCTTCTGGGCCTATCAGCAGCTGGATGTGAATATGAACCCGGATTCGGAGTCGCCCAGGCTAGACCTTAGATTTAAAATGCGGGGCTCCGTTGATATCGAGGGGATTGAAAGTTTTGTTGATGAACTCGAGGACTATCTAACGGTCAATAAGGACCGTTTTTACATCAAAGACATGTTCAGTCGCTACGATGTGGACTCGGGTAACATTAGCCTCGTGTTGTATGAAGATGCGCCCCTGTCGCCGAAAGTAATCGAGCGCATGATCGAAGCCAAGCTGCCCGTGCTGCCGGATGTTCGGGTGGCCTTTGGGGGCAAACATCGCGGATTTGGCGGGGGTAATAATGGCCTGTCGCTGCGGTTGATCGGACCCTCGACTGATGTTTTGATTGAAGAAGGCGATCAACTCATTGAGGTGATGGAGAGCATTGATGGGCTCACGAATGTCAGGACCAATTATGAATCTCGCCGCCAGGAAGTAGTCATTCGAATGAAGCCGGAAGCCGCTGGGCTGTATGACGTTACGGCCCGTCAAATTGCGCAATCGGTTTCAACTGCGTTCGGCATTCAGTTGTCGCGCGGTCTTCAGCAGCCCAACCGAGAATACGAAATCTGGATGGGGCTAAAAGATGGTCGAGATGCAACGCTGGCTGATCTTCGAAACCTCCCGCTCCTCGCGCCAGGTGGCAATCGAGTGGCCCTAACGACGGTTGCTGATTTAGAAATCAGAAGTTCTTTGCGATCGATCCGACGAGAAAACCGAGAAACCGAAGTGCAAGTTCAGTTCGATTTGGATGAGGGCACCACCCCGGATCAGGCCAGTGCCTTGGTTGAAGCGTTAATGGAAGACTATCAGCTGCCGCCAGGTTATAGCAGCGAGCAAGGGCCCGGGTTTAGGATCGATATTGAAATGGCGCAGGAGATGTTGATTAATATTCTGTTCGCGATTCTCTTGATTTACATGTTGATGGCGGCTTTGTTTGAGTCAGTTTTGTTCCCAATTGCGATATTGGTTTCAATCGGGTTTAGTGTGGTTGGGGTCTTTTGGTTCTTGTTGCTGACCGGGACGACGTTTACGGCGATGGCCAGTACCGGGATGTTGCTCCTGGCCGGCATAGTGGTGAACAATGGCATTGTGCTGCTTAGCCGAATCATTCAGTTGCGGGAAGCCGGTATGCCACGGCTTGAGGCAATTTTGGAGAGTGGGCGACACCGTTTAAGGCCCATCTTGATGACCGTTTGCACAACGGTTGCGGGGACTTCTGCCGCTCGCGTTGGGGGATGTTCGGGTTGGCGGGCTAGGGCCTAGTTATTTTCCCAATGGCCAGAACGATTATCGGTGGTTTGGTGTTTTCAACGCTGATTACCCTGGTCGTGTTGCCGCTGATTTATGTCCTGCTGGATGACTTTAAAACAGTTTTCGCATCGATTGTTGGTCGCCATTAAGCGGGGGCTCAGTCGGGTTTAAGAAGGTCTTTAAGGCGAAACCATGCTCAAAGCACTGGCCATTTCCAACTATCGATCGATCCGCGCGCTGGTTTTACCACTGGGTTCTTTAAATCTTGTCACTGGCGCGAACGGATCTGGCAAATCAAACCTCTACAAAGCCCTGCGCTTGCTGTCTGACACGGCGCTTGGCTCTGCCGCGGGCAGTATTGCCGGCGAAGGCAGCTTGGCCTCGGTACTTTGGGCCGGGCCCGAGCAATTCAGCCGGGGCATGATTAAAGGCGACCAGCCGGTGCAGGGTGGCCCAAGAAAAAACCGGGTGAATTTGCGCTTGGGCATCGCTGGCGACGACAGCAGTTATGCCATTGATTTTGGGTTGCCCGCGCCCGTTGGGCGGACCCTCTTCGATGGCGACCCGGAAATAAAGCGCGAAGTCATCTGGATCGGCGAGACCTATCACCCTTCCCGTTTAATGATTGACCGAATGGGCCCGGTGGTCAAAGCACGGGACGATTCCGGCGCCTGGCAGGTTCTGAACCGTCACCTGCCGGTATTTGACAGCATGCTGGCCAGATCCTCCGACCCGATCCTTGCGCCGGAGGCCTTCGCGCTACGAGAGCATATTCGTTCTTGGCGGTTTTACGATCAGTTCCGAACGGACCGTGATGCGCCAAGCCGACAAGCCCAAATTGGCACCCGGACACCGGTACTGCACCACGATGGTCGAGATCTGCCTGCCGCTTGGCAGACCATTTTGGAGATTGGCGATAGTGAGGGTCTGAGCCGAGTTTTGGGCGATGCCTTTCCGGGCGCTGAGGTCATTATCGAGCGTGACGGTGGCCGTTTTTTCGCTCAAGTTTCATCAGCGCGGCCTACTGCGCCCATTAGATCAATGGGAGTTATCGGATGGCACGCTGCGCTACTTGTGCCTGGCCGCGGCATTGCTCACACCGCGCCCGCCAACGCTCATGATTTTGAATGAGCCCGAAACCAGTTTGCATCCGGAGCTCTTGCCAGCGCTGGCAAGACTCATGCTGCGCGCGGCTCAAACTACGCAGT
>CAJJAX010000008.1 GCA_905182155.1 uncultured Pseudomonadales bacterium
GATTGTTCTTTTTTGTTACGACGACGTCTGGGACGACGTACTGGGGCGCGACTTCAACGAGGTCAGCACCTGGCTTAGGATTGAGGGTTTGGATGAGCGCTATGGCGCTTTGCAGCTGAGTTTCTGATAAGTGGAGATGCTTAATGAGAAACGCAAAGTCGCGATTACCGAGGCTTGGCAGGTGCTCCGTAACAAGGGTCATGGCAAGCTGCTTGGCTTCGGTGTCTGCTGGTAGCGATTGCAGTTGGATCAGAAGACATTCGCCTAAGTCTCTGGCGGCTATGCCAAGGGGGTCTAGGTGCTGGATGAGATGCAGGACCGCCTCGATTTCATCGATTTCAACCGCCCATTCGATCGGCATGGCCTCTTGAATTTCCTCGAGTTGGAGGCGGAGCATGCCTTCGCTGTCTAAACCGTCGATGATGTGGAGCGCAATGACTTCATCGGTTTCGGTGAAGTTCAGAAGGTTAATTTGTTCTAGTAAGTGGCTCTGGACCGTTCCTTGCGGGCTATTTCGGGCATCAAAGGATTCGCCATCTTCATCAAATCCAGCGCCTGCGCCCAAGCCGGTTGGTAGGCTGTCGTAGACATCCTCCCAGATGCTATCGACCGGCAAATCGTCACTCAGTTCATTGGCCTGGAGTAATTCTGACGTATCGCTGACCCGGTCGCCGTCGAGCTCTTGATCGTGCAGGTCTGGCGCAAGGGCCTCGAATTCATTAGCAGAAGGGCCTTCGAGGTCCAAGTCGCTGTCTAGTTGCTCGGGTTTAGGCCCGTCATCGGATGGCTCGTCAGGATGAGGGGTTTCATTGAGGGTTTCGGCATCGGACGTTGCTGCGGCTTCTGCACTATCGTCAAATTCTTCGAGCATCAAGTTGGAGTCCAAGGCTTCTTGGATTTCCTGCTGAAGGTCGAGGGTCGACAGTTGCAACAGCTTAATGGCCTGCTGAAGCTGCGGGGTCATCCGCAGTTGCTGGCCGATTTTAAGCGTTAGTGAGGGTCGCATGCTCATGGTGCAATGATACTGCTGATGGTTGTGGAATAAAACTTGCTTGTTAAGGATAAACTCGGCGGCTATCAATGGCCCATTAACGATTTTGAAGGGCTGGCAAGGGCGTTTTTCCCCGGCGGCAGTGGCGCGATAAAGATCTGGGCCCAGCCCTTGTGCGACTTGGATGGGCCGTCTCGCGCCGAAGACAAGGGCTGAAGGATCAAGTGCTCTAGGGCAAGGTTAGCCGTCTTGAGCGGGCTCAATCGCTCGTCGGGCGGGTGAGCCACTCTAGACAGCCTTGAGCCGAAATAAACAGCCCTGAGCCAAAAACAGCCCTGAGCCAAAAACAGCCCTGAGCCAAAAACAGCCCTGAGCCAAAAACAGCCCTGAGCCAAATAAACAGCCCTGAGCGGACATAAACAGCCCTGAGCGATTTAAGTAGACCTTGGGTTAGCAACGGCCCTTTTGCCGAATAGCCTTGGTGCGATGATGCCCTGTTAAGGCGTACAGGAGGTGAAACCACATCCTTCGGGCATTACAGTCGAAAGTTTTCGCCCAGATAAACCGATTTCACCAGATCGTTGTTCAAAATTTCTGTACTGCTGCCTTGCGCGATCAGTTGCCCTTCATTAACAATGTAGGCCCGATGGCAGATGTCGAGGGTTTCCCGCACATTATGATCGGTAATGAGGATGCCAATGCCGCGCTCCGCCAAATAGTTGATGATGGCTTTGATGTCGCCGACGGAGATAGGGTCAACGCCAGCGAAGGGTTCGTCGAGGAGTAAGAACTTTGGATCAGTGGCCAACGCGCGTGCGATTTCGGCTCGGCGTCTTTCGCCGCCGCTGAGCGCGAGGCCCAGGCTATCTCGAACATGGTTTAGATTGAACTCTGTTAACAGCGCATCGGTTCGTTCTAGCCGTTCGGCCGGGTTGAGGTCGGTAACCGATTCGAAGATGGCCAGTAAATTGTCAGCCACCGACAGCTTCCTGAAAATGCTCGCTTCCTGTGGCAGATAACCCAGGCCCAGCGCGGCGCGTTGGTGCATGGGCAAGCCCGTAATATTGGTTCCGGCAAGGTTGATCTCGCCAAAATCAGGTTGAACGAGGCCGGCGATCATATAAAAGCAGGTGGTTTTGCCGGCGCCATTGGGTCCCAACAAAAGGCCAACCTCGCCAGCGCCGACCTGAAAAGAAACATCCGTGACAACGGGGCGGTTGCCAAATTGTTTCCTGAGATGTTGAACCGAAAGTTGTGATGCCAATTTGGATTACTGCTTGGGTCTAGGATTGATAATGAGATTGATTCGGTTGTTCTCGGTGCCATCACTCTCAACCTTGAAGAGACCTTCGGCCAGGTTGTAACTGAGGGTGTTGCCTTGATAAGTGTCTGCCCCTTGGGTTAATTGCGCCGATCCGGTCAGTAAGAGCGTTTCGGTCAACATCTGATACTCAATATTGGTTGCTGTGGCCACAATTGCTGGCCGCGTCTCGGTTGCCCCTTGCTCGAAGCGGGCCTTTGATTCGTCCCCGTGGTTAGAGATCGCCTGAATAGAGGCGAGCACTTTGTCAAGGCTCATCAAAATCACTTGGTCTGCCGTGATTCTAAGCAGGCCCTGCTCAATGATGACGTTGCCCTGATACTCGGAGCGACCTAGGGATTCACTGACCGTTGCGCGATCAGCTTGGATGGTGATGGGAAGTAACGGGTCATCCTGCGCAATGACCTGGCGAGCATGTAAAGCGAGTAAAACAATAAGGCAGAGACGTAGTGGCATGATCAAGCGACGCTATGGTGAATTGGCTCAACCAAAGTGTAGCACGCGCAAATCAACCTGCGGCAGGGTGGGCTCATCTCAAGGCTTAAATTGTATGGTCGTGACAACCCGTTGCTCCGCGTTCGAATTGAACATAAAAGTATCTTGGTCGAGATTCGCGCGAAGCCTTGCGGCTTGGGTTTGGGTATTGCCCGTAAAAATAGTGACTGGCGTGTCGCTTTCAGCCAAGTTCTCGCTTGGGTAGACGTTCAGCGCGTCAGTGATAAAGGTTGTTTTGCTGCCATCCGGATTGCTTTTTTCGGCTCGAACGGATGACCAAAGCTCAACGGATTGTTTGCGGTAAACAGACGCTCCCAAAAGCCGGCCTTTGACTGATGAGATGGTCCAGGGCCCGGTAAGGGTTGGCGTGTACAGGGCAACACTGGGTAATTCCAAGGTTGTGACATCGGTCAGTGGGTAATGGGTGAAGCGTTCGGCGCTTATTTTGGAGGTGAGATTCCCCTGGTCGTTGATTTGACTGATCGATGCATGGGTCATAAAAAGATCGGGCTCGTTCAGCCGCGCGGGCGCTTCCCCGGCCTGATGGTCAAGATCGACAGTTCGATTCAGCAAGATCGAGGCAATGAAAATCGCGAGCAGCCCTATCAGGGCGCGTGAGCGGAGTGTTCTGTTTTGTTTCAAAGATTCAATCATTGGGCGTTGGGCGCTTGATCCTGGCTGGCTTTAAAGCAGGTTAATCGATTTAACGTCTATGATCGATGGGTCCCGTCCGGTCTTTGGCGACCGATCAAAAAAAGCCAGCGCTGGCTACCGCTTTCTGCCTGGGCCTTTGATGAAAGCCGCGCCGGATGATTGTGCTTTGGTTGGCATGATATGATGCCCATTTTTTTAAAGGCAATGTTATGGATCTGGCACAGTTAGAGGCAGAAATGCGCGACGGACTTAAAGCCGAGACCGTTGAGCTTCAGTTGGACGGTAATCGTTTGGCGGTGCGGGTGATCGCCGAGTGTTTTGCGGGTTTAAACCGGGTCAAACGGCAACAAAAGGTGTATGGGTTTTTGAACGATTTAATTGCTGACGGAACGCTCCATGCGGTGTCGATTAAGGCGCTAGCCCCCGAAGAAAGCGTTTAAACGTGGCGCTTCTTCGAATCCAAGGTGGATCGGTCTTGCAGGGCGAGATTTCTGCCTCGAGCGCAAAAAACTCCGTGATCAACCTCATTGCCGCTGCGCTTTTGGCGGATGAGCCGGTGACCTTGCTGAACGTGCCGCACCTTCGGGATGTGTCGACGATGATCGAGCTGCTAGGTCATATGGGCGTTGTGGTCGTGATCAATGAGCGAATGCAGGTTGATATCCACGCCAATTCGATTAGCTCGTTGAAAGCGCCCTATGATCTGGTCAAGACCATGCGGGCATCCTTTAACGTTCTGGGACCTTTGATTGCACGTTACGGCGAAGCCGAAGTTTCCTTGCCCGGTGGATGCGCCATCGGGACTCGGCCGGTGGATCAGCATCTTAAAGGCTTGCGCGCGTTGGGCGCGGAAATCGAGATGAAAGAAGGCTATGTCCGAGGTACCGTATCCGGTCGATTGAAAGGCGCGCGGATTGATTTTGATTTCTCAACCGTTGGCGGCACCGAGCATCTGATGACGGCGGCGGTCCTGGCTGAGGGGACCACCATTTTAGAAAACTGTGCCAAAGAGCCAGAGATCGAAAACCTTGCCGACTTTTTAAATACCCTGGGTGCAGATGTCCGGGGGGCTGGGACCAGTCGAATTGAAATCCAAGGAGTAGAACGGTTACACGGAGGGTGTTTCGAGGCGATACCGGATCGAATCGAAGTGGGGACTTACTTGATCGCCGCGGCGGCCAGTGGCGGTAGCATCGGAATCTCGAATGCGCTGCCTCAGCACAATGCGGCGTTATTATCCAAGCTTCGTGAGGCGGGCGCTGACATTGATATTGAAGATGGCCACATTTTCTTAGATATGAAGGGGCGTCGTCCGAAATCTGTGAATATTATGACCGGCCCATATCCGGCGTTCCCGACCGATCTACAGGCTCAGATGATGACCTTGAACTGTTTAGCGGAAGGCTCTTGTTCGATCCAAGAAACTATTTTTGAAAATCGATTTATGCATGTTCCGGAGCTGGCGCGTATGGGGGCAGACATTCAACTGCAGAACAATAATTCTGTTGCGATGGTTCGGGGCGTCGCCGATCTGGTCGGGGCGCCGGTCATGGCAACAGATCTTCGGGCCTCGGCAAGTCTTGTCATTGCGGGCATTGCAGCCAGCGGCGAGACAACGGTTGACCGGGTCTACCATATTGATCGGGGCTACCAGCAGATAGAAGAACGGCTGCAGCGACTCGGGGTTGATATCCGACGGGAGGCCAGTTAAATGTCGTCGACCGCATCCCTGCCATTGGTTATTGCACTGAGCAAAGGCCGGCCTTTATCGCAGTTGCTGTCATTGCTTGAGCAATTGGGCATTCAGCCGACGGATGATATGACGACCTCTAGAAAGCTGGTTTTTGAGACCAACCAGCCTGAGATTCGATTGATGGTTTTGCGGGGTCATGATGTGGCGACCTACGTTGAGCATGGTATCGCTGATCTTGGCATTGTGGGTAAAGATGTGTTGCTTGAGTTCCAAGGGGATGGTTTTTACGAGCCCCTTGATTTGAAGATGTCGCAATGCCAGATGATGGTGGCTGGATTGGTCAAAGAGGGCAATTTGCCGAGGCGGCTGAGGGTTGCCACGAAATTTGTTGAAACCGCGAAGCGACATTATGCGGATAAAGGTATACAGATCGACATTATTAAGCTCACGGGCGCCTTGGAATTGGCGCCGGTCATGCAGTTGGCGCATCGAATCGTGGACATTGTCGAGACAGGCAACACGCTGGTGGCCAATGGTTTGGAGCCGAAGGAGCTGATTTGTAATATCTCCTCAAGATTGATTGTTAACAAAGTGGCTTACAAGACAAAACGGACCTTAATCCAACCCCTGATCGAGCGTTTGGCGGAGATGACGGCATGATGCGGCGGCTCAGTACGGGCACGGCGCAGTTCTCGTTGGAATTGAGTGCGGCCATTGACCATGCTGGGCTCATTTCTTCTGAGATTCACGAAACCGTCGCAGGAATCATTCAAGCGGTGCGTCAGTCCGGTGATCAAGCGTTGCTGCACTACACTGAAAAATTTGACGAATTCAAGCCGTCATCGATTGAATCACTAAAAGTCAGCAAGCCAGAAATGGCCGCGGCTTGCGCATTGATTAGCGCGCCGGTGAATGAGGCGCTTCGGCTGGCATCCCTCAGGATCCGTGATTACCATCAAAGGCAACTCGAGGCGCTCGGGCAAAGTTGGCAATTTGAGGATCCGCTGGGCAATGTCCTCGGTCAGCGTGTTCAACCGATGGCGCGGGTTGGGGTGTATGCGCCGGGCGGGAAAGCCTGTTATCCCTCGACGGTGCTCATGACGGCGATTCCGGCCAAGGTTGCAGGGGTTGCGTCGGTCGCCCTTGCGGTGCCCGCAAAAGGCGGTGCGGTGCGTCCAATCTTACTCGCCGCGGCGCATTATGCTGAGGTTGATGAGATTTGGATTATGGGTGGTGCTCAGGCGATTGCCGCCCTGGCCTACGGCACGGAGTCCGTTCGGGCAGTCGATAAAATTTGCGGGCCAGGCAATGTCTTTGTCACCGCGGCCAAAAAACAGGTTTACGGCGATGTCGGGATCGATATGCTGGCAGGTCCTTCCGAGGTTCTGGTGGTCGCAGACGACAGTGCGCGAGTTGACTGGATCATTGCAGATCTGCTCGCCCAGGCCGAACATGACGAGCAAGCGCAGTCGATTGTGGTTTCCCAGAGCGAGACCTTCTTGAATGCCGTGCAGGCTGGCTTGGCAGACGCGGTCGCCGCCCAGCCTCGGCGCACCATCATCGAGGCGTCCTTGCGCAATCGAGGTTTGCTGATTCATGCTGAAACGCGTGAAGCCTTGGTCAGGGTTATTAATCGAGTTGCGCCCGAACATCTAGAATTGGCGATGAGCATGCCGGAAAGTTTGCTGCCTGATATTCGGTCTGCGGGTGCTATTTTTGTGGGTCAATACAGTCCAGAAGTCGTGGGGGATTATACGGCGGGCCCAAGCCACGTTCTGCCGACGAGTGGTACGGCGCGTTTTGCATCAGCCTTAGGGGTTTATGATTTCCAGCTCAGACAGTCTTTGATTCAGTGTTCAAAACGCGGTGGGCGCGACATCGCGAGTGCAGCCGCGGTTCTTGCCCAAGAAGAAGGTCTTTATGCGCATGCTTTGTCGGCGACCAAGCGTGTTGAAAGCGACGAATGACGACCGATTTGATCAAAGCCTATGAGGCGGTGCTCGTCGCGAAGCAGTACGAATCCGATCCGGCGCAACGCCAGGCGGTTGCAGCTTTGGCCGAATTAGCGCAAGCGCTCGGAAGCGCGTCATACGCAAAGTCTAATCCCCTGCTGTTTTGGCGGCCCAAGACGCGTCTACCGGTTCGCGGTCTCTATTTATGGGGTGGCGTTGGTCGGGGGAAGACCTTTTTAATGGACTTGTTTTTCGACGCGCTGGCTGAGCCGAGTAAGAAGCGGGTGCATTTCTATCGATTTATGAGGCAGGTTCATGACGCGTTGCGCCGCTTACAGGGCCAAGTGAACCCCTTAGATGGTGTGGCCAGTGAGATCGCAAGCGAGGCTCGGGTTCTGTGCTTCGACGAATTTTTTGTCTCCGATATTACCGACGCGATGATTTTATCGGGCATCCTCGACGGCTTGTTTCGGCGCGGGGTCACGTTGGTCGCAACCTCGAATGTCCCGCCCGCGGGGCTTTACAAAGATGGTTTGCAGCGGCGTAAGTTTTTACCCGCGATCGACGCGCTTGAAGCCAACACGTTGGTATTGAATGTGGATGGGGGCTTGGATTACCGCATGCGATCACTGACCCAGGCGCCTTTGTATTACGAGGGGATCAACGAAATCAGCCATGCAGCGCTTTTGGCGATGTTCAGCCGATTAACCCTGGATGATGGATGCCAGAACCCTGCGCAACAATTCGTTGAGATCTCGGGTCGAGCGATCAAGGTCCAAGCGCTGCTTGGGGATGTTGTTTGGTTCGACTTTGATGCGATTTGTGACGGCCCTAGAAGTCAAAATGATTATATTGAGGTTGCGGAGCAATTTAGCTCGGTTTTGATTAGTGGGGTGCCCTGCTTCGGGTTGGCTCAGGAGGACCAGGCGCGACGGTTCATCAGTCTTGTGGACGAATTTTACGACCGCAAAGTAAAGTTGATTTTGTCAGCAGCGGCGTCGATTAAAAATCTCTATCAGGGGCGACGACTGCAGTTCGAGTTTGAGCGCACCCAAAGCCGGCTCCTAGAAATGCAAAGCGACACGTATTTGGGCTTGCAGCATCTGTTTTGAAGAAGATCGCTGGCATTTTTAGATTGTTTAGATCTGAAGCTGTGAGGCAAGGAAGGTGTTGCTTCTACATCGCGCCTTGGGTAAGATTCGGCCTCTTAAATTTTAAGTCTGGATCCAATCCCGAGCGGGGCCGGATCTAGGGTTCAATCAAGAGCAATCCCCCAGTGAATTAGGGCGCCAGAATGAAGACGGTCAGTGCAAAAAAAGAAGAGGTAACCCGAAAGTGGTATGTGGTTGATGCTGCAGACAAAACTTTGGGTCGATTGAGTACAGAAGTGGCAAATCGCTTGCGTGGTAAGCACAAGGTCTGTTTCACACCGCATGTCGACACGGGTGATTACATCATCATCGTTAATGCTGAGAAGATTCGTGTGACGGGTCGCAAAGAAACCGATAAGACCTATTATCACCACACGGGGTTTCCAGGCGGCATTAAGTCGATTACCTTTGATAAACTGATCGATAAGGCGCCCGAGCGCATTATCCAGTCGGCTGTAAAAGGGATGATGCCAAAGAATAAGTTAAGTCGTGCGATGCTGAGTAAGCTTAAGGTTTATGCCGGCAGTGCCCATCCGCATGAGGCACAGCAGCCTGAAGCGCTCGACATTTAAGATTCGACATAAGAAAGGTTTGATATGAATCAATATTACGGAACAGGTCGCCGCAAGACCGCTAAAGCGCGTGTATTTATGAGCCTTGGCGATGGCAGTATTCAGGTCAACGATCTGCCATTAGATGAATACTTCGGCCGAGAAACAGCGCGTATGGTGGTTCGTCAGCCGCTAGAGTTGACAGAAACAGTTGAAAAGTTCGACCTAAAAATTACCGTAGAAGGCGGTGGTGGTTTTGGTCAGGCTGGTGCAATTCGCCACGGGATTACTCGGGCTTTAATGGAATATGATGAGACGCTGAGACCGGCGCTACGGCAGGCAGGATATGTCACTCGGGACGCTCGAAGTGTGGAACGCAAGAAGGTTGGACTTCGTAAAGCACGGAAGAAGCCGCAGTTTTCAAAGCGATAAACCAGATGCAGGTTTGGAAAACGGAGCTTCGGCTCCGTTTTTTTTTAAGCCGAAAAAATACGATGATGAACCAGCCCAAATACCATTGAGTATGTTAGAATCGCGGCGCCGGTAGAGTGGTAAAAACCTGGTTTATAGAGGTCAGTCTTGGTCATCCTTAAAAGAGGTCTAAGGCGAGAATAGTGGAGACAAGTTGTGAGTGACAGTAGCGTCAATTCTGGACGGCGGAATTTTCTTCTCGGTGCGACGGCAGTGGTCGGTGCAGGCGGTGTCGCGGGTTTGGCAGTTCCCTTTTTAGGGTCTTGGAACCCGAGCGCCAGAGCCTTGGCCGCGGGCGCACCGATAAAAGTTGATATCAGTCGTTTGCAGCCCGGTGAGATTTTAGGTCCGATCCCGGCTTGGCGAGACAAGCCCATCTTCGTCATTCGTCGTAGCGAGGCCATGCTGGCTCGGTTAAATGAAAAGAGCGAGCGTTTGGCTGATCCAACGTCTGAGCGCGAGCAACAGCCCAGTTATGCCAAAAACGAGACCCGCTCGATTCGACCCGACGTCGCAATCTTGGTGGGGTTGTGTACCCATTTAAGCTGTTCACCGAAATTTAGACCGGCCATCACGCCTCAAACGTTTGACGCTGAATGGGTTGGCGGATTTTATTGTCCTTGCCATGGATCGAAATTTGATTTGGCTGGACGGGTTTATCAAGGGGTGCCGGCGCCATCGAATCTAGAGGTGCCTCCTCACTACTATGAGACGGATGATGTGGTCGTAATTGGGGAAGATGAGGGAGTAGCCTAATGTCGGCGATTGAACAGTCATTTAAGAATGTTATGGCCTGGATCGATGATCGATTGCCGGTTACAGAAGCTTATGAAAAGCATCTGTCTAAGTACTATGCGCCGAAAAACCTCAATATTTGGTACTACTTCGGGATTTTTTCCTTTGTGGTGTTGGCCAATCAATTGCTCACGGGTATCTGGTTAACCATGAGTTACGTGCCAACCGGCGAGGGTGCATTTGCCTCGGTTGAATACATCATGCGTGATGTTGAATATGGCTGGTTGCTTCGGTACATGCATTCAACAGGGGCTTCCGCGTTTTTCGTTGTGGTGTACCTGCACATGTTTCGCGGACTGTTGTATGGCTCCTATCAAAAGCCAAGAGAACTGATCTGGATCCTGGGCATGTTGGTTTATGTGGCGCTCATGGCTGAAGGGTTTTTCGGTTATTTGTTACCTTGGGGCAATATGTCCTTTTGGGGCGCGCAGGTGATTGTCTCCTTGGCCAGTGCCATCCCGATTATTGGGGATGATTTGGCGATTTGGGTACGGGGCGACTTCAATATGTCAGGGGTGACTCTGAACCGATTCTTTGCGCTGCATGTTGTGCTGGTGCCCTTGTTTTTGTTAGTGCTTGTGGTGCTTCACGTGCTGGCGCTGCACGAGGTGGGCTCGAACAACCCGGATGGCGTTGATATTAAGAAAACGACAGACGATATGGGCAAGCCCTTAGATGGCATTCCGTTTCATCCGTACTTTACGATCGGAAAATTGCCAGCCATCATCGCCTTTTTGTTTATATTCTGTGCGGTTCTGTTTTTCTATCCAGATGGGGGCGGGTACCTCATTGAACACCCGAATTATGAGCCTGCGGATCCTTTGAAAACCCCTGAGTTGATTGCGCCGGTTTGGTACTACACGCCTTTTTACTCGATGCTGCGTGCGGTTACTTACCCGCTGTTTGGTATCGACGCGAAATTCTGGGGCATGCTTGACCATGGGTGGGGCTATAGCCATCCTGTTCGTGGTGCCTTGGTTAGATCGCAGTCCGGTTAAATCAATGCGCTACAAAGGCTGGATGAGCCGGACGGCGCTGGCCGTTTTTGTTGTGAGTTTCATTGTTCTAGGGTACCTGGGTACCATTGCCACAACAGAGGGCCGCACACAAGCTGCTCAGTTATTTACCCTTTTGTATTTCCTATACTTCATACTGATGCCGTTTTATACGCGCATTGAAGCGACGAAGCCTGTTCCTTCGAGGGTGGTAGAATCATGAAGAAGTTATTCTTAATTAGTTTAATATTGATGATGCCTATGTTTGCTCAGGCCAGTGGTGGGCCGAGTATAAAGCTGGATTCTATGGAAGCAGATGCGAGCGACAAAGGCTCACTGCAGCGTGGCATGCAAACCTATGTCAATTACTGTCTGGGCTGTCATACAGCCCAGTACCAGCGTTATATTCGGGCGGCAGAGGATTTGCACATCCCTGAAGATCTAGTTATCGAGCATTTGATTTTTAGTGATCAAAAAATTGGTGATCAGATGACCAGTGCAATGGACCCTAAGCTTGCTGCTCAGTGGTTTGGAGCCACTCCACCAGACTTAACCAATGAAATTAACCTACGTGGCCGGAGTATCTCTACACCTATCTTTTAACTTTTTATGAAGATTCGAGTCGGCCGCTCGGAGCCAATAATCTGGTGTATGAAAATGTTGGGATGCCGCATGCGCTGGTTGAGCTTCAAGGCGTTCAAAAGAAAGTCTGCAAACAGATTCCAAAGCTTGCGGCTAATGGCGGCGAGATGATGGATGCGTTGTCTCAGGGTTATTTGACGGAAGAAGTTTGTGGTATGGATTTGGTGGCAAGAGGTTACAGTCCGCTGGCGTTGGTTGAGTCAACGGGTCGATTGTCTGCAGAAGAATATGAGCAGGTGGTCTATGACCTGACTAATTTTCTTTATTATGTGGCCGATCCGACGCGATTGGAGCGGGAAAGGACCGGTGTATTTGTGCTGATCTTCCTGGCTTTTTTCTTCGTGCCAGCTTATTTGCTCGCAAGAGAGTACAAAAAAGAGTTTCATTAATCGCTCAGGCGTAAGAGGGGAAAAGGGAATGAGCGTAATTTCGAAACATTCTTCAATGGTTTTTTATTCGGACGGTGCTGACCATTACAGTCAGAGAGTTCGAATGGTGTTAGCTGAAAAGGGCGTCACCGTCGAAACGATCGATGTCGATCCAGACAAAAAGCCCGAGGATCTCGCTAGCCTCAATCCTTACAACTCGCTACCCACGCTTGTTGACAGGGACTTGGTGTTATATGAGTCCAAGGTGGTTATGGAATATCTCGACGAGCGTTTTCCGCATCCGCCGTTGCTGCCGGTTTATCCGGTTGCTCGAGCCCAAAGCCGACTGTTTGTGTATCGGATCCAGCGAGATTGGTGTGGTTTGGTCGACACCATCGTTGCCGGTCGATCGAAAGATACGGTGATCGATCGGGCGCGAAAAGAGCTTCGGGAAGGACTGATTACGATTGCGCCGATATTCTCTGAAAAAGAGTTTTTCATGAGCGACGAATTTACGCTGGTTGATTGTTGCTTTGTGCCGATTTTATGGCGCCTGCCTGTGCTGGGGATTCAATTACCCCCTAAAACGGCGAAGCCTTTAAGTGATTATATGACCCGAATGTTCCGACGAGAGTCTTTTCAAGCCAGCTTGTCTGAAGCTGAAATGGATATGCGGGATTGATTGTCCTGCAGAGCGTCATTTTCGGCGGCTGTTTTGACGCCTTCTAAAATCCCATTTTTGATCAAAGGCCTCCTGGATTGGATGGCCGAGGCGGACTTAACGCCTTATTTGGTGGTTAATGCAGGCCTGGACGGCGTTCAGGTGCCCAGAGCCTTTGTTCAGCCGGATGGCAGCATCACGTTAAACTTGAGTGGGCATGCGATTCGCCATCTTGCGATCGAGGCCGCGGGCCTCGGGTTCGATAGCCGTTTCCAAGGTCAGCCGCATTCGATTTGGGTTCCCATTAACGCGATACTGGGTTTGGTGAGTCGAGAAGCCTCTGATGGGTTGTGGTTCCCCGAGAATCAGCCAAGCAGTTCTGCGCAAAAGGGCTTAAGTGAGGCGCCTAGCCTTGATGGCGCGAGTGAAGGCGACCTAAAAGGCCCGGAAAAGGCTTCAGGCAAGAAAGAAAAAGGGCGCGGCAGGCCCAACCTGACCATCGTGGAATAGTCAAAAATTGCTCAGTTGAGATATTCAAACGCTTGGACAATTTTTTGAACGCCGAAAACCTCTCGGGTTAACTCAACGGCGGCTTTAGCTTCATCTCGGGTCAATAGGCCCATCAAATAAACCACGCCATTTTCAACAACGACTTTGGTTCGTCCGGCGTCAACTGCTGCGTTCGTGCTCATTTTTAGTTTGAGTTTGGTTTTAAGCAAAGCGTCATTGGTTCGAACGAGTCCTGCCGTTGGGCCGGCGACTTCAAGCTCGTTATGCACTTTGGCAACGTGCCGGATTTGTTCGGCGATCCTTCCGGCATGTGCTTTGGCTTGTTCTGTATTGGTCTGCCCCGTGAGCAACGCCACGCCATTAAAGACAGTCACCGCGACGTTCATTGTTTTAACGTCCGGGATGGCCGCTTTCAGGTTGTTCATAATGAGCTTGGCAGACCGTCGGTCATCAAGCTTTGTGCCGAAGGTGCGCTTGCCGAGATTGTCGTCTTTCGGCGCAAAGGTGCTACAAGCACTGAGCAGCAATGTGACCGCTATTAGATAGCCAATTTGAGAAACCTTGGTCATGATGTTTTCCTTATGCCAGGCGGCTATCTTGCCAGTCCCTATTCAGGAATCAAGTCTTCTTCAAAAAATGCAGCCTTGATCCAGCGATTTTCTGATCCAAAGCTGATGAGATCAAACCGGATTTGATAGTGCGCAAACCTAGGGTTGTGCGTTAAAAAGTGGTTGGCGGTTTTGATGATTCGGTTTTGCTTTTGACGATCGACTTGGGCGGCCGGTGAGCCAAATCGGTCTGAGCGTCTTTGTTTTACTTCGCAGAAGACCAGAAGGCCGTCTTTGGTTGCGATGAGGTCGATCTCGCCAAAGCGGCAGTGGTAATTGGGTATAACAAGGCAATAGCCTCGTTGTTGCAGCCACCGGCTGGCGCGCGCTTCGGACGCTTTGCCGCGAGGGTTTGACTTCAAATTGACTCGTTAACCACGGGTAAGGTGGTCACAGCGCCTCTTTCAAAGATTCCCCACATTAGATGACGCCTCACAGTTTGCTCGTCCATGGTGAGTGTGCCGGTTAACCCGTAAAAAGGCGTTTCAGGCATTTCGCGCAGGATCCGAAGCCGGGGCATAATATTGAAGGCATCGAGGCCCAGGGCGAAAAGCCCGCCGAGTGGCCCAACCGCCTCTGGCCAAGCTTGGTGTATTTGGGTTTCAAGCGGGGCTTCCGGAATCAATTTCCAGGGCATGTCACAAAATCGAATGCCATTGAGGTCGAGGTTATTAATTTTCGTTTGGTTGTCCTGATTGACGAGAGAGGTCGCAAAAACGGGTAGATCGTCCGCGTAATAAAAAGCCAGTGCCGGATTAATTTGTTTTGATTTCTCAGCGCTAGCAAGCAGCGCGATCATGTCGATGTCTTGGCGTCGACGCGCCGTAAATTCGAACGCCAGGCCCGTAATGCGTTTTAAATCGTTTGCTCTGGACTGACTGTCATCGACCTTGAGAATCCTACGGACAAAGGCGGCGTAGCTTTCGTCTTCGGAAAATCGTTTCTCGGTGATTCTGATGTCATTCTTAGTACCAACTGCTTCGCGAAAGGCTGCGGTGGTTCGGTCTCCCCATTCATCGGTTGGTGCAATGAGTAAAATGTTTTTGTAGCCTAACTGTCGGCCGTGTTCTGCGAGTTGCTTGGCTTCGTCTTCAGGGGCCAAGGAGAAGAAAAACAAATTGCCGTTTTGGTTTGACCGGGGGGTGAGTGTGGTCACTCTATTGAGAGCGAGAACCGGTACTTTCAGGCGCGCCTGGGCCAGTTCTGTGACGCGATCTTTATCGAGTGGACCGATTACGAATTCGGCGCCGGCTTGAACGGCCCGTTCCACTAGATCGACCGTCGACGGCCATTGATCCGTGTTGTACACAATGAGTTCGGATTCCCGGCCCTGATCAAAGTGTGCTGCCAAGATGCCTTTTAAAATGGCTTGGCCTGCAGTGGCCAGGGGGCCGGTTTGCGGTAATAAGATGGCGACCTTCTTGGGTTGGCCGGCGACGACGCTGTCGAGGAAGGCCAGGCGCTTCGGGAGCTGCTGCGCCGCCGGATGCCCGGCCCAAAGTTTCTTCCAGTTTGTTAAGGCTCGCAACTGTTGGCTGGGCCGGTTCTGAAGTTGTTTGGTCATGGCTGCGAGCGACAACCATCCTCGGAGGTCGTTAGTGACTGCGTCGTTGGCATAACGCTTCAAAAGCGCTGTCGGGAGCGTCATGAGGCCATTAAAGAGTTGCTCATGGTTGTCGGTCACCGCGGCGCTCGAAAGCATTGGTGTCATCAGTACTCGGGTTCGAGCGGCTGCGAGCATTCGGCCTGTTTGTTGGTACGCATTGGCTTTTGTCAGGCCAAGGGCAATCTGATCGGGGTCGCTCAGTCCAAATTGAGTGAGGTCTTTTTGATTCAGCAGCGCGAGGGCGCGGCCTGGGTCGCCATTGATCAGTGCCAGTTGGGCTTTTGTTAGGAGGTAATCCACTGTGGCATTTGGCGCAATATTTGAGGCCTGAATCGCGCCCAGGATGCGCGCTGCGTCCTCATATTGTCCTGACGCTAAGGCTAGTTTGGCGGCTTTGGTTCGGAAGGTGCTGGCAAGGGGTTCGCGGCTGAGGCTGGCGAGTCGTAAGCCCTCAGTGACCGAGGCGATTGTGATATTGCTAGGATCTATTGGGCTTTGGATTGCCTTCTGAGATTGTCCGGTTGTGCGGTTAGGGTCGCTTGCGCAGCCAATGAGCAAGATTGCAATCGACGCCAGTAGGGCGCCGCGTTTGGCGGGACGCGATGCGCGTACGTTAATTGGGTTCATGGTCTGATTGCATTGTTCAATCGAGCGCCTGCCTGAATGGGGTCATTATGCCATAACGTGTTTAAGGATGATCTTCCGTTCATGGGTTTGTTCATTGTCTTTTTCATTGTCTTGTTCATTGTTTTGTTCATGGGTTTGTTCAGTGTTTTGTTCAGTGTTTTTTTCAGGGGTTTATTTAAGGTCCCGCCGTTAAGGGGTTCTTTGCGGCTTGCTGGCAGCGGGCAGGTGGCGTCGTCGAGCGTCATCTTCCGCCGAATGCGGTGCTTTGTCTTGTTTGGATGGTTGCCTGCCTTGTAATCCATTAACCTAGGGCGCACTGAGTAATGAGTGACGTGCGTTGTGAGTAAATTGTATATAGTGGCAACCCCGATCGGCAACCTGAAGGATATCTCGATCCGCGCCCTCGAGATCCTCGCAGCGGTCGACCTCGTCGCGGCTGAAGACACTCGGCATACCCGACGGTTGTTGGATCATTTTGAAATCAAGCAGAAACTGATCGCGTTTCATGATCACAATGAGCGTCGTCAGACGGACCTGTTGATTGATCGAATCCTTGCTGGGGAGTCAGTTGCTTTGGTCTCGGACGCCGGTACCCCATTGATTTCAGATCCTGGATTTCGATTGGTCCGTGCGGCGCGAGCGGCCGGGCTGGTTGTCGAGGCCGTGCCCGGTGCGTCGGCTGTCACCGCCGCCCTTTCGGTTTCTGGCCTGCCAACGGACCATTTTCAATTTTTGGGTTTTCTGCCTGCCAAGGGGCGGGCTACAAAGCTTGCTGACGTGAGTCGATATCCTGGCACCCTGATCCTGTATGAAGCACCTCATAGAATTGCGTCGTTGCTTGAGACGATTTTAGAAGTCTTAGGTGGCGACCGTGAATTGGTGATTTGCAGGGAGCTAACCAAGCTCTATGAGCAAGTGACCCAGGGTCTGGTGGGCGAGATAAGAGATAAAGTGACCCGCGGTGAGATTCCAGCGCGCGGTGAGTTCGTGGTCTTGATCAGTGGGGCAACGGTTGAGCCATCGATCGCGCAGATTGAATTGGATGACTGTTTGCGGTTACTCATCGCTGAACTGCCAATTTCTAAAGCCGCCGAATTAGCGGGCCAAATGCTGGGATTAAAACGAAATTTAGTCTACAAGCGCGCGCTTGAGTTGAAAGAAGCGGCAACCGACGTTGTGATCATCGGGTGATGACGGTAAGCTCCGCGTGGGAGTTAGCTAGGTAATCGCTGCTTTGGCAGAGGAAAGTCCGGGCTCCATAGGGCAGAGTGCCAGGTAACGCCTGGGGGGCGCGAGCCTACGGAAAGTGCAACAGAGAGTATACCGCCAATGGTTCGTTCGCGAACACAGGTAAGGGTGAAAGGGTGCGGTAAGAGCGCACCGCGCAGCTGGCAACAGTCGTGGCATGGTAAACCCCACTCGGAGCAAGACCAAATAGGAACCCGATGGCTGCGGCCCGCAGGTGGAGTTCGGGTAGGTTGCTATAGGTGTTTGGCGACAGACATCACAGATGAATGATTATCCTCGACAGAACCCGGCTTATTGCTAACTCCCATTTATTTTCTCTTCTATATTCTAAAAAGATATAAAAAGCCTCAAACTTAATAATCTACATTAAGTTGAGGCTTCATCTATCTGTTCAAGATAGCGAACTATCTGAAAAGCCCATTCCAGTTTGCTAATCTTTCCTAAACCCTTGTGAAACCTAGAGAAATTTCGATTTTACCTGCTTGACATCATTGCCGGGTCTTTTTATTGTTCGAAGTGCACAAATGTGGGTATTTGTGGAGTTTAGTGGGTTACATAAACCGGAAGGGATTAAGGCAGTGTTCAGAGGGGTCAACCAGGTCAACATGGATGCGAAGGGTCGCCTGACGGTACCCACGCGCTATCGCGATGAGATTATGGAATCTTGTGGGGGTGCTGTGGTGGTCACAATTGATACCGAAGAACGATGCTTGCTCATCTATCCGCAGCCCGCCTGGGAAGATATCCAAAGAAAGGTCGAATCGCTGCCGAGTTTTAACACGGCGGCGCGAAGGGTGCAGCGTTTGTTAATTGGTCACGCGACGGATATCCCGATGGATAAAAATGGTCGCATTTTGATTACGCCGCCGCTCAGAGAATACGCGGGCCTCGACAAGCACACCGTTTTGTTAGGCCAAGGCAATAAATTGGAATTGTGGGATGAGCTCAAATGGAGCGCTCGACGAGATCAATGGCTTGAAGTGCAGTCTGAAGGCGGCATGCCGGATGAACTGCAATCACTTTCACTCTAGATCGAGGCGTCATGACGCACATTCCGGTAATGCTCGAACAGGCAGTCGATGTCTTAGTGCATCGATTAGATGGGTTCTATGTGGATTGCACTTTTGGCCGTGGCGGGCATTCCGCCGCAATCTTGAACAAGCTCTCAGACCAAGGGCGATTGATGGTAATTGATAAAGATCCAGAAGCGATCGCAGCGGCCCAAGCAAGCCTGGGTCAAGATGCTCGGGTGTCGATTGTTCATGGTTCCTTTGCGCAATTAAAAGATCATGTCGTGGCCTCCGCCGTTGAGAAGGTGGATGGTATTTTGCTGGATTTGGGCGTGTCCTCGAATCAGTTGGATGTCGCCGACCGAGGTTTTAGTTTTGGCAAGCCCGGCCCTTTAGATATGCGAATGGATAATACTGCTGGCGAAACCGCTGCGCAGTGGTTGAACCGTGCCCCTGAAGCTGAAATCAGTGTTGTGCTGAAAGAGTATGGTGAGGAGCGACATGCGCGACGGATTGCGCGGGGTATTGTTGCCGCAAGAGCCATCGCCCCGCTTCAAACCACCCAAGACTTGGCGCAGTTGGTTGCCAAGGTCTCGCCGAGCCATGATCCCAACAAACATCCCGCAACCCGGGTGTTTCAGGCGGTTCGCATTCAGGTGAATCAAGAGCTCAAGGATATCGATGAATGCCTGGCGGCAACGCCGGACCTGCTTCAACTCGGTGGGCGATTGGTTGTGATTAGCTTTCATTCGTTAGAGGACCGTCGTGCCAAACGGTTCATCAAAATGCAAGAAAAGAACGATCCCTACCCGTCGAAGTTCCCAATCTTCGACCACCAAATTCAGCGGCCAGTGCGCTCGCTTGGGAAGTGGCGCGCAGGGAACCCTGAATTAGCTGCGAACCCAAGAGCTCGCAGCGCCGTGATGCGCGCGATGGAGAAAATTGCGTGACCAGTCAGCCGTTGGTATTGCAATGCCTGGCCTGGGCGGGTGGTGGCTGGCCAAGACGGATTATGTTGCTCATGCTCTTTATCCTGGCATCGAGTGTGGGCGTTATTTTGGTGTCCCATGAAACGCGCGCGCTCTACAGCCGGATTCAGGTTGAAGAGCATGTTAGTGATAATCTCGACAGTGAGTATGAGCGGTTACTGCTCGAGCACAGTGCTTGGGCGGGGTACAACCGGGTTGATCAACTGGCTCGAGAGGAGTTGCAGATGCAATCCCCTCGCAAGGCTGATTTGGTTTTGATGCGCCGCTCGCCAAGGCTGCTGCAAACTGCAAGCGTTGCTGGAGATCAGGAATGACGCCTGCCTTCAGAATCCATTTGGCTGCGTTGCTGTTTTTGCTGTTAATGGCCGGAGGCGCGGGACGGCTGATCTATATCGAGATGTCTGAAAAGGACTTTCTTCAAGATCAGGGCGATGCCCGGACGATTCGGATGGAACGGATCAACGCCCATCGCGGCATGATTTTAGATCGCCGCGATAATCCCTTGGCGGTGAGTTCGCCCGTTGTCTCACTTTGGGCAAATCCTTCAGAGCTCCCTGAGGATCTGCAAAGCCTGACTGAGTTATCGACTGGGCTCGGCGTCTCGGTTGACGAGTTCAAAGAAAAAATGCGGCGGGCCGAAAGTCGAAATTTTGTCTACCTTCGACGTCGGGCCAAACCCCAGGAGGCGGATGCCATTTTAAGTCTGGGTCTCCCCGGCGTTTACGGTGAAAAAGAGTACCACCGGTTTTATCCTGGGGGTGAAATTGCGGCGCATGTTGTGGGGTTTACCAATATCGATGATGTCGGCCAGGAAGGTATTGAGTTGTCGTTTGATGATTGGCTGAGTGGCAAGCCCGGGAAGAAAAAGGTCCTTAAAAACCTCTACGGCGAAATCGTGCGCGATATCATGCCCGTTGCTGAGGCTATTCCCGGCCGAAATCTAAGAATATCGATCGATCAACGCTTGCAGTTTTTGGCTTATCGGGAGTTGAAATCGGCGATTTCACAATACAAAGCGCTGTCGGGTTCTTTCGTGCTCTTGGACGTTCAAACCGGTGAAGTGCTGGCGATGGCCAATCAACCGTCCTATAACCCCAACAACCGGATTCAATTGGATCTGTCATCGGTGCGCAATCGAGCGGTCACTGATGTGTTTGAACCGGGCTCCACCGTGAAGCCCTTTACGGTTGCCGTGGCATTAGAGTCTGGCCTCGACGCCGGCTACACGATTGACACGAGTCCTGGATTTTTCAAGGTTGATGATGCGGTCGTTAAGGATCCTCGTAACCGGGGCGTCTTGGATTTGGGTGGCATCCTTGCTTATTCCAGTCAGGTCGGGATTAGCCGGCTCGCGCTCAGCCTCAATGAATACGATATCTGGAAGCAGTTTCAAACTTTGGGGTTCGGTGAAGTCACGGGCGTTGGCTTTCCAGGAGAAAGCAGCGGGTTTTTGCCCAATCGTCGCCGATGGAAAGACATTGAGCGGGTCACCTTTGCCTATGGTTATGGTTTGACCGTTACCCCGCTTCAGCTTGCGTCGGCCTATAGCACCATTGCCTCCGGTGGTATTAAGCGCGAGGTGACCCTGATTGCGGATCAGGTTTCAGGCGGTGAGCGGGTCATGAACGCGCGCATTGCACTGCAATTACAAAGCATGTTGGGGCGCGTGATCACCGAAGGCACCGGTCAAAAAGCGGCGATTGAATCCTATGATGTCGGCGGAAAGACGGGAACTGCCCGAAAAATAGGTGAAAATGGTTATGACGATACGCGCCATATCGCATTTTTTGCAGGGTTCGCGCCGCAATATTCACCGAGGTTTGTGGGCGTGGTATTGATCAATGAGCCCAAAACCGAGCAGGTTGGGGGCGGCAGCATCGCGGCGCCGATTTTTTCCAGAGTCATGTCGAATGTGTTGCGGTTGCTCAGCGTACCACCCACCGATACTCGGGAGGCCGTGTAATGACCACCTCCTTGCGCGCGTTGCTACCCAATTTTGATCTGCCAGATATCCCGGTGACCGGCATTGCGCTCGATAGTCGCCGAGTTGAACCCGGACAGGTTTTTATCGCGCTGAAGGGCCAGGCCCATGATGGTCGCTGTTTTATCCCAAATGCTGTGGCGGCGGGCGCCTGTGCTGTGCTGTGCGATGCGGCAAAAACCGAAGGCGATGCCGGGATTCCGGTGATTGCGGTGCCGGGCTTGTCTGCTGAAATCGGTGAGATCGCGAGCCGTTTTTATGATGCGCCGTCGGCACAATTGACAGTCGTCGCCGTGACCGGTACCAATGGTAAGACATCAGTGACTTACTTGGCCGCAAGCGCGCTTGATTATTTAAAGCGCACGGCGGGCATTATTGGAACGCTTGGGCAAGGATTCTTGGATGACCTTAAGGTCTCTGGGTTAACCACCCCCGATGCGGTGGTCATTCAATCGTCGCTTAAATCCATGCTCAATGGCGGTGCTGAAATGGCGCTCATCGAGGCCTCATCACACGGTCTTGTGCAAAACCGTCTGACCGGTACATCGATCCAAGCCGCAGTCTTTACCAATGTCACGCGTGATCATCTGGACTATCACGGTGATATGGCAAGTTATCGACAAGCCAAGGCCAAGTTGATTCAGTGGCCGGGATTGAAGTGTGCGCTCTTGAATCTAGATGATCCCTGGCTTGCCTCCTTGGCCCAGGCGCCTCAAGTGTCGGAAGTGCTCGGTTTTAGTCAGCTGGATGCGCCGAGCGCCTTGATCCGCGCCGAAGCGCTGCAATGTCATGAAGCTGGCATTCAATTTAGTCTTCGCACCCCTGCCGGTGTGACCTCGGTGCGTAGCGCCTTATTGGGCCGACATAATGTGAGTAATTTACTGGCCGTGGCTGGGCTCCTGTATTGGTATGGCGTTGAGCTCGACGATATTGGCGCCGCCCTATCCAATTGTCAGCTGCCGCCGGGACGCCTTCAACGGCTACCCCATTCGGACCGAGCCGTCCTGGTTGATTTTGCGCACACGCCAGATGCCGTCACCCAGGTGCTGCAATCGCTTCGGTTACATTTTAAGGGGCGGCTGATTTGTGTGTTGGGATGTGGTGGCGACCGCGATCCAGGGAAGCGACCCTTAATGGGCGCGGCTGCGGTGCAACACAGCGATCGATGCCTCTTTACCAGTGATAACCCCCGGTCGGAGAATCCGTCATTGATCATTGATGACATGTGCCGAGATTTACCGTCACCCATGGACCCGGCAGATTGCCTGACAGACCGTACGGCGGCCATCCAGCGCGCTTTAACGCTGCAGCAACCGAGTGATGTGGTGGTGATCCTAGGCAAGGGGCATGAGCAGTATCAAGAGATTGAAGGGGTCCGTTATCCGTTCAACGATCAACAAGTTGTTGCGGCGCAATTGCTGCAGTGGGGCGCGCAATCATGACCGCAAGGCTTACGCCTGTCGTGATTGGCCTTGGGCAAACAGGCTTGTCGGTTGCCGGGTTCTTGAAAAAACAAGGCGTCGATTTTTTGGTTGCTGATGATCACCCCTCAGCGCAGGCCACGGCGGCGCTTCGTCAAATGGGGGCGGTCCAGGCTGTGCAGCCGATTGCCCAGATTACGGCGCATCCCGGCGCGCGCTGGTTTATTAGTCCTGGGGTGCCGTTGTCTTTGCCCGCGCTAACTGCGGCGCAACAAAAAGGCGTGATCTTAACCAATGATATCAACCTGTTTTCCGAGCAGGTCAAAGCGCCAATGATTGGCGTGACCGGCTCCAATGGCAAAACCACCGTTACCACGATGGTGGGCTTCCTAGCGAGCCGGCAATTGCAGAATGTTCGGGTTGGCGGCAATATTGGTGCACCGAGTTTAGATCTGCTCGATGACGCCGCCGGCTGTTATGTTCTAGAGTTATCGAGTTACCAGCTTGAGTTGTCAGATAAGCTGCCTTTAAAGGTCGCGGCGTTACTCAACCTGAGCCCGGATCATTTAGACCGCTACGAGACGGTCGATGATTACTACGCCGCTAAATCGCATATCTTTTTCGGCGCTGAGTATGGGGTTGTTCATCGGGATCTTGCGCACTTTGCCGCATCAGCCGGTGTTCGCAATACGCAGGTTTTCTCCGATTTAACGCCGGAGGATGACGCTGAATTTGGTCTGATTGAACGCGCAGGTCAGATTTTTCTTGCGCGCGGGCAAGCAGAGTTGTTAGCGGTTCGTGCGCTCAAGGTGAACGGGAAAAGCCATTGGATGAATACCTTGGCGGCCCTTGCGATTGGCAGCTGCCTGGAGCTTGATTTAAATCAGATGTTAACGGATGTGTGTCAATTCTCTGGATTGAGGCATCGCTGTCAACGGATTGAGCTTCAGGATGGTCGGGTGTGGGTCAATGATTCAAAAGCCACTAATGTTGGTGCGACCCGGTCGGCTTTAAATGATTTTGAATCCGCCGGCCCAATGATTTTATTGCTTGGGGGTCAGGCCAAGGCGGCAGATTTCTCTGAGCTTGCCCGTCAGGTCATCGCACTGCACAACCTTAAACAGGTTCTCATTTATGGCGACGCCGCGGCCGTGTTGGCGCGTTGCTTCGCGCCCTTCGTAACCGCAGAAGTATTTTCCGATTTCGATGATATGGTGCGGCGAGCCGTCGTGTTGGCCGATGTTGATGATGTCATTTTGTTGTCGCCCGCCTGCGCCAGTCTCGATCAGTTTTCGAGTTACGAAGCTCGGGGTGACCGGTTTGAGCAGCTCATTATGGCGTGCGCCGCATGAGTGCGATCCGTCTCAATACTTTGATCGCCAGCGAGGGCAGTCCGGTGGACTTAATCGTTGTGTTATCGGCTGGCGTTTTATTGATGCTCGGGTTAGTCATGGTGACATCAGCATCCTCCGAAGTCGCGGCGAGAAGCTATGGCCATCCGCTTTACCTCGCGGGTAAACATGTGGTCTTTCTGCTGCTCGGCCTCGCTGGGTTGCTTGGTGCGCTCATGGTCCCGATTCGAGTTTGGCAGCGGCTCGGTTGGGCACTCTACGCGGTCTCAGTGTTGTTATTGGTGCTGGTGATGATTCCGGGCATCGGTCGTGAGGTTAATGGCGCAACGCGCTGGATACCGCTCGGGTTCTTTACGTTGCAAGGCTCTGAGTTTGTGAAATTGTTTGTGGTGGTCTTTCTGGCGTCTTATCTTGCGAGCCCTACGGCTCGGTACCAAGAACGATTGTCTGCTTATTTGTTGCCGCTGGGGCTGACCGGTCTGCTGGTCGGAATGCTGTTGCTACAGCCAGACTTTGGGGCGTGCGTTGTGATGATGTCGGCGGTATTGGCCATGCTGTTTTTTGCCGGTGTGCCGATGCGTTACTTCCTGCCGACGCTGTTAACGGGTGGACTGCTGGTGGTTGTGTTGATTGTGCTTCAGCCCTATCGGTTGGCCAGGTTGATTTCTTTTACAGACCCCTGGGCGCACCAGTTTGACGGCGGCTATCAGTTGACCCAAGCGCTGATTGCCATTGGACGAGGGGAATGGTTCGGGCTTGGTTTGGGCAATAGCGTCCAGAAACTGTTTTTCTTGCCCGAGGCCCATACGGACTTTTTGTTTTCGATTGTCGTCGAGGAGCTCGGTATTGCTGGGGCACTCTTGGTGTTGATTGGCTTTAGCGCTTTGGTAATTCAAGGGCTCTTGATCGGAAAACGGTGCTATCAATCGGGATTTGCGTTTCATGGCAATCTTGCAACCGGTATCTCAATGCTCATCGGCGTTCAGGCGTTGATTAATTTGGGGGTGAACTTAGGACTGCTACCGACGAAAGGGTTGACCCTGCCTTTCATGAGCTTTGGCGGCAACAGTTTGTTGGTTTCATTAGTGATGCTCGGATTGTTGCTGCGGCTTGATTGGGAATGTCGCCTTGCGCCTGCGGTGCCTAAAAAAACCAAGGTGGGCCGTCATGCAAAGTGATGTTTTGAAATCTGGTTCAGGGCGCGCAATGCGCCGTATTCACCACATCCATTTTGTGGGTATTGGCGGCGCGGGTATGTGTGGTATTGCCGAAGTGCTGCTGAATCAAGGTTATGTGGTCTCGGGCTCAGACCTGCATCTGTCTGAGGTCACCGACCGGCTCCAAAAACAAGGGGTTCAACTCTTTAAAGGTCATGCTTGCCAGCAAGTTCAAGGCGCCGATGTTGTCGTGATTTCAAGCGCTATTTCCCAAGATAATCCGGAACTCATCGAAGCCAGGCGATTGCGGACACCCATCATTCGGCGCGCTGAAATGTTGGCTGAACTCATGCGCTACCGCCATGGTATCGCGGTTGCTGGGACCCATGGCAAAACGACCACGACGAGCCTCATCGCCTCTATCTTTGCCGAGGCAGGCCTTGACCCAACCTTTATTATTGGCGGGTTGTTGAATCGCACCGCCAGTAATGCCCAGCTGGGGTCAAGCCACTACATGATTGCCGAAGCCGATGAAAGTGACGCGTCCTTTCTCCATCTTCAACCCATGGTGGTGGTTCTCACCAATGTCGATCGGGATCATTTGGCCAATTACGAGGGCAGTTTTGCGAAACTCAAAGAGGCGTTCCTCGCATTTATTCACAACTTGCCCTTTTATGGTTTGGTTGTGGCCTGTGAAGACGATGCAATGGTTGCCTCGATGCTACCCAGCATGATGCGACCGGTCATGACCTATGGTTTTTCGGATGAGGTTGATTATCAGGTTGTGAACTGGGTTCAAACTGAACAATACAGCCATTTTGAGGTTGTTCGGCCCGGGGCTCACCCAACCTTGGCAATCGATTTTGGCATGCCGGGCCGGCACAACGTGCTCAATGCCGTGGCTGCCGTTGTGGTTGCTACAGACGAAGGGATTGCGGATGAGGCGATTTGCCAGGGCTTGAAACAATTTTCCGGTGTTGGCCGTCGGTTCGAGGTGCATGGCCTGTGCGCGATTGCCGAGCGACGGTTTTTGTTGATTGATGATTATGGTCATCATCCCAATGAAATCACTGAGGTTGTAAGTACTTTAAGAAATACCTATCCAGATAAAAGGCTTGTGGTTATTTTTCAGCCTCATCGCTATTCGCGTACGGCTGAGCTCTTCGATCAATTTATTGAGGTTCTGGCACTGGTCGATGTGCTGTTAATTTCCGAGGTCTATGCCGCAGGTGAAGCCGTTATTCCTGGCGCAACCGGCGCTGATCTTCATCGAAAACTCAAGGCCAGCACCCTTGGCGAGCTGCATTGGTTAAGCGAGCTGTCGATGGCAACTGAGGTGTTGACGCACTGCGTTGAGGAACAAGATGTCGTGCTGACCCAGGGCGCCGGTGAGACTGCAAAACTGGCATTCGATTTGGCGCGCCTTTATCGCTGCGAGGTGGTGGCATGAAGCGCCGTACGGTGATGCTTGAGATCCGGCGTAATGCCCTTCGTTGCTTGGCGTTTGTTCTGCTGATGCCGTCGGCGCTTGCGGCACAGGATCCCCAGCGGAATGGCGATCTTCGATACATGGTGATTGAAGGTGACCTAGGTAAGGGCGAGCGCGATCAGGTCAGGCGGGTTGTGTTAGCAATGAGGAGCGCTTTGTCTGATATCGATCAAGTGAGAAACCAGGTTGAGGGGTTGTCCTGGGTGGCTGCCGCTGAAGTGCGGTTCAATTGGCCGGATGAATTAACCATCAGTGTGCACCCTGAACGGGCGATCGCTTACTGGAATGAAGCGGCGTTTATTAATGAGGAAGGCGTTGCCTTTCAGTCCACGTTTCATGCGGGGATTGATTTGCCGCATCTTTATGGGCCTCGGGATCAGGTGGATGAGGTGATGCGCCGATATCTAGAAATACGGCGCGCTTTGCCTGACTTTGCAATTGAAATGGTCGAGGTGAGGGCGCGAGGCGCCGTGGCGTTTGAGCTTCGAGCAGGTTGGCAGGTGTTGCTGGGAAGCTCAGATATCAGCGAGCGGTTACACCGATCGGTTGTGGTGATCAATCGGCTTGAGGGGATGGGTGTGAATCCGCTCAATACGCGAATTGATGCGCGTTATACCGATGGCGTGGCAATCAATGGCGCGATTCCAACCACAGAGGTTCTGTTAACGACGCACCAAAATTCACTAGAAGGTAACAAACTATGAGTAATGCCAATAGAAATCGCATTATTGTGGGCCTCGACATCGGAACATCGAAAGTGGTCGCCATTGTTGGCGAGATCAATCCCGAGGGCAGGTTAGAGATTATTGGCTTGGGCAGCCACGGCTCCAAGGGATTAAAGAAGGGCGTGGTTGTCAATATTGAATCAACGGTGCAGTCGATTCAACGCGCCATCGAAGAGGCTGAACTGATGGCAGGATGCCAGATACAGTCTGTGTATGCGGGCATTGCGGGCAGCCATATCCGCAGTATGGGCTCACATGGGATCGTGGCGATCCGTGACCGAGAGGTGTTTCAGCCTGACATCGACCGAGTGATTGATGCGGCGCAAGCCGTTGCGATTCCGGCTGATCAGAAGATTCTCCATATCTTGCCTCAGGAATTCATTATCGACACTCAAGAGGGGGTAAAGGAGCCGCTCGGAATGTCAGGCGTTCGGTTAGAGGCAAAGGTGCACTTAGTGACCTGCGCCGTCAATGCCGCACAGAACATTGAAAAGTGTATCAAGCTTTGCGGCCTAGGGGTTGATGACATTATCTTGGAGCAGTTGGCTTCAAGCTATTCGGTCTTGACCGAGGATGAGAAGGATCTTGGCGTCTGCATGGTCGACATTGGTGGTGGGACGTCGGATATCGCAATTTATACCGAAGGCGCGATCAAGCACACCGCGGTCATCCCGATTGCTGGCGATCAAGTGACCAATGATATTGCGATGGCCTTGCGAACCCCGACCCAAAATGCTGAAGAAATCAAAATTAAGTACGCCTGTGCCTTGGGCTCTCTCGCGGGTGAAAACGAAACCATCAAAGTGCCCAGTGTCGGGGATCGAGAAGATCGAAGCTTGTCCCGGCAAGCGCTTGCCGAGGTGGTCGAGCCCAGGTACGAGGAATTATTCACGTTGATTCAAGCTGAGCTGCGGCGGAGCGGTTTTGAGGATCTGATTCCTGCTGGGATAGTCTTGACTGGCGGGGCCTCAAAAATGGAAGGCGTGGTGGAGCTTGCTGAAGAAATTTTTCACATGCCAGTCAGTTTGGGGGCGCCACGTAAATGTTTCTGGGCTCGCTGATATCGTCAGAAACCCAATTTATGCAACCGCCGTTGGCCTGCTTCAGTATGGCGCAGCCCAAGGCGATCGAGCGGGACGGCCTGCCGCGGCAGACGCAGTGGGTGATTCGATTTGGTCAAAAGTTAAACAGTGGCTGTTAGGTAATGAATCCTAATCGCGACAAAATAATCATAAATCTGGAGATGATTCTATGTTCGAACTAATTGATAACCAACCTCAACATGCGGTTATAAAGGTCATTGGCGTCGGTGGTGGTGGCGGCAACGCAGTGCAACATATGGTTGACCATCACATTGAGGGGGTCGAATTTGTCTGCGCCAATACCGATGCCCAGGCATTGCAGCGGTTAACCGCGCGGACCCTTTTGCAATTGGGCTCGGACATCACCAAAGGCCTTGGGGCTGGCGCTAATCCGAGTATGGGTAAGAGTGCCGCCCTAGAGGATAAAGAGCGCATTCAGGAGGTGCTCGAGGGGGCCGACATGGTATTCATTACCGCCGGTATGGGCGGTGGTACCGGCACGGGCGCCGCGCCAATTGTTGCCGAAGTGGCGCGCGAGCTTGGAATCCTAACAGTCGCGGTTGTGACTAAGCCTTTTCCCTTCGAAGGACGCAAGCGTGCGTTAGTCGCGCAGCAGGGCATCGAAGCGCTCAGCGAGCATGTGGATTCACTGATCACCATTCCTAACGAGAAGCTCCTCGATGTCTTAGGGAAAGACGCGTCGCTTTTGGATGCGTTCAAGGCGGCCAACGATGTGCTTCTCGGCGCGGTCAAAGGTATCGCCGACCTCATCATGAATCCGGGTATGATCAATGTCGATTTTGCCGATGTTCGAACCATTATGTCTGAAATGGGCATGGCGATGATGGGTAGCGGTGCGGCAGTTGGCAGTAATCGTGCGTTAGAAGCCGCAGAAGCAGCGGTCAGAAGTCCGCTGTTGGATGATATCGACTTTTCTGGCGCCCGGGGCATTTTGGTCAATATTGCGGCTGGCATCGATATTACCCTGACGGAATTTTCTCAGGTCGGTGCAACGATTGATAACTTTGCATCAGACAATGCAACGGTCGTTATTGGCACCGTGATTGACCCGGAAATGGGCGATGAAATGCGGGTCACCGTTGTGGCGACAGGCTTAGGTCTTGATAAGATCGACAAAAATCCGGAGCTGCCGGCGGCGCTGCGCAGACGGCTCGCCGGGGATGGTGTGCCGGATTATCACCAGTTGGATAAACCGACCATCATTCGGAACAAGGCGATGGTGGATGGGGGATCAGTCTCATTGGGGCAGCAGCAAGACTTGGAGTATTTGGATATTCCCGCTTTTCTAAGGCGGCAGGCGGATTAGAGCGCAGCGGGCCATGACTGACCAATCGGTGAGTCACGGCTGACCCTTTGAACACAAGGCGCATGAGCACGAGCGTCAGACCCAGTGACGGGTCTGGGGCTTTCTTGTACGTATTTTCTGCCGTTCAATGACCTTGGCGCAGGCCTCAAAAAGAATCAAATAGAGATGATATCGTAATATTTCGAATAAAATGCAACTTTTCTCCATTATTAGGGTCAATATTGGAGTCATTCCGTAGTTATCGCATTTGTGTTTTGTTAAGATCTGCGCCGCGAGGGGATAAGGCTGAGTGAGCTGAAGTATTAGGCTCGAATAAAGGCGATCGCTCATTTTGGGATGCTGGACATGGTAAAGCAGAAGACATTAAAAAATGTGATCCGAGCGACAGGCATCGGACTGCATACGGGCGAGAAGGTTTATTTGACGTTGCGGCCGGCCCCAGTGGACACAGGCGTGGTGTTCATTCGGTCCGATCTTGACCCAATGGTTGAGATCAAAGCGTTAAACAGCTCAGTTGTTGATACCAAACTTGCGACCACCATTGGCGAAGGGTCGGTTAGAATTTCAACCGTTGAGCATGTCCTGGCGGCCTTCTCCGGTTTGGGCATTGATAACGTTTATGTTGAAGATAACTTTCGCAGAATTGCCGATTATGGATGGCAGCGCGGCAACTTTTGTGTTTTTGGTCCAGTCAGCTGGCATTGAGGCGCAATCGGCTGCGAAGAAATTTATTCGGATTAAAAAGCCGATTCGGGTAAGTGGCGCTGATGGGTTAAACGATTATGGCCAGCGGGTTGAATTGTTGCCCCATTCAGGCTTTAAGGTCAGTCACACGATTATCTACGATAACGCGGTGATTAAAGAACAACATGCCAGTATTGATTTTGCGAACACCGATTTTATCAAAGCCGTAAGCCGGGCCAGAACCTTTGGGTTGATGCAGGAATTTGAGCAACTTAGAGAAATGAACCTGGTGCAAGGCGGGAGCCTTGATAACGCCATCGTTGTAGATGAGTATCGGGTTCTAAATGCCGATGGGTTGCGTCATGACGATGAGTTTGTCCGGCATAAGATTCTCGACGCCATTGGCGATTTGTACTTGCTGGGTCACAGTATCCTAGGTGAGTTTGTTGGCTATAAGTCTGGGCACACCGAAAACCATGCGCTGCGAACCGCGCTATTGGCCCAACCCGATGCCTGGGACGTGATTACCTTTAGTGATCGACAGAAGGCGCCGAGTGCTTATGCAAATCTGGGCGGCCTCGATTACGCATCATAGGGGCTGCATCTTCGAGATACGGGACTGTTAGTACGATCAAGGTCTTTGGGTTTATCGCCGACTTAATCTCAATAAAGCTGATTTAAGGGCTGGAAAGTCCGTGGTTGCCGCGTGGGCCTGCAGGAGCGATTGGTTGTCCGGGGATATTTTAGCAGGCTGTCTCGCAACCCGGCTCGCGGTGGTGGTATCAGGGCGGACTTGAACCTTGAGCGCGCGCACATTGGGGATCAACCCTTCGTGCTGTAATTTTGATAAGAACGGGTATTGTCGGTATTGCAACTGGGTTGCTTGGGCCGCACTGGGCACCTGCAGATAAAGCGTGTTGTCCCGAATGCTTGAAACCTTTACTCGGATGTCTAGCACCTGCTCGATCGCTGTTTCAAGGCGCTTAAATTCCTGCGCTTGGCGCACGATCGTCGCGGTCGCGCCATGCATATTATCTAAGATGTCTTCTAATAACTTCATTGGGTCATCATTCAGTTGAATCACAATCTGTTAGTATTATGACCGAGATTGGGGCGATAAACAGTTATGAAGCTGATTGTATTTAACGAAAAAACGGGTAACCACCGGGTGCTTCCGCTGCGGGGACTTCCGATCGGCTTAATGATGCTCGTTATTGGCTTGGGGGTTGGTGGGTTTGGCTTGATGGTCGATCATGTTTTTAACGATGACGCCCGAAAAGCACAGCAGCTGTTGAGCAGTCTTGCCAGTTCCCTCAGCGCGCAGCGTCACAAAGTACAGACCTTTGATCGAGAGCTTGCCCTGAACTTAGAGGTGAGCGCGGCGAGAATCGCTCGACTTGAGTCGAGGCTGCTTCGGCTGGACGCGCTTGGGCAGCGGCTGAGTGAGTATGCGGCACTCGATGGCGAAGAGTTCGACTTTACGCAGCCAACCGGATTAGGCGGCCCTGATTCTATTGGGTTTGAGGCATCTCGTGAATTTGAGCAATCGAGCGAGCCGACCGAACCGGATCTCAGGCATCGCTTAACCGCGATGAGCGCCGACATTGCGTGGCGAGCAGATCAATTGGCCGTAATAGAACGGGTGTTATTGAGGCAGCAGCGGGTTGAAGAAGCCTCCTTGTATGGCAAGCCTGTTGCCAAGGGCTGGGTATCGTCAAACTACGGTATGCGAACCGATCCTTTTTCTGGCAAGCGGGCGTGGCACAATGGCGTTGATATCGCTGGCGTCGCAGGGGTTGATGTTGTCGCCATCGCTTCGGGTATTGTGACGTTTTCTGGCACGAAGAGCGGCTACGGTAAAATGATCGAGATTAATCATGGTGGCGGTGTGATCACCCGTTATGGCCATCACGAGTCCTTAGCCGTGTCGGTCGGAGAGCTGGTGAAGAAGGGTCAGAAAATTGGTGGAATGGGCAGTAGCGGACGTTCCACCGGCCCGCATGTCCACTACGAAATCCATAAAAACAAGCGGTCGGTCGACCCATCGATCTATATTCACCGGTTGCCTCGGTCTCGATCAGGCTGATGGAAGCGCCGGTTGTAATGCAGAAGCCGCATTGATGTGACGATAACGGAACAAATGCTATGGTAATGAAGATGTTAGGGAGATTGTTCGGCACTAAAAATAGCCGAGAGATCAACCGTCTGAAAAAAATTAGTGACCAGGTCAATGGGTTTGAAGCCAAGTTTGAGGCGTGCTCTGATCTTGACCTTAAGGCGCTGCGTTCAGAGTTCGTTAACCGGTTGAGCGCAGGCGAGACGCTGAAATCGCTTCTGCCCGAAGCCTTTGCGGTCGTTCGAGAAGCGGGTAAGCGAGCACTCGGCATGCGCATCTTTGACGTCCAGATGGTTGGGGCTGTCGCCTTACATGAAGGCAGAATCTCAGAGATGAGAACGGGTGAAGGTAAAACGCTGGTTGCGACCCTCGCTTTGTATCTCAATGTGCTCTGCCGGCTGCCGGTGTGCATGTAATCACCGTCAATGATTACCTCGCGAAATGGGGTGCAGAATGGATGGGCCCACTGTTCGCTATGTTGGATATGACTGTCGGCGTTGTCTACGCCGGCCAAAGTCTGGAAGAGAAAAAAGCAGCCTACGCGGCTGATATTACCTACGGCACCAATAACGAATTTGGGTTCGATTACCTGCGCGACAATATGGCCTTCAGTGCTGAAGATCGGGTTCAGCGCGGTTTGAATTATGCCATTGTCGATGAGGTCGATTCGATTCTCATTGACGAGGCCCGGACGCCGTTGATCATCTCTGGTGGCGTAGAGAACAGTTCCGAGCTGTACCGGAACATTAATCGCTTGATCCCGAAGCTGAATCAGCAAATCAAAACCCAGGAAGATATCGACGAAGAACGCACGCCCGAGGGCGACTTTTACGTCGACGAAAAACAGCGGGATATCGAGCTGACCGAAGAAGGTCATCTAAAAATTGAAGGATTATTAACTCAGAGCGGCTTGCTGGCAGAGGGCGAGAGCCTCTATGGGGCGAATAATTTAAGTTTGCTGCATCACGTTCATTCGGCGATCAAGGCCGAGGCGTTGTTCCAGAAAGATGTTGATTACATTGTTCAGAACGATGAAATCGTCATTGTGGATGAACATACGGGTAGAACCATGCCGGGCAGGCGATGGTCGGGTGGTATTCATCAGGCCATTGAAGCGAAAGAAGGCGTGACCATCACCAACGAGAGCCAGACGCTGGCGTCAACCACATTTCAGAATTACTTTCGGTTGTATTTAAAATTGGCCGGCATGACGGGGACCGCCGATACCGAGGCCTTTGAGTTCCGGCAGATCTATGGGTTGGATGTGGTGGTGATTCCCACCAACCTACCGATGATTCGGCGAGATCTCAATGACCTGATTTATATGAGTCAGCAAGAAAAATTTGAAGCCATTGTTGAGCACGTTTTGGAGATCCAAGACTCTGGCGCGCCGGTGTTGGTGGGTACTGCGTCCATCGAGTCTTCAGAATTATTATCGGCGCTACTCAAGAAGCAGAAAATAGCGCACGAGGTGTTGAACGCGAAATTCCATGAGCGTGAAGCTGAGATTATTGCTCAGGCCGGACGCCCAGGCCGAGTCACCATTGCAACCAACATGGCGGGTCGAGGCACAGACATCATTCTTGGTGGTAATTGGGAGGCAGACGCGGCGGCTTTAGATTCGCCCAGCGACGCTGATTTGGCAGCCTTAAAAACCAGGTGGCAGGCGAGTCATGACCAGGTTTTAGAAGCTGGTGGACTGCATGTTATCGGCACCGAGCGCCACGAAAGTCGCAGAATCGATAATCAGCTTCGGGGTCGGGCAGGTCGTCAGGGCGATCCAGGATATTCCCGATTTTATTTGTCGTTAGAAGACAATTTAATGCGAATTTTTGCGTCGGACAGGATGCGCAATTTAATGCAGGGCGTGAGTGAGCCAGGGGTGCCGATCGAAGCGCGAATTGTGACCAATTCAATCGAACGCGCCCAGAAAAAGGTCGAAGCGCGGAACTTTGATATTCGAAAGCAGCTGCTTGAATATGATGATGTTGCCAATGATCAGCGTCAAATGATCTATCGACAGCGGAATGAGTTGATGGAAACCTCGGATGTTTCAGAGACGATTACGGCCCTATGGGAAGACGTCCTTAACGATACCGTGAGTGGGTTTATACCGCCCCAAAGCCTGATCGAACAGTGGGATGTACCGGGCTTGAGTCAAGCGCTGTCGACCGACTTTGGCCTTGATGTGCCGCTGCAGACAATGCTCGATGAGGATGAGTCGTTAGTCGAAGAGGATCTGCGCCAGATCATTATCGAGCAAGCCAAGGCGCGCTACGCAGAAAAAGAAGCCCTTTTGGGGCAGGAGCTCCGCTTATTTGAAAAGCGCATTATGCTCGACATTCTCGACAATCTTTGGAAAGAGCATTTGGCTGGGATGGATTACCTGCGGCAAGGCATCCATCTACGGGCTTACGCTCAAAAGCAACCGAAGCAGGAGTACAAGCGAGAAGCGTTCGAGCTGTTCGAGGGACTGCTATACAACGTCAAGGTTGAAGTGATCCGGTTTTTGTCCCGGGTTCAATTCAAAGCCGATGAAAATGCCCAGGCATTGGAAGACCGGCGTCGAGCGGAAGCGGCGAAAAGCAAAATGATTTTTCAGAAATCGCAGGCCCCTGACGCGCCGGAATCAGATCCGGCTGACGCGCAACAGCCGGCACCCTTCGTGCGCCCAGAGAAAAAAGTTGGGCGTAACGAGATCTGTCCGTGCGGGTCGGGTAAAAAGTACAAATCCTGTCATGGACGACTCGGCTAATGGCCGTTGGCGGCAACCGTCTTGATTGGTTTCCCATCGATGGTATTGAACTCAACACTCTCGCTGCAGGGATTCGCTATCAAAACCGCGAAGATTTATTGCTCATCCGATGTGATCCGGCGACGACGGCAGGTGTTTTCACTAAAAGTTTGTTCGCTGCAGCTCCCGTTGAGTTGGGTAAAAAGCACTTAGCTAAAACATCACCCCAGTATTTTCTTATCAATAGCGGTAATGCGAATGCAGGCGTGGGTGACGCCGGCCTCGATGATGCCTCCACCTGTTGTTTAGCAGTATCTCAACTTGCTGGTGTTCGACCCGAAGCCGTAATCCCATTTTCCACGGGTGTTATTGGCGAACGGCTGCCTGTTGTAAACATCACGAATGCACTGGATGCGTTAATAGCAGAGCTGTCGGAGGATAATTGGTTACTTGCAGCGCAAGGCATAATGACCACAGACACTCGACCAAAAATAACGTCGAGGCAAATTTCCATTGATGGAGAATGCATTACGCTGACCGGTATCGCTAAGGGGGCTGGAATGATTCAGCCCAATATGGCGACGATGCTGTGTTTTATTGGGTGCGACGCCAAGGTTAGCCAAGAGACCTTGCAGGATATGCTGCGCGCAGCGGCAGATTCGTCGTTAAACCGAATCACGGTCGACAGCGATACCTCCACCAATGATGCGGTGGTGCTGATGGCGACGGGTCGATCCGGGGTTGATCTTGACCAGGACCTTGAGGCCCAGACAGCGTTCCAGGATGCCTTAACCGATTTAATGTTGGAGCTAGCGCAGGCCCTGGTGCGCGACGGTGAGGGTGCAACGAAGTTTGTGACCGTGCAAGTGGATGGCGCTGAAACGAACGAGCAGGCGCTAGAAATCGCGTTTTCGGTCGCTAATTCGCCGCTGATAAAAACAGCACTCTTTGCCGGTGATGCCAATTGGGGGCGCTTGGCGATGGCGGTGGGGAAGGTTGCCACCCCTTTCGACGCCAGCCGGGTGGATCTCTTTATTGGGGAAGTTTGCCTAATGCGTGGGGGAATCAAAAATCCACTCTATGAAGAAGCGGATGGTGCGCGGGTGATGGCCGCCGAGGAAGTCTTACTGCGGGTCGATCTTAATGCGGGTGATTGTTCAGAAACAGTGTGGACGAGCGATCTGTCGCATGAGTATATTAAGATCAATGCAGAATACCGCACTTAACCGTCTAGTCTTGATCCAGATCGCTTGCGGTAACCTCATCGTGGTCTGCATCTGAGGCAATGCTGCGATTACCACTGGCCCACTCCCCCAAGTCGATTAACTGGCAGCGTTCGGAACAAAATGGTTTGTAGCGATTGGTCGCGATCCAAGCGACCGCTTTGCGGCAGGTCGGGCACTGCACGATGGCGTCAGTCATGATGAATTAGATCCAAATAAAATTGATGCAGCGCGGCCACTTCGTCGTCTAAAGCCTGCTCTGACCCAATATTTTCAATGATATCGTCCGCGAGCGCCAGTCGCTTGAGTCTTGCTGGCTGAGCTTTGATAATTTGATTGATGGTTTCCAAGCTGCTGCCGTCTCGGGCGAGAACGCGACGTTGCTGCAGTTCGACCGGCGCATCAACCACCAGCATTCGGTTGATAAGCGGGTTTTGCCCGGTGCCCGCCGACAACACTAAAATGGCATAGGGGCTGGTGGCCGATGCCAGTTGTAAGCGCAAGTGGTCCATAATCGGACCATGGGTTGCGCCCTCTAAAAATCGACGAGCATTCCCGTCCGCAAAAATAATGCTTCGAAGTTGTGGGCGATCGAGTTCGCCTGTTTCGGTGAGGATGCGTTGACCGAAATGCGCCGCAATGTCCTCAAGCAGTTTTGAGCCAGCTTGCACGACTGCTCGTGCGGCTTCATCTGCATCAGCGATGGTGATGCCAAGGGCTTTAAATCGATTTGAAACGGCGGTCTTCCCCGTCCCAATTCCCCCAGTTAACCCAATAATCAGTTGGTTCATGCCAGGTTAATGAATTGAAAGTATTGTTGGGTGATGGCGTCGCCCCAGATGAAGGCGAGCCAGCCCGCGATGGCCAAGTAGGGCCCAAAGGGGATGGGCTGATCTTTGTCTCGGCCCAGGGCGATTAAACTTAAGCCGATCAAAGCGCCCGTAAAGGATGATAATAAAATAACAACCGGGAGCAACTGCCAACCCAGCCAAGCGCCCAGCATGGCCAGCAGTTTGAAATCGCCAAATCCCATGCCTTCTTTACCGGTTACCAGCTTAAAGCCCCAATAGACGAGCCAGAGGGAGAGATAGCCCGCCATGGCGCCAATGACCGCGCTGGCAAGGTCGGTGAAAGCACCATTTAGATTTGCAAGAAGGCCGAGCCACAGAAAGCTGAGGGTGATCGAGTCTGGTAGCAGGGTGGTTTTAAAATCAATCATGGCCAGCGCGATCAGCGCGTAGGTAAAAGCGCACGCTAGGCCCGCATTGGCAGTAAAACCAAAATGCTGAATCAGAAAGACCGTAGCAGCCCCGGCTGCGAGCTCAACTAAGGGGTACTCAGGGGAGATATTTTCATCACAATGGTGGCAGCGGCCTCGTAAGAATAAGTAACTGAGGACGGGGATATTATGGCGGGCGCTAATTTGGGTTAGGCAGTTCGGGCAGCGCGACCTGGGGCGAGCGAGACTTAAAGACGCCGTCACCGGCTCAGTGGGTTCAAGCTCGAGCACAAAGTGCGCTTCTTGCTGCCACTGCTGCTCGAGCATAAGCGGTAGCCTTGTAATGACCACGTTCAGGAAACTACCGATTAACAAACCGAAGACAAGGTCAATAGTCGCCGCGAGGATGGGGTAGAGTTCGTGCAGAAGGTAAAGCTGGTCCAACATTAGCTCATTGCGCCGCCCATCTGGAAGATGGGCAAGTACATCGCAATCATCATGCCGCCGACCACAACCCCAAGGAAGGCCATGATGATGGGCTCGATCATGCTGGTCAGGCCATCAACGGCGTTGTCGACCATCTCTTCGTAGTAGGTTGCTGATTTGTCGAGCATGGCATCGAGTGCGCCAGATTCCTCGCCAATGGCCACCATTTGAATCACCATGCTGGGAAAAACATTCGCTTGGCGCATGGCGTGATTCAGTTGGGTGCCGCCAGACACCTCATTCTTGATTTTTAGGATGGCATTCTTGTAAACCACATTGCCGGCGGCGCCAGAGGCCGAGTCCAGTGCATCAACCAGCGGCACGCCGGCCGCAAAGGTGGTAGACAGGGTTCTTGCGAAGCGCGCAATGCAGGATTTGTCGATGATGTCACCAACGACTGGCATTTTAAGGGTTAAGCGTTCTTGGCCATCCCGGAAGGCTTGTGATGTTTTGTGGATCTGCTTATAGGCCGCGTAAGTCAAACCGATGCCAATTATAATAACAATCCACCAAGCCTGCATAAACTCTGAGGCGCCAACAACCATTTGGGTGAAGGCCGGTAGCTCTCCGCCAAAACTACTGAACATGCTTTCAAATTGAGGGATGACCTTGATTAACAGGATGACGGTCACAATACCCGCGATGACCAGAACCGAGATGGGGTAATTCATGGCACTTTTAATTTTTGCTTTAAGGGCTTCCGATTTTTCTTTATAGGTTGCCAACCGGTCGAGCATGGTTTCGAGTGAGCCGGATTGTTCGCCAGCCGCGATTAAGTTGCAAAAGAGTTCATCGAAATATTCTTTTGGCTGCGCGCTTACAGCGGCAGCAAAGCTGTTGCCGCCTGACACTTCGTTGGCGATGTTTTTAATCAGTGCTTTCATGGCGGGGTTGTCAACGCCACCCGCAACAATATCAAAGGACTGCACCAAGGGTACGCCAGCCTTCATCATCGTCGCTAATTGACGGGTGAACAAAGAAATATCCGCGGGGGTTATTTTGTTGCCAAAGGACAACAGCGGCTTAGAGCGTTTTTTAACGCTACCGGCATTGATCCCCTGTCTTCTGAGGTGCGCTTTAACCACGCTGACATTATGGCCCTTGGTTTCCCCAGAGACTTTCTTGCCCGCTCTATCGGTGCCCTTCCAGTCAAAAATCAGTTCTTCAGCCATGGGATGGGTTCCTAGTGTCCACTCGTTACGCGGTCAACTTCCTCAAGACTTGTGAGTCCAGTCATTACTTTGATTAATGCTGATTGAAAGATGTTTTTGAAACCTTGCTTCGCACATTCGGCGGCAATTTCAATTGAGTTACCATCTTCCATGATTATCTTTGAAATTTCGGGGGTGATCTTCACAACTTCGTAAATTCCTACGCGACCTTTGTAGCCTCCGGAGCATTTGCCGCATCCCTTTGGTCCAAAAACGTCGAATCCTTTATCAACTTGTTCTTCGCTAAAGCCCTTTTCAATTAGCGCCGATTTTGGGATATCAATTTTTTCTTTGCAGCTACATAGGCGACGCGCGAGTCGCTGGGCGACAATGAGGTTGATCGACGTTGCTAAGTTGAAAGCGGGGACGCCCATGTTGCGCAACCGGGTGATGGTTTCCGGCGCCGAGTTGGTGTGTAAGGTCGATAACACCATATGGCCGGTCTGCGCGGCCTTAATCGAAATTTCGGCGGTCTCAATGTCGCGGATTTCGCCGACCATGATAATGTCTGGATCTTGTCTCAAAAACGACCGGAGCGCGGTCGAGAAATCGAGTCCAACCTTGGCATTCACCGCGCATTGGTTAATGCCTTCGAGGTTAATCTCAACGGGGTCTTCGGCAGTCGAGATGTTCAGTTCCGGCGTATTGAGGATATTAATGCCGGTGTAAAGCGACACAGTTTTGCCCGAACCGGTTGGGCCGGTGACTAAAAACATGCCTTGCGGTTTGTTTAAGGCTTCAAGGTAGAGCGCCTTTTGGTCATCATCATAACCTAGGGCGTCAATGCCCATTTGCGCGGCGCTGGCATCCAAAATCCGCAGCACAATCTTTTCGCCGAACAGAACCGGCAGTGTATTCACCCGGAAATCGATCGATTTCGTCTTAGAGACCTTTAACTTAATGCGGCCATCCTGCGGTACGCGGCGCTCGGAGATGTCCATCTGGCTCATAACCTTCAATCGCGCCGCGATTCGGGGTGACAAGTTAACCGGCGGGCTTGCGACTTCGTGCAAGATGCCGTCGGTTCTGAAACGTACTTTGTAGGATTTCTCAAACGGTTCGAAGTGTAGATCCGAAGAACCCATTCGGATCGCGTTCAGCAGCATTTGGTTGATGAACCGCACCACGGGGGTGTCATCGGCTGGTGCGCCCGCATCCTCTTCATCTTCTTGATCGGGGTCGACGGTCTCAAGGTCCAAGTCAACGTCATCGCCAAAATCAGTCAGGCCTTCTTCTTCAGGCTCGCCAAGATGATGCTCGATGTAGGCGGTCAGTTGGTCTTCGCGAACCAAGACTTCCTCAGTCGTGATCCCTGTTTGAAACTGGATATCAGATAGGGCTGCGCGATTCGTGGGGTCAGATACGGCCACAAACAAACGCTTGCCCCGTTGAAAGAGCGGGAAGGCGTGATGGTCCCGAATCAGCTTTTCACTGACCAAACCCTCGGGCACAGCGCTGGGGTCGAGGGCGTCCAAATCAATGATAGCGGTGCCAAATTCACTGGATGCGGCTGCCGCAATGGCTTCGGCGGAAACAATATTCTCTCGAACCAAGTAGGACACGAGTGGGCGACGTGCTCTGGTTGCTTCAAGGCCATATTTTTCAGCAGCGTCTAAGTCTATCAACCCGTCTTGAATGAGGCGCTTGGTTAGTCCGCTTAAAGGTTTTGGCTTGGCTGACATGAAAATGTAATCAAATTTCCGAAGTGACAGTGTAAACCGTCAAGCCTGCGATGCAACATTTGGAAAAGTTTGTTTTTGGCGCTGTTTACGCCGGCAGCCTAATGAATTTGGGCGAAGTCTTTTGTCACTATTCCGAGTAAGGAGAACAAAAATAGTTGGAAAAATTGCTTTTCAGTGTCATAGTTTAATTATTACGGATGTAATTCTTGCCCCGTACAATCTAGGAACGAAGGAAAATTTATGAAATCACTCCAAAAGGGTTTTACATTAATCGAATTAATGATCGTGGTTGCGATTATTGGGATTCTGGCCGCGGTCGCGATTCCGGCTTATCAAGATTACATCGAAAGCGCGAATGCCTCGGTTGTCAACGACGCGTACCAGCGAGCGATCAACACGGTCTCAATGGTTGCGGCCAAAGGCGCATCCGACGCTGCAATGGGCGGCACTAATGGCACGCCATCTAGTGCTGCAGCGTGGGTTACTGAACTTAATTTGCCCGGTGGCAAGATTCCAGGAACCAGCGACCCGCTGTTCACAAGCACGACCTCCGAAACTACTCAAATTATAGTTACGTTTACGGCTCCGACAGTGACGCTGCTGAGACCGAGTGGGGATACAAACGGGTTCGGTTTGCCTGTAATCGCTGCCGCGTCGATAACGATCTAATAGGCTGATCCTAAGCGTATGTTTGGGCGGTAGTTGGTTCCGAGAACGTACGTTAAGGGTTGCTAACCTCTATCAACTGAAGTGCATTAAAAGTCCCTTCAGGTGATAGTGGGTCAAAAATAAGAGCCCCTGCAGACCTTTAATGGTTGCAGGGGCTTTTTTTTGTCATTTTAAGCAAAGGTTGTGAGCTTGAGGTGCGCTGCTCTGGCATTAGCGTTTTAGTGGTTGCTGAGGTTGTTAGCCAATGCGGGGATTCGACAAGCACGTTGAGGCTGCAGAACGGGTTTTTAACGGGCTGTAAACTTGGGGTCAATGCGTCGAATCAAGCTTCGCGGTGTTTATCCTTTGCTATGAACTCGTATTTGTCGCACTGTAGTTACGCATGGTCTATGTCAGACCTTTAAAAGGAACCATGTCATGGCCAAAGGTAAAGACAAACAAAAAAGTAGCGAGAAGAAGAAACCCTTAAAAACGCTATTAGAAAAACGCAAAGATAAAAAAGACAAGAAAGACAAAGCCTTCTGATGGGTTATGGGTCGCTTCGGTGAGGCAATGCCCTAATACCGGTTGATGTTCTGCCTATTCCCGGCTCGGGTTATCTAAATAAGGATACGCTTCTTCTAAGATGGGGTGGTGCCCTGGCCCGTAGGTCGCGCGCATGGACCTCACGTTGAGTTACAAGCCTCTATGAAGATGGCCCTAGTAGTGCTTGGAAGAAAGGTGGGCGCCGCTTCAATATATGGGCCTACCATTACAATACCTGGGTGATCAGAGGCTCAGGTCACGCCACTGCAGGTTATTTATCCGATATTTTTCTGGGATATTTCGGTAAAATCACTAAACTTGTCGTTTTAATGATCTGCCGGAATAGCTCAGTTGGTAGAGCAGTTGCTTCGTAAGCAATTGGTCGGAGGTTCAAGTCCTCTTTCCGGCACCATTTGCTGTTGTTTAAAATCTGCGATTTTACGTCTTCTTCTTTTTGCGATGCTATCCAAGAAGGCGAGCGCAATGCGCTGCCCTCTTTTCGGACTCTAGCTCAAAATCACATCCATCGCTTTGGGTCCGCCCAGGCCGCCGACCTCGGTTTGTGGCGGATCAGCCAGTTGAATGGATTGAAACTGATCAGCCAGACATTGCACCGCAATTTTGCCTTCTAGGCGGGCAAGGTGGGCGCCCAAACAGAAATGAATACCAAACCCCAATGCCAGATGCGGGTTGGGGTTGCGGTCGATCTGGAAGACTTCTGGCCGGTCAAAGACGCGCTCGTCCCGATTGGCCGACGCGATGAGCGGCAGGAGGAGCGCGCCTTTGGGAATCTCGATGCCGCCGAGGGTGACGGCCCGAGTCGTTCGGCGCACCGTTGCTGAAAACGGCGAGTAATACCGCAGCGCCTCTTCGATGAACGTTGGGATCAGGTCTGGATTGTTTCGGATGGCAGGCAGAGTTTCTGGGAACTCGTGAAAGATTCGGGCAGATGCCGTTATCAGGCCGGTTGTGGTCTCATTCCCCGCGATCAATAGTAACCGGCAGAAACTTAAGAGTTCCTCGTTACTTAAATGACCCTCATCGGTTTTGGTTGCGACCAGGCGGCCTAAAAGATGCGGTTGTGGATTCAGGCGAATGGCCTCGATTTGCTCGAGGAAATAGCCATCCATTTCACGTGCGGCCTGCTCAGCCTCAGGGCTCGGGGTGCCGAATAGAATCTCGCCAATATTACTAAAAATCGCATCAGACCAGTTTTTAAAGGTGATGAGGTTGCCGTCTTCAACGCCCAGCATTTCTGCGATCACCATGACCGGTAGGGGCGCGGCTAAGGTGGTCACCAGGTCGACGGCTTCCCCGCGCGGTAGATCTCGAATCAACAATTCTGCGCGGGCAGTAATGCGATCTGATTGTCGCTCGATGTGCGACGGCTTGAAGGCGCTGCTCACCAACTTTCGTAAGCGATGGTGCAAGGGCGGGTCGCTGAACAGCATGGTGGGCTGGCCGCGTTCTTCGGGCGGTCGAATCGAAACCTCGGAAGAATAGGTCTCGTTATCCTTTAAAACCTGGTGCACGTCACTATGTCGGCTAATTTGCCATGGGCCATTGGCTTCCAGTTGGCTAACCGGGGCCTTGTCTCGGAGCGCGCGATAGCCTTCATACGGGTCTGTGGGGATGGTGACGTCATTCATGCGGTGATGTCCAAGTTGGGAAGCCGATTGTAAGGGTTTGCCGAGCTGAATTCTCGTGTCAAAGGCGCGGTCTATAAACCACCATCAAGGCCGTAGATGACGCGGGGTTTAGAGCCAGATTAAAAGCGTGGGTCAGCGTACGCCGCTCTCCAACGATCATTCTATCGGCAAAAAGTGCAGTGGTTCCTGTTTGTGATGAGGCTGCCTGAAGGGGGCAAAGTTGATGAGTTCAAATCTTGGCATCGATGCGGAGTGATAAATCCACAGCGCGACAATGCTTGGTGAGCGCGCCGACCGAAATATAGTCAACGCCGGTTTCGGCAATCTGGATCAAGTCTTCGGTCGTTTCAATACCGCCGGAAGCTTCCAGCTTGATGGTGTCTGGCGTCAATTGAACCGCCGCCATAAGCTCGGTTAACGAAAAATTATCTAGCATGATCCAATCGGGCCCGCCGGCAATCGCCGTTTCTAGTTCAGCTAAGGACTCGACCTCAATTTCAAGTCGAGTGTTAGGCGCGATCGCGCGAGCCTGGCTAAGGGCCGCAGCAATGCCCCCAGCTGCGAGGATATGATTTTCTTTGATTAAAAAGGCGTCATACAGGCCGATACGATGGTTCTTGCCGCCGCCCTGAAGCACGGCATATTTCTGAGCCAGCCTGAGGCCCGGTAGCGTTTTCCGAGTATCCAGCAGCTGAGCTTTGGTGTGGGTGATGGTGTCCACCAGGGCTCGGGTTGCCGTGGCCGTTGCCGACAGCGTTTGTAGGAAGTTCAGCGCGGTGCGCTCGGCGGTTAGAATCGATCGCGCGTTCCCCGAGCAGGTCATAATCTTCGCGCCCGCTTTGGCTCGGGCGCCTTCATCGATCAACCACTCAAGGCGAAGGCTTGGATCAATCGTTTTGAACACTAGGTCTGCCCAGGGAATCCCAGCGATGACCGCCGCATCCCGGCAGATTAAGCTTGCGGTGACCCGCTCGTGCTCGGGTATGAGCAGGGCGGTGATATCACCGCTGCCGAGGTCTTCAGCAATCGCCGCATTCACCACCTGCAGCAGACTGGCTTGGGTTAGGTCATCCATCATTGCTTCCTTTGCAGTACTAAAACCTTGCCGGTTTGCGTCAATTCGAGATTTTTCAAAACACTCATACCGAGCAGGGCGGCCTTACCGGTCATCCCAGGGTTAATCACCCCGGAGACATTGTTAAAGTGCAGGTCTGCGATCGACAGCGTTGCAAGGTTGGTTTGGTAAACCGTTACCGGACCATTGGCCGTGCTGGCGCGCCTGGCCCTTCCGGGTTGCAGATTGAGCTGCTTGGCCAGCCCTGCCGGAATCACGACATCGGTCGCCCCAGTATCAACCAAGAAATCAATGGGGGCGTTGTTGATCAGGCCGCTGACAGTATAGTGCCCCTGGCGATCCTGCTTAAGCGTGACCGCAATGACGCCATTCTCATTCTGGCTTGCGGGTGTTTTGTTGGGGAACAAGCGTTCTTGTTCGATCTCGCCAAACCATAGGCTCATCAGGCCAATGAATAAGAAACAGCCGAAAACCATCATAGTCTTGCCTAGTTGCGTAATCCCAGCCATGCTTTCTTGTGTCTCCTGTTACTACTGAGGATCAGCCAACGTGACTGCGACCTATCAGATTATAAACCACCGCATCGACGCCGCGCGCCAGTATCCGTCGCCTCATGCTGGCCCAAGGCCAGACTCAGAGATTAGCTTGATTGTTCTGCATTGTATCAGCTTGCCTGCCGGTCATTTTGGCGGTCGGTACGTGCAAGAACTCTTCATGGGTCAGTTGTCGCCAGCGGTTCACCCAGACTTTTCAGACTTAACCGATGTTCGCGTGTCGGCGCATCTATTCATTCGCCGAACGGGCGTGCTTTCGCAGTTTGTGGCCTTTGATCAGTGCGCCTGGCATGCGGGTGAGTCGTCGTATCAAGGCCGGCCTGCTTGCAATGACTACAGCATCGGGATCGAGCTTGAAGGCACCGATACGAGCCCGTTTAACCCCATTCAATATGAGGTTCTGCAGTCAGTCGTTATGGCCTTGCAACACCATTACCGGATGCCTAAGTCGGCCGTGGTTGGGCACGCGGAGGTTGCGCCAGGGCGAAAGACCGATCCCGGAGTGCATTTTGATTGGAAAAAATTTAGGCGTGGCGGTTAATTAGAGCCAGATACCGGAGGGGTTCTGGTGTAAATTAGGCGGGTTGACACTTTTTAATAAAGGATGATTCGATGGAGTTCATCGTTGCCTTACTCTTTTTATTGGCTGTGCGGTACTGGTGGGGCGAGCTCCCGAGCCTTGCGGGCACCTATCCGCTGCGATGGTTCAGCTGGATTAAGGGTCTGTTGTCCGGCACGCCAGCGTATCTTGCTGGGGTTGTTTTACCTGCGCTGCTGCTCGCCTGGGTTTTAAGTGGATTTGAGGGGGTTTTGTTTGGGGTACCCGCCCTGGTGGTCCATGTTGGCGTGTTGTTGTTTGTTCTGCAGGCGCCTTCACCGGAAATGACCTTTGATGCGCTGCAACTACAAGCCCGTCAGGAGGCGGCCGAAGGGGTGTTGCTGGCCGATGCCCAGAGTCAAACGCTGAGGCGGTTTTTATCAGCGCTGCACCATGATTTTTTCGTCTATATTGTTTGGTATCTGCTGCTGGGCCCCGCTGGCGCCCTGTTTTGCTTTCTTCAGCGTCACGATGAGCGCCAAGATCAGCGCCAAGAGGGTGAGGCCGCGACGGACCCCGATGTCCTTGAGGCATCGGGCAAGGCGCCTTCGGACTCTGTATCGCGTTGGCTGGTGGGCTTGAGCATCCGGGTCTCGTTATTGTTGTTGGCCTTGGTTGGGCGTTTCCGTGAAGGCTGGCCGTATTTTGTTGCGAGTCTGAAGGATTGGTCGATCGATGACGGGGATCTTTTGTATTCCGGCGTCACCCTTGGGCTTGCGCCCGAGGTTGAGGGTGATGCTGAGTTCGACCAAGCCGTTTATTTGGCATGGCTGCAAGATTACGAGCGTCTGCTCAGTCGGTTGTTTTTTGCGTGGATTGGTTTGGCGGCGCTGCTGACCCTGCTCTCCTAAGTGGCCTGGAAACGTGCTTTTTTGAAACATCCTCCCGGGTCAAAGCAGACTTGGCGGCTTTGTCTTGCTGGCATGATGTTACTTTGGTGTGCCCAGGCGTCATCGGCCGAGCGCCTGGTCTCGTTAGCGCCGCACTTGACCGAGATGGTTTTTGATCTTGGTGCGGGGGATCAGTTGGTTGGGGTGTCGCGATACTCAAATTTCCCGACTGCCGCGGCCCAATTACCGAGAGTGGGTGATGCCTTTCAACTGAATGTCGAATTGATTATCAATCTTGCGCCCGATCGAATCTTAGCTTGGCAAGGCGGTGCGCCCAGAACCGTCAGCAAGCTGGAAGCGCTCGGGTTTTTGGTGCAACGCCAAGACATATCCGGGCTAAGCAGTATTGGTCACGCTTATCGCGCGTTGGGTAACGCGCTCGGACAGGGTGCGCGAGGCGCTGCCATCGAATCAAGCTTTAATGCATCGCTCGGTCGTTTGCGGCAGCAGTATGCGGGCCAGTCAACTCCGCGTGTTTTCCTTCAAATCGCCGAGAATCAATTGTTTACCGTGAGTGATCGTCACTACATGGGCCAGGCCGTATCGGTTTGTGGCGGAGATAATTTATTTTCTGAAGCGGCCTCCGAGGTTCCCGTGGTCACGCTAGAGAGTGTGCTGTCGGGGCAGCCTGATGTCATTGTCTTTGTGACCAACCAAAAAGGGCCACTACCGTGGCAGGTCAAATGGGAAGCTTTCTTGCCAGAGGTCAAGGTTCAACGGGTGGCAGCAGATCTGCTCAGCCGTCCCGCTCGTCGCATCCTGTTGGGCATTACGGCGCTCTGTCGAGCCATCCATTTGGAAGGCGATTTGGGGTAAGTTATACTCGTCATGAATGATACGGAATGGTTTTCGTCAATTTAGTCTGTCGGTCAGTGCACTATGAATGAAATCGAATCGAAAGATTCAGACCCTGAAGAAACTCAGGAATGGCTGGACGCGCTGTCGTCGGTCTTACAGAGCCAAGGCACGGAGCGGGTTCAATATCTGTTGCAAAAACTGTCTGTCAAACTAACCGAGCAAGGCTCGCAGTTACCTTATGCGATCACGACCCCTTACCGAAATACGATCCCGGTGCACAAAGAAGCCCGAATGCCGGGTGATCTCTTTGTTGAGCGCAATATACGCAGCCTCATTCGCTGGAATGCCATGGCAATGGTCATGCGCGCCAATATTAAAGATGCCACCTTGGGCGGCCATATCTCAACATTTCAGTCATCGGCGACCCTGTATGATGTTGGGTTCAACTACTTTTTTCGAGCCAATCAGCCAGGTTTGCCAGGCGACTTGCTCTATATTCAAGGCCATAGTGCGCCAGGTATTTATGCCCGGTCTTTCTTAGAAGGGCATTTGTCCGAAGATCAGCTGGATCGTTTTCGACAGGAAGTCGATGGCGATGGTTTGTCCTCCTACCCCCACCCGTGGTTGATGCCAGAATACTGGCAGTTCCCGACTGTCTCCATGGGGCTAGGGCCTTTGCAGGCGATCTATCAAGCCCACATCATGAAGTACCTCGTCAATCGAGGGCTTGCGCCCGAGAGTGATCGTAAAGTGTGGTGTTTCATTGGCGATGGTGAAATGGATGAGCCCGAGTCCTTAGGCGCGATCTCTTTGGCGGGTCGAGAAGGCCTCGATAATCTGATCTTTGTGGTGAATTGCAATTTGCAGCGCTTGGATGGCCCGGTTCGGGGTAACGGTAAAATTATTCAAGAGCTCGAGGGCGCCTTTCGGGGTGCGGGCTGGAATGTGATTAAGGTGGTTTGGGGGCGCCAATGGGATGCTCTGTTTGAGAAGGACACCCGAGGGCTGCTGCAACAGCGGATGGACGACGCGGTCGATGGCGATTACCAGAACTACAAGAGCCATGATGGCGGGTATGTTCGGGAGCATTTTTTTGGCGCGTATCCTGAGCTTTCAGAAATGGTGTCTGACCTGACGGATGAGCAGATCTCGAGGCTCAACCGGGGCGGTCACGATCCGTACAAAGTGTATGCAGCCTATGCCGCAGCGGTTGCGCATAAGGGCCAGCCCACGGTCATTCTTGCCAAAACGGTTAAAGGCTACGGGCTCGGTTTGGCCGGCGAAGCTCAGAACTTTACCCATTCCGTTAAGAAGCTCGATACCAAGGCCTTGCGAGAGTTTAGAGATCGGTTTGATATCCCGATTAATGATGCTGATCTCGAGGCGATTCCGTATTATCGGCCGCCGGAAGATTCCATTGAGCTGAGATACTTAAAGTCCTGTCGAGAAAAGCTGGGTGGCGCGATTCCCTCTCGGCTCAATCATTTTGATGCGTTGACCATCCCAGATTTGAACACCTTTTCGTCGGTGACCCAAGGGTCTGCCGATCGTGAAATCTCAACCACCATGGCCTTCGTGCGGTTGTTGTCGATTTTAGTGAAAGATCCCAACCTCGGCGAACGGATTGTTCCGATTGTGCCAGACGAAGCGCGAACCTTCGGGATGGAGGGTATGTTTCGGCAGCTGGGTATTTATTCCAGCGTAGGTCAGCTGTACGAGCCCGTCGATACGGGTCAGATTATGTCCTACCGGGAAGACCAGCATGGTCAGGTTATGGAGGAGGGCATTAATGAAGGCGGCGCGTTTGCCGCTTGGCTGGCCGCTGCGACCTCCTACTCCAATCATGCTCAAACCCTCGTGCCGTTTTATATTTTTTATTCAATGTTTGGCTTTCAGCGCATTGGTGATCTGTGTTGGGCGGCGGGTGATCTGAGTGCCCGCGGCTTTTTGTTGGGCGGCACCTCGGGTCGAACCACCCTCAATGGTGAGGGACTGCAGCATCAAGATGGTCACAGTCACATCCTAGCCGGCACCGTGCCCAACTGTGTGTCTTATGATCCAACCTATGCTTATGAGCTTGCGGTAATTATTCAGCATGGCCTGCAAGTGATGTTTGTTGACAAGCAACCTAAGTATTTCTATATCACCGTGACCAATGAAAATTATCAGCAACCCGCAATGCCCGAGGGCTGTGAAGACGGTATCAAGCGGGGCCTTTATTTGCTTAAAGCCGCCCCAGGCAAAGCCAAGCGCTCGAAGAAGCGGGTTCAATTGTTAGGCTCGGGCGCTATTTTAAGGGAAGTCTTGGCGGCATCCGAGATCCTGCAAACAGAGTTTGAGGTCTTCTCTGACGTGTTTAGTGTGACCAGCTTTAATGAACTTAAACGCGATGGCGATTCTGTATTACGCTGGAATCGATTGAATCCAGATCAACCAGCCCGCCAGAGCCATGTTGCGGTCTGTCTGGGAGACAGCGGCCTGCCCGTCGTTGCTGCCACCGACTATATCAAGCTCTACGCCGATCAAATTCGGGCCCAGATCCCCGGCGCTTATCATGTGCTTGGGACCGATGGGTTTGGCCGAAGCGATACTCGCGAAAAGCTGCGCCGGCACTTTGAGGTGGATCGCTATGCCATTGCCTACACGGCGCTGCAGGCGTTGGCGCATGACAATATTATTGCCTTGCCCGTTGTTTTGGCGGCCCGCACCCGTTGGGGCATCGACCCAGCCAGTCCAGAGCCAGTGACCCTGTAATGGCGCTCAAACAGATCAGTGTCCCAGATGTGGGCGAAGCCGAAGGTATCGAGTTGGTCGAAGTGCTGGTTGCGCCTGGCGAGGTTGCCCAGGGCGATACATTAATGGTGCTCGAGTCCGATAAGGCAAGCGTTGAACTGCCAGCGGCGTTTGACGGGGTTGTGGTGGCCGTTCTGATGAATCCTGGCATGACGGTGAAAGAGGGTGATGTTCTGCTGACGATTGAAACCAGCGCAAGCGCTGTGTTGGCGGCGGGAGGCGCGGCGCTTGAATCACCGGTTGTGGCGGCGGATGCGAAGGGCGTTGAAACCGCCATAACTGAGACGATTGTTTTGGATGTAGGGGGTTCTAGCGATTTGAGCCAACGGGCAGAGCAAGATTCTAAGGCGGAACCAGGGTCGAGCGGGGCAGTCGCCTCAGACGCAAAGGATGCTCATTCTCAGTCGGTTGCGATTTTAATCCCAGATCTGGGGCAGATTGAGGATGCCGAAGTCATTGAGGTGCAGTGTCAGGCCGGGGATCAGGTTGCACTCAACCAGGTTTTGATGCTCCTTGAGTCTGATAAAGCGAGTATGGAAATTGTGGCGGAGTCGGCAGGCCGGGTTGCCTCGGTTGATCTCAACGTGGGGGATCAAGTTAAAGGCGGTGAGGTTGCGGTTAGATTGCAGGTTGCACTGATTGAACCCGCGACCACAAATGATGGGCGGCAAGCGCCTTTAACCGCGCAGCAGAAGCAGTCGATGACGGCGCCGAGCGCGCCGGTTGATCAGGCTGCTTTGCCGAGTGAGCCCGTTGCGAGTCCTGGAGTGACGCTGAATCAGCCGCCAAGAGATGGCCCGTCGCTGGCGCCGGTAGCTGGCCAGGTATCCGACGCGGCAGTTCACGCGGGTCCGGCTGTTCGAAAATTGGCTCGGGAGTTTGGGGTTGCGTTATCGATGGTCCCGGGATCAGGGCCCAGTCAGCGCATTTTAAAAGAAGATGTGCAGCAGTTTGTTAAAGCTCAGCTGAGTCAAGGCCCGCGAGTCGAGAGCGAACGCTCTCAAAAGAAACCCTTGCCGGATTTTGCCCAGTTCGGCGAGGTTGCCTTTGAGCCGCTCAGTCGCATTCGGCGGGTCGCTGCGAAAAACCTGGAACACAGTTGGCAATCGATTCCACAGGTGACCCATTTTGATGAGGCCGACATTACGGATCTCGATGCGTTTCGGGCTGGCTTGAATGAGGCCCTTGCGCCGGGCGACCTAAAAATCTCGCCCTTATCCTTCGTGGTCAAGGCCGTGGTTCAGGCGTTGAAGCAGTATCCTCGCTTCAATGCGTCGATCGACCCGTCATTCGAGCATTGGGTGGTTAAGCGGTTTTTTAATATTGGGATTGCGGTTGAAACCCCGAATGGCTTGGTGGTGCCCAACATCAAAGGCGCTGACGTGCGGTCAATCTCGGAGCTTGCCCGTTGTGCGGCTGAACTCGCTGACCTTGCAAGAAACAAAAAGCTTCTGCCCGGTCAAATGCAAGGCACGACCTTTACCATATCGAGTCTTGGGGGGATTGGTGGCACCGGCTTTACTCCGATTGTGAACAGTCCTGAGGTTGCGATCTTAGGGGTTGCCCGAACGCAGGTTCTACCGCGTTACGTGGACGGTGCGTTACAACCCAGAAAAATCTTGCCGCTTGCGTTGAGCTACGATCATCGAGCCATCGATGGCGCCGAAGCGGCGCGATTCATGGTTGAGCTCTGCCGACAGCTCAGTGATGTCCGGTTATTGGCTGTCTAGCGGTCCTTTGGTTGGGCTCAAATGATCTTTTTGCCAAAGGACTTCAGGTGTCTTGGTGGCAACCGCGATCGAGCGGCACAACACAAAGAGAAAATCCGAAAAACGGTTTAAGAACTTGAGCCCTTCAGCATTGATGGTTTCCGTTTCAGAGAGGGTAATGAGCGCCCGCTCGGCCCGTCTGCAGGTACATCGAGCAACATGACATTGGGCAATGAGGAGTGAGCCGCCAGGCAGAATGAAATTCTCCAAGGGCGCCAAGGGTTCATTTAATTTATCGAGCTCTGTTTCGATGAGGGCAACATGGTCGCTGTGAATCAGCTCAAAGCCAGGAATTGAAACCTCACCGCCCAAATCAAAAATCCGATGCTGGCAATACCGAAGAAACGGAACCCATTCGGCGCACGCCGTCATCGCAGACAAGTTTAACTGTTCGATCAAGAGACCCAAATGGGCATTGAGTTCATCGATATCGCCCATCGCGACCACTCTGGGCTGATTCTTAAGAATTCTGCTGCCATCGCCGAGGCCCGTCTCGCCTTGATCGCCTGTGCGGGTGTAGATTTTTGACAGTCGCTTGCCCATAAAATTTCTCTAATCTAAAGACGCTAAGTTTACGGTAATCAGCGCCAATAGTCCCAGTCCGCGCCGGGGTTTGATTCATTAAAAAGGATTCGATTCTGATATGCTGCAAAGGTCTAATAACAGGGGGAGATAACCATGCCTTCATTCGATGTGGTGTCGGAAGTCGACTTACAAGAGGTGCATAACGCGGTTGATCAGGCTAATCGAGAAATCTCGACCCGGTATGATTTTAGAGGCATTACTGCGTCTTTTGAGCGTTTGGGTAGCGACATTAAGTTAACAGCCCAGGCCGATATCCAGCTCGATCAAATGATGGATATTTTGAGAGAAAAATTAATCAAGCGCGCGGTCGACCCCATGGTCATGGAGCCTGGTGCGATTATGCCAAGCGGTAAATTACTGCATCAGACGGTTGCGATGAAGCAAGGGATAGAGACGTTGCTGGCGAAAAAAATCGTCAAACTTATTAAAGATAAGAAGTTAAAGGTGCAGGCTGCGATCCAGGGCGATCAAGTCCGGGTGACCGGTAAAAAGCGAGATGATCTGCAAGCCGTGATGGCTGAGATTAAAGCGGCTGGGTTTGAGGTCCCGTTTCAATACCAGAACTTTAGAGACTGATGCCACCTCAGTCTGCAGGGGGGCGGCCAACCTGGTTGGAATCCTTCTTGGTTTACCGAAAACCCGTTGTGGTGTCGCTGGCCTTTCTAGGGTTTTCGGCGGGCTTACCGTATTTGTTGGTATTTTCGACCCTTACGGCATGGCTTCGAGATGAAGGCGTGAGTCGTTCCGCAATTGGGTTTTTTGCCTGGGTTGGGATGATGTACTCGATCAAAGTGGTTTGGGCCCCTTTTGTGGATCGCCTGAAGCTGCCCTGGCTTGATTCTAGGTTAGGACGCCGCCGAAGCTGGATGCTGGTTGCTCAGGTTGGCATTATGGCGGCGCTGTTGGGGATGAGTTGGGTCGGCTCGGATCAGCTAACCTTGCTTGCGATTCTGGCGTTGGCCGTGGCCTTTTCATCGGCGACCCAAGATATTGCTATTGATGCCTATCGCATTGAGGCCGCGCCGGCTAACGATCAAGCGGCGCTGTCGGCCGCCTATATTCTCGGGTATCGATCCGCGCTTTTGGTTTCGGGCGCCGGTGCGCTCTACGCGGCGGAGTATCTGGGCTGGGTCGCCGCCTACCAGGTCATGGCCGTGTGTGGTGGCGTGGGGCTGGTCACCACCTTGTTGATCCCCAGGCCGGCATTGGCGAATGACGAATCGCCGCCTGAACCCGACGGCGATCGATCGACGTGGCCCGGGTTTCAAGTGATGTTCCTCGCGCCGATTGCTGATTTTTTTGTTCGCAATGGTCGATTCGCTGTATTTTTGCTCAGTTTTATCGCGCTTTATCGGTTGAGTGATATCACCATGGGCATTATGGCCAATCCGTTTTACTTGGACTTGGGCTATTCCAAACTCGAGATTGCGAATATTGCGAAAGGGTTGGGTTTTGCCCTGTCGATACTGGGTTCGTTTCTGGGCGGTGTTTTGGTGGTCCGCTGGGGTGTTTTGATCACCTTACTGATCGGTGGTGTTGCGGTGGCTTTGACCAATTTGCTCTTTGCCGCATTGGCACTGACCGAACCTAATCTCATTTGGTTGGGCCTCATCATTGGCGCAGATAACCTGAGCGGTGGGATCGCAGCAACCAGCTTTATCGCCTATCTGTCGAGCCTCACGCACACGGCTTATACCGCGACCCAATATGCTTTGTTCAGCTCGTTAATGACCTTGCCCGGCAAGTTTACCAGCGGCTTCTCGGGCATTGCTGTCGATTCCGTTGGCTATCCTGTGTTTTTTATCGGCGCTGGCGTTTTGGGTATTCCCGCAATTGTTATGGTGCTTTACCTGATTCACCGAGAATCGGAACCGATCGTTCGGGCATGACGCTCGCGGCTCAGAATGGTACCAGTTGGCTTGCGTGCCCTTAGCGGCTTCGTTCGAGAGATTGATTTTGGTGTTTTGGCGCCAATCTATAATGCTCGGCTGGCGCGGGACGATCTAACAAAAAAAACCGGCTAGGGTCGCCATCGATGCTGTTTAAGGGCAAGGCGCTGATTGTTGGTCTCAATGCCCTCAAGGGCGAGACGTCGTATTTGGGTGAGCGCCTGGGGGTTGGTGATGTTGCCGCGGGCGTTGACTACGCGGTGCCAGGGCAGGGTTGTTGCCTCCGGCAGTTCCGACAGTAATCGACCCACCCAGCGCGCTCGGCCAGGTTGACCAGCCATTTCTGCAACTTGGCCATAGGTTGCCACGCGGCCTTCCGGGATTGAGGCCACAACTTGCCAAATTGACTGCTTTAAGTCTAACGACAGGGTCATCCAGTAACCTTTCAATCAGGTGATAGCGTTGGCAAGCAAGATTCTTGGATCAAATTCAATTGATTTTAACCCCGACCCTTGACTCTGGAAAAAGTGACCCTATTATTAGCACTCCTTAGGGGAGAGTGCCAGAAAACCTGTCGAGATGAGGGTGGAACTGGTTCAATTCAGATAAAAGCGAACTGATCATCGGGTCAGTTTAACGTTAATTTGGGAGATCAGAATGAATATTCGTCCATTACAAGATCGAGTGGTCGTACGACGTCTGGAAGAGGAAACCAAGTCAGCTGGTGGGATTGTTATTCCAGGGTCAGCGGCGGAAAAGCCCTCTCAAGGCGAAGTTTTGGCCGTGGGTACGGGCAAAAAACTTGAAAACGGTTCCGTTCAATCGGTTGATTTGAAGGTCGGTGACAAAGTGCTCTTTGGTCAATATGCTGGCAGTACCGTTAAAGTCGACGGCGAAGAATTGCTGGTTATGAGTGAAAGCGAAGTTTTTGGTGTTGTTGAGTAAACGCTTTCTTATCGGTTTGATACCCATTACACAGAACGACACAAGGAATATTTGATATGACAGCTAAAGATGTAAGGTTTGGCGATTCAGCCAGACAAAGAATGCTTAAAGGCGTAAACGTCCTGGCAGATGCCGTAAAAGTAACTTTAGGGCCTAAGGGAAGAAATGTAGTTCTTGATAAATCTTTTGGAGCCCCAACTGTAACTAAAGACGGTGTATCAGTTGCAAAAGAAATAGAGCTAGAAAATAAATTTGAAAATATGGGTGCTCAAATGCTTAAGCAAGTAGCCTCACAAACCTCTGACGAGGCTGGTGATGGAACAACTACTGCTACAGTTCTTGCTCAATCAATTGTTAATGAGGGCAATAAGGCCGTCGCTGCTGGAATGAACCCAATGGATTTGAAGCGCGGTATTGATACTGCAGTTGCAACAGTGGTTGACTTCAATAAGAGAAATGGCTCGTGAAGTAAAAGATAGTGCTGAAGTTGCACAAGTTGGAACGATTTCTGCAAATGGCGAAGCCGCAATTGGTAACCAAATTGCTGATGCAATGCAAAAGGTTGGTAATGAAGGTGTTATAACTGTTGAAGAAAATAAAGGTCTGGAAACTGAAACTGATGTTGTAGAAGGCATGCAGTTTGATCGTGGTTACCTATCACCATACTTTGTAACGAACTCTGACAAGATGACTGTAGAGCTTGAAGATCTTATTAATCTTGTTATAAGAAAATAACTATTCGTTCAACAGCATTAGTACCAGTCTTGGAACTGTTGCAAAATCTGGCAAGGCCTTTAATGATTATTGCTGAAGATGTTGAAGGAGAAGCATTAGCTACCTTAGTTGTTAATAAATTACGTGGTGATTGTAAATGTTGTCTGCAGTGAAGAGCGCCAGGATTTGGAGATCGACGAAAATCTATGTTAGCAAGATATTGCAATTCTTACAGGTGGTCAAGTAATCTCTGAAGATGCAGGATTGTAGCCTAGAGTCTGTAACAGTGGACATGCTTAGGTACAGCAAGAAGAGTTACATTACTAAAGATGAAACGACTATCTGTGGATGGTTCTGGTGACAAAGCTGAAATTGAAGCCGTGTTAGCACAAATTCGTGCTCAAGTTGAAGACAACATCTCTGATTATGACAAAGAAAAACTTCAAGAACGTCTGCTAAACTTGCTGGCGGTGTTGCTGTAATTCGTGTGGCGGGCATACCGAAGTTGAAGTTAAAGAACGCAAAGACCGTGTTGATGACGCGTTAAATGCTACACGTGCAGCTGTTCAAGAAGGTGTAGTTGTTGGTGGTGGAGTTGCATTTGTACAAGCTGCTAAAGCATTAGCAAATGTAAAAGGTGAAAACTCTGATCAAGAAGCTGGTGTTGGAATTGTTCGCCGCGCTCTAGAAGCTCCATTACGTCAAATCGCTGAAAATGCGGGCGCGGAAGGCTCTGTCGTTGTTGATAAGGTCAAGCAACTCTCTGGCAACGAAGGCTTCAATGCGGCAACGGGTGAGTACGGCAACATGATCGATTTTGGTATTCCCGATCCTGCCAAAGTCACTCGCACAGCATTGCAAGCGGCAGCATCCGTTGCAGGTCTGATGATCACAACCGAGTGCATGGTCACCGATGTTGTTGAAGATAATGCAGCAGCAGGCGGTGGTATGCCTGACATGGGCGGCATGGGCGGTATGGGCGGCATGGGCGGCATGATGTAGTCCAACCTCTGACGAAAAAACCCCGCACTTAGCGGGGTTTTTTTTGTCTAGTGTGTTGTGCTTGTACCCTAAACGTTTTAATTTTTACGCATTATGAAGAATCAATTTTCGCTAAGAATTTCGGCGCTTGAAATGCAGCGCTACTATTCCGGTCAGGCTAGGACAGTTGTTGTGATCGCTGAGAATGGTCAGCGTTTACAATTCCCGGCGGAATTACTGCGGGGATTCGTAAGCCAAGATGGCGTTCAAGGTTGGTTTGAGATTGAGTACGACGACGCGGGCAAGTTGCTGGGGCTCGTGTGTTTAAAGCCGTTCTGAGTTCGACTTGGAAAAGCTTATGTTTTCGAAAAATTTTGTTATAGTACTGCGGTTGAGCGCGTTCTTGTAGCGAGCTTGGAAGGCGATATTGTTTAGTCAAAAAACATTAAAGGAAGCGTATGGATATTTTATTTTCGCAATACGGTTTGGATTATCTCGTTCGATGGGGCCATTTGTTGTTTGGTATCGTTTGGATTGGGCTACTTTACTATTTTAACTTTGTTCAGACTGAGTATTTTAAAGAGGCTGAAGCGGACCATCGGTCTGGCGCAATCCAGAAGCTTGTGCCGCGCGCGCTGTGGTGGTTTCGTTGGGGCGCGGCCTTTACGTTTTTGACGGGCCTTTATTTACTGTATCGCCTTCAGATGGGCATGACGTACGATATTCTGGTTGGCGCGACGCTCGGCACGCTCATGGCGATTAATGTCTGGTTTGTGATTTGGCCCAATCAAAAAATTGTCATTGCTTCTGCGACGCAGGTCGCGGGTGGTGGTGAGGCCCTTCCTGAAGCCGCTGCGGCTGCGCCGAAGGCTGGACTCGCGTCCAGAACGAATACCTTGTTCTCCATTCCCATGCTGTTCTTCATGGGGTCCTCCGCGCATCTCAAATCGGAAAAAACGGCCACCATTATGGCGAATGATTTGATAACGCCGGAGAGTTTGATCGCTGTTTTTGTTATTATTCTAGCGTTGCAATTGAATGCGCTTCGAGGCAAGCAAGGACCCATGACGTCGGTTGTCGGCGTGATTCATTGCGGTTTGGGCCTGACTGCGGTGCTGTATGGTTGCATGCACTTACTGTAGCGGAATCCGTAAAATAGCTTAAAATGCGGGGCCTTTAGGGTCCCGTTTTTTTTGGAAAGAACAATCATGAACGATGACATGAAAAATTTGGATGATCTGCCGTCGATTACCCCGGACGCAGCGGATGTTTCTTCTTACCGCCGCGGTGGTCGCTCTGAGGCGCCGAAGCAGAGCAACTTCAATGGGATCTTGGTGTTCATTGTTGTTCTGATGCTTTTAGTGATGGGTTTTGGCGGGTATGTGCTGTTTCAAGTTCAAAACAAGCTTAATGAAGCCAATGAACTCTTGTCCAAAAGTCAGGCGAGTATTGGTGAGCTAGAGGCTCGATTGGCGGCAACGGGTTCGGACGTCTCAAAGACCTTCGAAACAATGCAGGAACAGTCGAACACTAACTTGAGCGAAATTGATAAACTTTGGGCGGTTGCCTATCGGCAGAATCGACCCAAAATTGACAAGGTTGCTGAAGATTTAGATGCGGCGATCACTGGCTTCAAGGCCGAACTTGACCCGATTGCAGGTGCCGTCTCAGGCGTTGGGGGCAAAATCGACGGATTAAATAAAGACCTGATCACGCTGAAGCAGCAACGGGCGATGGATAGCGAGGATCTCGCAACAGAACTCGCCTTGATTCGACAGCAAAATCAGGACCAAGCGGATGCGCTCGAAACCTTGCGGCGAGCGGGCACCTTGATGGCGAAACAAATCAGCGAAGCCAAAGAAGATATCGGCTCGAATCAAAATTACCGGAAGCAGCACAATCTCCAAGTGATCGGGATCAAAAAGCGGATTCAGAAGCTGGAGGATGCCATCATCGCGCCCATAATACCGTTAGCACCTTGAGCGATGCGTTGATTGGACCTAGGCGGGATTAGTCGTCAGCCCACTGGCTCAGAACGCTAATCGGCACCTCGTGATTTTGGTGAACGATCACTACCCCTTCCTCGGTGATTTTCTGAAGTAACAGTCCTGAGCCGAAACGATTCCCCTCGCGGAGTGATTGGCCGTTAATGACCACCATTCGAAGGGAGGCATCGTTCGCAAAGATGTGACTCGAGAAACGAATGGCCGATATCTCCTGTTTAATTTGAGGGGTCAAGCCGGCTTGGAAGTGGTCAGCTTGAGCGACCGGTCGCTGGCGGCTTTGCCTTGCAGGCATTGGTGATACGGGTCTCGCTGGTGCAGGACTAACAACTCGCGATTCACGGTCTAATCCTGGGTTTTGCAGCTGGGGTTGGCGGATGATGGGCTGCGCCTTAGCCGGGCGAGGCGCTGTCACATCGGCTGTTTGGGGCGTGTCGGCTAACAATACAAACCAAACGATCAGGCCGAGAAAGCCCACAAAAACGACCCCGCCGACAACCAGCGCCCAGAGGGGGATCTTACCTTGATTCCGATTCCCCGGTTTTTGGTGGATCGTATTGAGGCCAGGCGTACGGTGCTGTTTTTTCTCTTCTTCTGACTTGTTGAGCGCATCAAGAATGTATGACATTACAAACTTTCCCCGTCTAAACGCGGTGTGCCAATATCGTCAGCGTCATTAATTTTGATCCAAGTTTTAACGCCCGCAATGCCGTCAGGCGTCAAACCGGTGGTGAGCTGAAATTGCTTCACCTGAACTTCTAACTCGCCATCGAACACGTAGCCGGGCGTTGTCGGGCCAGTGCGATCATTAATGACCTGCAATCGGTTGACCAACCAGTCAACCGCAGGGCCCCGATCACCAATCGAGATCGGCGCTTTGTACCCCGGTGGGGCGCGCCACAGGAGGGTAAAGTTTCCGCTCCAGGCATCAAGTAGCTCAGGCATGCTCACTTGATGGGTCTCGTTGCCCACTTTCAGCGAAGCACTGCCGCGATCGAGTCTGATTAGGGTAAACCATTGATTGTTGAGATTGATCACCACCGGTCGATCGAAATCATTCATTTCGTTCAGGCCAGCGATGCTGGAAAAGCAAAATAACCCGATGGTTTCTGCTAGCTCGCAGGAGGCAGAGTCTGGATCGGTAAAATCAACCCCCCATAACTGTAGGAGATCATTCAACGCGGCGCCGGCGATATCATGGCCGCGAATCAGGCTTAATGATGTCAAGGTTGGGCCGGGCGGATTCGCGTAGGACACGGGGGTTGGTCTGGCTTGGGGTATGGCCGTCTCCTCGATACCTTGGGTCCGCATCGGCTCCGTGATCTCTGGGCTGGGTTCGGCTGCCTGCCTTGCATAAACGGCGTTGTCAGCGGCTAGGTCCGCGCTGGCGCCTGGCGGTCTGGGTGTATTGATCACATCGCCCTGCTGCGGGTCAGGTTGCACTTGCACCATGGGCTGTTCTGATTCGCCCGTGAGCATCATGATTAAGAGGCCGGTCAGCACAATCAAGCTGCCCATGGCGGCCATCGCAATCAATCGCCAATTGGGGCTCGCTTGAGTCTCGGGGCCAAGAATTTCAGAAGCCGCTTTTGCGACGATTTTCGGCGTGACTTGAAGCTCGCCCTCAGAATAGGTGCCAAGCAGAGACCGATCACAGACCAAGTTGATAACGCGAGGAATCCCTTGGCTGATTTTGTAAATTCGATCGATGGCGGGTTTGGTGAAAAAAGTACCCTTTGCGCCGGCCACAACCAAGCGATGTTTAATATAAGCGGAAATTTCATCGCGATTTAGCGCATTTAGATGAAACCGGGCGGTAATCCTTTGTGATAATTGCCGCAGTTCAGGTTTTGCCAGTAAGACTAAAAGTTCGGGT
>CAJJAX010000009.1 GCA_905182155.1 uncultured Pseudomonadales bacterium
TATATCCTGAGTGATATAAACAGACAAAAAACCGCGACCCTCAAATTCCAATGCATCCTGCTGCAACCGCCCACATTCCGGTAGATCAGCCCCTTGGCGCTTATTTGCCCTATTCACGCGAAGCAATGCAGCCCGATAGATGTCATGAATACGTTGAATTTTTGCCTGTCTTAGGGGTATGGTTGCTGCCTCACAAATTAATGGAGCGATCTCATGGCAGAAGCCTGGATTATAGATGCATGCCGTACACCACGCGGTATTGGCAAAAAAGGTAAAGGCGCACTCGCCGACGAACATCCACAACATCTCGGCGCAGCTGTTCTTAAAGCGCTGAAAGAGCGTAACGACTTAAACACAGCGGACGTTGATGACATCATCTTCGGTACCAGCTCGCAGCGCGGCACACAAAGTGGCGACTTGGCGCGTATGGCGGCATTGGATGCAGGCTACGACGTTAAAGCCAGTGGTGTCACCTTGGACCGCTTCTGTGGATCCGGTATTACTTCCGTCAACATTGCAGCGGCTAACATTATGGCCGGCATGGAAGACCTCACTATTGGCGGCGGCACAGAAATGATGTCGCTTGCAGGTTCAGGCGGCGGTAAAGGTTCACCCTTCCTTGATAACGACAACCTTCGCTTACGCGCCGTTCATCCTCAGCCTCATCAAGGTGTTTGTGCTGATGCGATTGCAACACTTGAAGGCATTGATCGTCTGGCGCTGGATAGCTTGGCGCTGGTTTCGCAGCAACGTGCAGACCATGCCATCAAGAACGGTCATTTCAACAAGTCATTGATCACGGTCTACAAAACTGACGGTTCCAGTCGCGCTTGACCACGAAGAGTTCCCACGCCCACAGACCACCCTCGAAGGCCTGGGTCAGTTGAAACCCTCCTTCGAAGATGATCGCCGACATCGAACTCGACGACGCGAGGCACCACCTTTCGCAAGCTAGGTGCAGCAAGCGTATCCGGACCTTCAGAGTCAAGCACTTCCACCACGCGGGTAACTCGTCCGGTGTGGTCGACGGCGCTGGCGCGGTGCTGTTGGCCTCTGCCCGACTACGCCAAAGCGCAATGGCCTGAAGCCTCGGGCGCGGATCTGTGGCCATGTGCAACATGGGCGACTCACCGACCTTGATGCTGAACGCCCCGGTGCCCGCGGCAAAGAAGGTCCTTCAAAAAGCCGGCATGTCGATCAGTGATATCGATTTGTTTGAAATCAACGAAGCCTTCGCAGTGGTTGCCGAAAAGTTCATCCGCGACTTAAACCTTGACCGCGACAAGGTCAACGTTAATGGTGGCGCGATGGCATTGGGTCATCCGATTGGCGCCACAGGGTCTATGCTGATTGGCACCGTGCTGGATGAGCTTGAACGTCGGGATCAGCAGTTCGGATTAGTGACCATGTGCGCCGCTGGCGGTATGGCGCCGGCCATCATTATCGAGCGCATCTGATCCATTGGATGCTCGCGGCGTGGTCTCGTTTTTGTTCTGACAGGAACGGTGGCCCCGCCAGCTTTCCGGGCATTGATCACCTTTGACCCTCGGCGACCCTCGGCGACCCTCTGGTTTGCCGAGGGTTTTTATTGCCTTTTTGCTCGCCAGCGTAGCAACTGTCCCAAAATGGCGGGGCTGGCGCACGCCTGTCGGGGCACCTTTGAGCCCGTTCCGCAGCACATGACCCAAGAACCCGCCTGCCGCGCACCTTTGAATTAACAGAACTTTGGCGCGTCCCACGATCCAGCAAGCGTTCAACGGCCAAGGTCTTCATAACCCAACGGTTACCGCATGGATCCTCCGTAAAAGCGGATCTCGTTGATCATGGCTTTACGTCGTTCTGGCTATAACGCCCCATCACCATCAGGGAATAGCTTTCAATTCCGGGTTCAAAACGACACCATGGGCACGGCACGGCATCAACCCTAATCAACCATCCAACGAGGCCCAAAACCATGAACGATCTTAGATTTGACGGACAAGTGGCACTTGTGACCGGTGCTGGACGCGGACTGGGCCGGGCGCATGCGCGGTTACTGGCGGCCAGAGGCTGCACTGTTGTGGTTAACGATTTGGGCAGCGCCTTTGATGGCACCGGATCTGCAACAGGTCGTGTGGCAGACGAAGTCGTTGCGCTGATTCAAGCTGAAGGCGGTAATGCCACCGCCAATTATGACTCGGTGGAGAATGGTCAAGCGATCGTTGATGATGTGACGGCAACCCACGGCCGCCTCGATATTGTCATTAATAACGCGGGCATACTAACCCCAGAGGTTTGGTCCGAACTCACGCTTGAATCTTGGCAACGCACGCTCAACGTCAACTTAACCGGCGTTTTCTCGGTCATGAAGGCGGCCTGGCCCGTCTTCGTTGCACAACAATACGGGCGCTGTATTGTGACCTCTTCGCCCGCGGTCTATGGCGCCGGGGTTGCCGCCTACGCCGCCAGTAAAGCCGGGGTCATTGGGCTCGCCAATTCGCTACAATTCGAAGCCAAAAAACTGAAACTCGACATCAAATGCAACATTCTGATTCCCCCAAGCCGATACTCGGATGACTCAAGACTTTGGCGCCGCTGTGGACGCGCGCCGAGTTCAGCAAGGCAAGCCGGCCGGCCGCAAGGCGCCAGCGGAAGTCATGCAGCGCCTGTCACCCGATAAAGTCTCGGCAATGGTGGTCTGGCTGGCACATCAAGACTGCCAAGCCGAAGCCAGCATTCATGAAGCGGGCGGGGGTTATTTTGCCCGCCTGAATTGGGCCCGTTCTGCGCCGTTGTTTGCAACCGAAAAGGAGGGCGTTACAGAAGCCCCACTGCCCGAAAACATCCGCGATGGCGAAGCCACCTTGGCTGACTTTGCCGGTGGCGATCATCCCATCTCGGGCGATGGGTCAATGGGCGCACCCAATGCGTTAGAGCAGGTCTTTGGCCATCTGAAATCAGCGCCAGAGCAATAGCCTACAAGGGGGTTCGATTTTTACTGGGCGCTCAGCGCGAGCGATGATCCCGACGTGATGGCGCCTTCAACACCATCACGAGATTGATCGTACTCAAGACTCGTTAAACAGGTTGATGCGGCCGCCATCAATGACCAGGTCGTGACCATTGACGAAGCCACCGGCATCCGAGGCAAGATACAGCGCGCCCTGCGCAATATCATCGGCAATCCCAGAGCGCTTTAAAGGCGTTGCTTTAGCAAGATTGGCCTGGAGCTTGGCCATTTTTTGATCGTTTTCTTCGGGGGTTAAGGTATTGGCTCTGGCGGAGCCGCCCCAAAATATGGGCGTTGCAATGGCGCCGGGCGAGATACAGTTCACCCGAATATTTTCAGGCCCTAATCGAACCGACGCGAGGCGCGTGTAATGGGTTAACGCCGCCTTTATCGCGGAATAGATTAAATCGCCTTGGTTATCTCGAATCGCCGCAATACTCGAATTATTAATGATCACGCCGCCCCCTCTTGCGCGCAGCAGTGGGATGGCATGCTTCATGCCCAGCACAGCACTGGAAAATAGCAACTCGGTCGCGTAGATGATGGCCTCAGCCTCAACCGAGTCGACCATTCCGCGGGTCGGGCCACCGGCATTGTTAAACAAGATATCCAAGCCACCAAATTGCGCAACGGCAAAGGCAAGCGTGCGTTCAATATCCGCTTCTTGGGTCACATCCGCTCGAATAAATCGGCAACGCTCGCCCAACCGCTTCGCTAAGGCTTCGCCTTTATCTTCAGACCGTCCGCAGATCACAACCTGTGCGCCTGCTTCAACAAAGCGCGCGGCAGTGGCCTCGCCGATGCCACTGGTCCCGCCGGTGATCACCGCAACTTTTTCTGCTAATGGTTGGCTCACGCTAATCGCTCCTTGTACTGCAATGGTTGAATGATCTGTTGTTGGCTTGACAGCCCTTGCGGGCGCTAACTAGGCGCTAACTAGGTGCTCGCGCTTTAGGCGCATTCCGACAGGCTGTCGCCCAGCGCGCTCATCAAGGTGGTCACTTCCTGCTCTTTCACCACAAAGGGTAGGCCCAATTGGATGGTATCCCCGCCATAGCGAACATAGAACCCTTTCTTCCACATCGACATCGCGACCTCAAACGGTCGTCTAAGCGGCTCGCCTTCATAGGGCGCGAGGGTTAAACCACCTGCTAAACCGTAATTGCGAATGTCCACCACACGCGGCGCGTTGCCAAGCTCATGAATGGCTTTTTCAAACACGGGGGCAATCGCCTGCACCCGCTCAATCATCGATTCGTCTTCAAGAATTTTCAGCGCCGCGAGCCCCGCAGCACACGCGAGCGGATGCGCCGAGTAAGTGTAACCATGGGGTACCTCCAGGGCATACGCCGGCGCTTTGGTGTCCATAAAGCAATCGTAGATGCCCCGTTTCACCACCACAGCCCCCATAGGCATGGCGCCATTGGTGAGCTGCTTTGCGACATTGATGATATCAGGCGTGACCCCAAACGCCTCAGAGCCGGTATTGGCGCCCATACGACCAAACGCGGTAATCACCTCGTCAAAGATCAGCAGGATGTCGTGCTGATCACAGATTTCACGCAGCCGTTTCAGGTAACCCACTGGCGGCGGGAAGACGCCAGCAGAACCCGCGAGCGGCTCGACAATCACCGCCGCAATGTTCGAGGCATCATGCAGGGCAATCAGATCGAGCAGGTCATCGGCACGCTCTGCACCTTTGTCCGGTATACCTGGCGTAAAGGCATTTTCAGCCAGCCAGGTATGCCGCAAATGATCCGAGGCAATGCCCTCGCCAAAACTCGCTTTATTGCCACCAATGCCGCCAACAGAAATGCCGCCGAAATTCACCCCGTGATAGCCCTTGGCCCGGCCGATCAATCTGGTTTTACCCGCCTGACCTTTTGCCCGCCAATAACCTCGCGCAATTTTGAGCGCGGTATCAGCCGCTTCAGACCCCGAGCCGCAGAAGAAAACCCGATCGAGTCCGGCCGGCATGAACTGCGTAATCCGTTCGGCCAGCTCAAAGGCCCCTCTATGGCCAAACTGAAACGTTGGGCTAAAGTCTAAGGTCTCGGATTGCTTGGCAATGGCTTGATTGATCGCTTTGATGTTGTGGCCAAAACCGCAGGTCCAGAGGCCCGACAAACCATCAAAAATTTTGCGGCCATCCCCATCCGTGTAGTAACAACCATCGGCGGCCGTAATCATTCTTGGGTCCGCTTTAAATTGACGATTGCCGGTAAAGGGCATCCAATAGGCATCAAGCTGCGCTTGCGTCAGGCCCGTCTTTGATTCATCCATTATGATTCTCCTTTACCCGTGCCCGACGCTTTGATCACGACCGCCCTGACCTTCACCTTTTGAGCAATCTTCTCGCATGTTGTCGACAAAATATAGAGGCCCTTGTGCACAGTTTATTCACGGCCGTTATTTATCCCGGCGTCGAACTGCACTATGATCATTTTTTAAATTTTTCGACAATTGATTCATGCTTTTTGTTTTACGCTTACTCATCACAATCTTGCTCTGCTCGGGCGCGCACAACAGCTTCGCCGACGACAATGAGGCCATCTATGCGCTCGAGAAAGACATTCTCACCGCAAGGCTACAAGGTAACTACCCACAGGCCTTACTGCTGTGCGCGCAGCTTAAAGCCATCCCGGCAGGCGAAGCACTCGGCATCGCTTTAGAGCTCGACACCCAACTCACGGCCTTATCCTGGGATGCTCGAAAAAGCGTCAAGACCGAGGACATGGTGAATCAAACGGACCGGCTCATTCGCGGGTGTGACCAAAAGCGATCCAAGCTCACTGCAGATCAGTTTTTTCTGTGTGGCCGTGGCCATTTTGCTCGGGCTTATTTATCGGCCATGGATGGTAAATTCTATGCTGCCGGCACCCATGGCAGTGATGCCATCGAAGCCTTTGAAGCCGCCTTGCAGCGAGACCCAACCCTCACAGACGTGAAGCTACCCTTGGGCATGGCTTATTTTTACGCAGGACCACCTCCCGGCATTCGCGAAATTCGTAGCGCCGGTGCTTTGGTTTATTCCCAAGGGTAATTCAGATAAAAGCTTGCCCTATATTCAAGAAGTCATGGCCAGTAACGGCGCCTATGCGGATGCGGCAAGGTTCATCTACAGCGACCTGATCACGCAACAAGCCCCCGAGCTGATGGATCAAGCGATCCACGAACTGCAAGGGCTCACCGAGCGCTATCCCATGAATCCCCGGCTTCATCTCGCGCTCGTTTCGAGCTACGCCTACAGTGAGCAATGGGCGGCGGCCTATGACGCTTTAGGGCCCCTGCGGGCGCATGCCGAACCCGATAGTGACTTTCAAAGTGTCGGCCATATCTGGGCAATCTACAGTTTAAAATACTTAAACCGGCCGATACCGCCTGCGCTGCAACAGACGTTGTTGACCATCGAAACCAGGCACATTCCAGGCTGGGCCGTTGATTGGTTCACTCTGGCGCAGGGTCTGGTGCTGGATTTTCAACAAGATCGGCCCGGCGCGATCCAAAAATATCAAGCGGTGCTCGCCAGTCAAAACAACTTTAATTCTGGTTGGTTGCTCGATTTGGCGAAAACCGGACTGGATGAAACCTTATTTCCTACGGACCCCGCGGGCTAGATTCCGCTTGATAAAGGCGCAGCAGATAGCTCCGCCAGAGTTCATATTGCTGCTCTAGATTACCGGTAAGTTCCAGCACCTGACCTTCAACCTTACCCAGCGTTGGCGACAATGCCCGCACCAAAGACTCCGCCATTTCACTGAGCTCATCTTCGTTGTGTTTATAATCCTGATAGCGTTTATAGGTTGATAGCATCAGATTAAAATCGGACGCAGCGCGTCGCTGAACACGTGAACTTTTATCGCCAAGGCTCGTATTGTAATCTTCAAACTCGTATTGATACTGTCGCCATAACCGGTAGGGCAGCCTCATCTGCAGATAGATCAACCGATACTGCTCATCCATGGCATCAATAAATTGATACTCGCTATCCCGGATGCGTTGCACCCGAGCATACATTGGGTCGGACGATGCCGGCAGACCCTGCACCTGAAGCAGACCCTCCGCGTTCACCGCCAAATAGCCCGCAAACCCTTCCGGCGACAGCGTATGCGCGTAGCGCAGTAGTGCGGCATCATTCAGGCGCTGTCGTTCCTGATCCGTCAAAATCGTTAAGGCATCCGCCAAACGGTTGGCAATGCGGATCATAATGGGCCGGTAGGGGTCCGGTCCTACTATCGCAGTCTCGGTATAGGCAGTGCTTGCAATGCCTTGGGCAAAGCGTTCATCCAGCCACACCCTGCCCAGCGCATCACGACACTGAAGCTGAAGTTCAAGCTTGGCCGCATTTGCGACCAGTACCTCGCCTTGGCAATTGAGTTCTGCGGTTGCATCCACGCCTGGGGTCACGCGAACGGCGCCCCAAAAGCCACTGTCCGTGAGCGTGGTCTTGAGCAAATACGGCAAGAAGCGTTGCTCGGCGACCAACAACTGAGCGCGCACCGGACTGATTGATCGGTCCCGATTGGTAAACGGCGTCAGGCTCAGGTTCAACCCGGTGCGCGCAACCGCGTTTTGTGAAAATCGTTTCAGTGTCTCCGACTCGACCGGACTCGGCACGGGCGCGGGCTTGGGGGCCGATGCGCAGCCGGTTACCAGCAACACAATAAGCCAAACTCTAATCATCAAACGAACCGTTTAAGGTACATACTTTGCCCTTACCCAAGGTGTACTGACATTGAATGCCGTTCGTCACCGGCTCAAACGGTTGATAGACCCGGCTGACCGAAAAGGCCTGGGACACGCCATCCGCGGCAACGGTGGTTGCAATACTCAAGCGATCACCGCGTTCAGAGAGAATCAACCGGTGCTCGATGCCGAAACCACCCGGAAAGCCCAACCAGAAGACCAAGGCCCGGTCACTCATCCGGCAGCGGCTATAACCGAGGTTCTCGGCGGCCTCAGCTAAACCGCCAATCTCACAGCGCAGACTAAAATTATCATCCCGGTCAACGTACAAGGTGCTGCCCTGCATTCTGACGTTCAAAACTGAGGTTCGGGTAATTTGTTCGCCCAGGCGGCCTAAATTCACCAGCCCCCGAAGATCATCAACGGCTTGCAGCGGCGTTTCACCGATTCGATTCTGGCCACTGGCCAGACGTCGTTGATGATCGCTGAGCGTGACCTCATACAGATACCGCAGTTTGTCATTGGGACGCTCACTCGCCGAAAAGTCCACTTCCCAATGACCCAGGTATTCAGAAAACTCGGGCGCATCGCTACCCAAAAGGGTGCACGGCAGCATACCCGCCCATAAAAAACAGGCAATGCGCTGCAAAGAACTCGAAGGGGTCATCTGAGCCAAACCAATAAAACCGGACAAAAGTCCACCCTAATGCTTTTCCCAAGGGCTTGATCTACTATCAGAGCTTGTCCACAACCATGGCCGATACACATCATGCAATTTCCGCTTGAGGGACTCAAAGTCCTCGATTTTTCGAGAGTGCTTGCCGGGCCATTCGCTGGCAGAATGTTATCCGACCTGGGTGCAGACGTCGTCAAGATCGAACCACCCGAAGGCGATGTTACCCGATATTGGGGCAAGGTCATTGCCCACTTGCCCGGCTACTATCATCAACAAAATGCGGGCAAACGTAATGTTTGTATCGATCTTAGGCATCCAGCGGCTAAGGCGCTGGTCAATGCCTTGGTGGCTGAAGCCGATATCCTCATTGAAAATTACCGACCCGATGTCATGGCCCGGCTCGGGATTGGCTACGAAGATCTCAGCCGGATCAACCCAAAACTCATCATGCTGTCGATTAGCGGTTTTGGTCATAATGGCCCGGAATCCCGCCGGCCCGCGTATGCGCCGGTCATTCATTCCGAGGCAGGACTCATCTTTCGGAGCCACCAAGAGGCCGCGAGCCAACAAACAGATCCGCATTTCCAGGACCTACCCTTGTCGGTTGCCGATACCAACGCCTCGTTGCACGGGCTGATCGGGGTGCTCTCTGCGGTGATCTTAAGAAACCAAACGGGCTTGGGTCAACACATCGATATCGCGATGATCGATGCCACCATCGCCACCGACGACAAAATGCATTATGACCTTGAAGCCTCGGGGGGCACCGGCCCCATGCGCAATGAAATCTATACCTTGCCCTTTAGCGCGGTCTTGATCTCAACGGACTTTCGGCTTTTGTTCAAACTTCTGGTCGATAACGGTCACCTAACCGACCCCAGCCCAAAAGACGCAAGCCTTGAAGAAAAAATTCGGCTGCGGCGCGATGCCGTTCATGAACTACTGCAGGCGCAAACCACGGAAGCCGATTTTGATGCGTTGATGGGTTCGATCAATGTCGCTTGGGGCACCGTGCGCGACCCAGCCCTGATTCGGCAACAGGCAACCGTCGCCCACCGGGGGAGCATCGTTGATATTGATGATCGCGCCGGCGGAGTTCGCCCTATTACGCAATCGCCGTATCGGTTTTCCAATGCAAAAAGTGGTGTGCGCGGACCTGCGCCGCATCGCGGTGAACACAACGATGACGTCTTAAACGAATGGTTGGCCTTGCCGGAGGAGGCGATCACAGCCCTGGCGGACCAGGGCGTTCTCTTATCCGATGCCAATGACCGGGCTAATAACGCTTAGGCGTTCGGTCTCACCAGGTATTTCTCACCGGTCGCTTGCTTGGCATAGCCCTCAAGATGCGCCTGCGACAGCATCTCGGCTAATGAAATCTCGCAGGTATAGTGACTGGCAAAGGTTGTGGTGATTTCATCGGCGACTCTTTGTCTGAGCGCATTCGCGCCAGCTTGACCAATTTTTTGCAAGAATGGTGTGAGCAACCAGCCCCCTAAGCCCCAAGCCATACCAAAGGCTCGGTTCAAGGTTGTTGGCGCACGGTCGAGCCCACCATAAATATAAACCTGCTTATAGGTTGTCGACCCATACCCTGAAAACCCTTCCATTTTAGAGCTCTGCGCGATCTCCATGGCGGTTAAAATCTGCCCCGATAGGGTACCGCCACCGGTTGCATCAAAGCCTAGCGTGGCGTTACTTTGCGTCAGCGCACTCACAAGATCCCCCATAAAACCAGGATCACTCGAATTCAACGCGTGCTCTGCCCCGATGCCCTTTAGCAGGTCAACGTGTTCTTGTTTGCGAACGACATTGACCAACTCAACCCCATCTTTCAAGCAGATTTTAACGAGCATCTGTCCCAAATTTGAAGCCGCGGCGGTGTGTAATAAAGCGGTGTGTCCTTCCTGACGCATGGTCTCGACCATGCCTAAGGCTGTGAGCGGGTTCACAAAACAAGATGCGCCTTGCTTCGCCGACACGCCCTCGTTCATCAACAAACACTGGCTCACTTTCAGAACCCGATATTGCGAGTACATGGCGCCGCCTAAGACCGCGACGGTTTTGCCCATCAATTGCTGGGCCGCATCGCTGGCACCGGCCTGAACAACCACGCCGGCGCCTTCATTACCTGCGGGCATTGAATGACCGGCTCTGGCGGCGATATGCCTTCGCATTGCTTCAGGCACCATTGCTGTCACCGTGGGCAAGCCATCGACCTCACCATAGGTCGCTGAGGCCATATCGGCTGGCCCGAATAGAAGGCCCAGGTCGGATGGGTTAATGGGGGCAGCCTCGACCCGAACGAGCACTTCATCGTCCTTAGGATCTGGGAAATCGGCATTGACCAAGGAAAGGGTTAATTCGCCTTCCGCACTAATACACGTTTGAAACTGCAAGCCTTGCTCAGCCATGTTCGTTACTCCCTTCAAGTGTTCTGTCAAAATTAATCTGTAGGCTGAGAACCCTACGCGGTTCGCCTGATTCGATCAATGGTTTCATCGCTAACGAAACCTAAAACCGTTTTCAGCGTGCTAATCGATCGTAAACGCCCGCCTATTGATTAGGATATTTTCCAAGTTGCTCGTCAATGGCCTCGATTGCACATCACGTTACAACCAATGCTAGGATACTGCTTCGATTCAATGGCCTGGAGAACATCCAATGACCCAAGATATCTACGTCGCCGCCGGCGTGCGATCCGCACTCGGGAATTTTGCCGGGACCCTCAAAGACAAACCCATGACCGAGCTGGCCTCGGAAATTGTGCAAAGTTGTATTAAACGATCGGGCACGGACGCGGCTGAATTTGATCACCTGGTGTTCACCGCAACCTGCCCAACCGACAAGGATTCGCTGTTCGCGGCCCGGGTGGTCGGGATGAAAAGTGGCCTGCCAGCAGAAGCCGGCGCGCTGGATGTGTCTCGCGCCTGCGCCAGTGGCCTGCAAGCCATCCTGGCGGCGGGCCAGCAGATCGCAACCGGCCACAGTCATTTGGCCATCGCGGCGGGTGCCGAAATGTTCAGCCGTGCGCCCTTTGCCGTGACAACCAGCCGGTGGGGACAGGCCCGCGGTCATCAGCAGCTCGAAGATATGCTCGAGTGGTGCTATCGCTGCCCGTTTTCGCTCGAATACATGGGTGATACCGCAGAGAACCTCACCGAGAAATATGGCTACGAACGGGCACCGATGGATGAATATGCGCTGCAGAGCCAAGAACGCGCCTTGGCGGCGATTGACTCCGGATTTTTAGGACGCCAGATCCAACCGGTTATGGTGCCCAGCGGACGATCCCAAGTTGAGTTTGCGATCGATGAGTCGCCCAGAGCCGGACTTACCCTGGAAAAACTGGCCAGCCTAAAGCCCGCCTTTAAGGAAAATGGCAAAGTGACCGCTGGCAACTCATCCGGGGTGACCGATGGCGCAGCCGCCATGGTGGTCGGCAGTTTAGATCGAATGCGTGCGTGCGGGGTTGCGCCTGTCGCGAAGATCGTTGATTGGACGGTGGTTGGCGTTGAGCCGAGCCTGATGGGTCATGGCCCAGTGCCCGCGATCTCGCAACTGCTCAAGCGAGTCGATCTTGGCATCAACGATATTGATTATTTCGAAATCAATGAAGCTTTCGCCGTGGTGAACTTGCATGCAGAAGCACAACTGGGCATCACCCGGGATCGGCACAATCTGTATGGTGGCGGCATCTCGGTTGGGCATCCGCCCGGTGTGACCGGGCTTCGAATGATGCTGAATGCAACCCAGCACTTACACGACACCGGCGGGCGTTATGCGATCCTGTCGATGTGTCTGGGCGCAGGCCAAGGCATGGCGATGCTGATTGAAAATGCGGCCGCGCTCTAAAACTGGCGAACGCTAAGCGGGCGGTTAATCGACCACCTCGTAACAAGGTTTTGCATTGTCGATCGGTAGCGTCAGACGCTTCTGGTCTACAAAGTCCTGTAAGAGTTCCGCCAGCGGCGTCATGATCTCTTTATCGCCGCGCAGTTGGAACGGGCCGTGGGCTTCGATTTGCGCCAACCCTTGCGCTTTGATGGAGCCTGCGACAATGCCGGAAAATGCTTTGCGTAACTCAAAGCTTAAGTCGGCCGCGGACTGCGCCCGAGTGAGATTGAGCGCCGCCATGGATTCATGAGTCGGCACGAACCGGGTTTGTAATGCTTCAGGCACCTCTAGAGACCAATTAAAGTAGTAGGCATCCCCTCGCGCTCGCCTGAATTTTCTCACTTTTCGAATGCCATCTAAAACCAGCTCGGCGGCGGCTTCGGCATCGCCGATCACAATGGTGTAGAGCGACCGGACCGACTCGCCGAGGGTTTGCACCAAAAAGGCATCGATCTTTTCAAAATAAGTGCGCGCACTTTCGGGACCCGTAAAGATTAAGGGAAACGGCAATTGACGGTTGTGATCCCGCAGGAGTAAGCCCACCAAATAAAATATTTCCTCAGCGGTGCCCACCCCGCCCGGGAACACCACAAAGGCGTGCCCAATCCGCACAAACGCCTCTAAGCGCATTTCGATATCGGGCAGGATCACCAGCTCGTTCACAATGGGGTTCGGCGGCTCGGCACCAATAATGCCAGGCTCCGAGATACCCAGATACCGACCGGTCTTAATACGCTGCTTGGCATGCCCAATGGCAGCCCCCTTCATAGGGCCCTTCATGGCGCCATCACCGCAGCCAGTACAAATATCTAACCCGCGTAAGCCCATTTGATAGCCTACATCTTTGGTATATTCGTATTCTCCCCTTGGGATACTGTGTCCGCCCCAACACACGACAACCTTGGGGGACGTATCCGTCTTCAACACATTGGCATTTCTGAGAATATCAAATACGCCGTGGGTGAAGCCATCACCGGGCGGGAGCTCGGTTTGTATATAGGCGTTCACATAGAGGATATCCCGGAGTACCGCGAACAAGTGTTCTCGGATGCCCGTCAATATTTTGCCGTTTACAAACGCCGTATCAGGCGCCTGCTTTAATTCCAATCGAATACCTCGGTCCTCTTGAAGCAATTCGATCTCAAAATCAGCAAAGGCTGCCAACATCCGACGCGGGTCCGCCGGGTCGGATCCGGTGTTGAGCACCGCCAGTGAGCAATTGCGATAGAGGTGATAAAGGCCGGTTTGGGAGCTGTCGAGCAATCGCGAGACTTCGCGCTTTGACAACACATCCAGCTGCCCCTTGGGACTCAATTTAATATTGACGCGCGCCATCAAGACTCCTTATCCACGGTGACCTAATCCTGCCTGGTGTAAACCACCTGGCCGTTCATTACGGTCTTAAGCACTTTGGTTTGAAGAATCTCTGCGACTGGGATCGTCATAATGTCCCGATCCAAAACCACGAAATCAGCGACCATTCCCGGCGCGAGGGTGCCTTTGAAATTTTCTTCAAAGGCGCCAAAAGCCGGGTTGATTGTATCCGCCTGCAGGGCCTCAATGCGCGTTATCTTTTGCTCAGGCTCAAACCCGCCCTCTGGCGCGCCCTGTAGGGTCATTCGCGTCACCAAAGCATAAAAGGATGCAAAGGGGTCCGCCGGTTCAACCGGTACATCCGTGCCATTCACTAAGACCGCGCCGGAGTCGATCAAACTACGCCACATATAGGCGCCCGATTCAATGCGTGCCGCACCCAACCGGTCGATGGCCCAAGGCCGGTCTGAACTCATATGAATGCCCTGAACGGATGGGATGATGCCCAAGCGCGCGAACCTCGGAATATCGCTGGGGTGAATATGTTGCGCGTGTTCAACCCGAAACCGAACGCCGCGGTCGCGCCCATCAAACAAGGCCTCAAAAATATCCAACACTTCGCGATTGGCGCGATCACCAATGGCATGAATCGCGATTTGAAAGCCATTGCGATAAGCCAAATGACTGATATCCCGCATCTCACTAATGGGCATTGTGGGCAACCCACTGTGCCCTGCCCGATCGCGATAGGGCTCGAGCAGCCAAGCCCCTCTGGAACCTAACGCGCCGTCGGCCACCAATTTGATGCTGCGCACAGTGAGCAATCGATTGCCCGCATTAATCATCGGCCCGCGCTGCATCCAATGAGCGACCATGTCCGGATCAGAGCCGGTAATCATGGCGTAAACTCGAGTCGTCAACGCCCCGGCATCTATAAAATCCTGATACAGCTGAATGTCGGCTTGCGATACGCCGGCGTCTTGAAAACTGGTGATGCCCAGGCTCGCTAAGCTCGCCAGCGCCAACTGCAGGGCGCGCTGGCGCTGGGCAAGACTGAGCGTTGGGATGAATTTGGACACCAATCGCTGAGCGCGTTCGTTTAAGACCCCGGTTGGCTGCCCCTTAGCATCAAGAATGATCTCGCCATCGCCGCCCACTTGAGTGCCCCCGGTAATGCCCGCAATCGCCAAGGCGTGATCGTTCACGAAGGCGGCGTGCCCACTGGCATGAACTAAAAATACCGGGTTATCGGGGGAAACGGCGTTGAGGGCATCATTGGATTGAAACCCCTTGATCATCGCGGGCTGGGGCAACCATTTACTCTGGTGCCAGCCGCGACCCAAGATCCATTCACCGGGTTGCGCCTGATCCACGGCGGCTGCGACCTGATCAACCAATTCATTCAGGTTTTTCGCCGTCGCAAGGTTTAAATTTAGCAGCGATTGACCATACCCCATGAGATGGCCATGGCCTTCGATTAGCCCTGGAATGACAACCTGGCCGGCTAAGTTAATGGTCTCATCCGGCTGGCAAGCCTCAAGATCAATTAAGCGGCCGCTGGATCCAACGCAGAGCCCAGAAGGGTGCGGGGCTGCCTCGTCCATAGCATGAATAAGGGCGCCCTCGTAAAGGGTATCAGCGCCGACGGAAGCAACAGAGCAAGCCAAAACGAGCGCGAGAAGTTGTTGGTGCTGCCTCATGATGTTGCCTCCTCATTGATCAAGTCCCATTCTCCCACAAGCGGGTCACATGCGGCATCACTGATTATCCTGAGTGGTACGAATGTGAGGCTGATCTGCAAAGCGTTTTCAGCGCTGATCCGCCCTAAGCGCAGCGCCCAAGACCCGGCAAGATCGATTTAAGACCCCTCATCTCGTTTCATCGCTCGAGTTCGAAAAATCCTGTCTTGCACCCCGCAGGCCCTTGATGCCCCCTGCCTCAAATTGATTGCTGCGCGGACGATCTAACCGACGCGACCGTAAAACGGCTGCTAGCTGAGCCGCGCGGGTCCGGCAACTGACCGACTCGGTGGTAGTCGCCGCGATCCATCGCTTGACGAAAAGCTCGGATATTACCCCTCGGTTCACCTTGTCGACCCGAGGCGCCCAGCCCAAAGCCTTCAACCGTTGCGCCATAAGTGAGCGCTTGCATCCCAAGGCGATGCAGAAGTTTTGGGCTGGCCGCATCGATGATCTCGGGTAAGGTCGAGACGACCCAATTTTCTTGCTGGCGCATCCAGGGTTTAACGTTGCTCATGGTTGCCACAAAGCGCCGCTGATTGGTTCGGTTGACGCCGGCGCCATGCCACAACCGGCCATCAAACAACATAATCGTGCCAGCAGGCGCTTTGAGATTAATCGGCCTCGGCAAATCAGTTAGCGCGCCGCCGCTGCCGGCATTGATCAAATTCTGATGACTGCCAGGCATCACCAATGTACCGCCATTGTCTGCGTCGACATCCTGTGGAATGAACATGGTATTCACAAGCGCGGGCGCGGCCTCGGTGACCCAAGGCAAGAGTGGGCCCTGATCGATATGCAATCCTTGCGGGTAGCCGCCTGGATCGGCGCCATTGGCTAAAAAACTATGGCAAATCCAGCCGTTCCCCAAGGTTTCATCCAACAGCGCTTCAATTAAAGGGCCTGCTTGAACATGCTCTGGGTCCTGTTCGATGCAACCTCTAAAACAATCCCCTTTATTAATCAGGCACGGCAAGTACTGGCCCGAGGGCGTCTGGTGCGCAACCCCCGCCGCGGCTTCGCCGCTTGCTTGTTCAAGCAGGCGAGTCAGAAACACCTGACATTGGGCTTTAGACAACCCATCCTCGATTAACGCGTAGCCCCATCGTCCAAAATCGCGCCGAAGCTGCTGGAAATCTTGTGTCGGCTGGGGCAGGTCAACCCCCTGCCAGTCCGGGTGATCGACCGCAGCAGCGGTTTCCCAATAATGATCGCCATCGGTCGGCAAGGGCGCGTTCAGTTTCGGCGGCCGCAGCCAGGGATAATCTTGAAACAGCGAGGCATAGGGTTCTTTACTGGCAATAAAATCAGCAAAAAGCGGCGTCCCCTGCGCCTTGGCAGCCAGCACTTCGGTTTCTAAAAACGCTTTAGGAACTTCCAACATTGGGTCCTCCTTTTATGCGGTTCATTTTGATTGCCTTGGCCACACGGCAAAGGCTTGCCTAAAAACAGGCAATCCCAGTCGTTACAAATGGCCTTGCGCATTAAGCCTTTGGTGATCAATCTTTGTGCAGCGATCCTGGATCACCTGAATGCGCTGGGCTTGGAGACTCGCCGCCACGTCTGGATGTTCGATCCCCAATTGCATCCAAAAACACAATGGCTGCAGGTCGAGCGCATCCCGCTCAAAACCGGGCATCCGGTCACTGCGCTGAAACACATCGATCATATCAATGCGAATCGGCACACTTTTGAGATCTGGATAGCACGGCTCATCGAGGATCACGGTGTAATTCGGATTAACCGGGATCACCCGGTAAAACTGTTTTAGATACACGGCCACGCCAAAGCTTGCCTTGGCGGGATCCGGCGACAAGCCGACGATTGCGATGGTTCTCGTCGCCTGAAACAGGTGCGTCAGTTGCGCATCCAGTGCGGTTTGCATGACCCTACTCGGCTTTGGGTCGTCGCATCCAGCGACTACTTTGACTGACGTCTTCAATGGGCTCGCCTTGTTTGTGCCACCCGGTAAACCCTGCCTCCAAATGGGCGACATTGTTAAAGCCCATATTGGTTAAGGATTGCACCGCAAGCACGCTGCGACCGCCGCCGGCGCAAAACACCACGGTGCGCCGGTCCGCTTGAAAGTAGTCTCGGTAATAGGGGCTGGCAGGGCTCGCCCAAAACTCAAGCATGCCGCGCGCGCAATGCACAGCCGTTGGGATTGAGCCTAAATCAATGAGTTCTTGAATTTCTCGAATATCGATCAGCAATAAATCTGGGTTCGACAGCTGTTCGGCTTTGAGTTCATCGACGCTGAGATTGTTGATCTCGGATTTCAACGCGTTGGTGTGGGAAAAAATATCTTGAATGGTCATCGCATGGCCTCTTTTAAAACGGTTGCACCCGGCCCTTGGGACCTTATCACAGTGCAAATTCCCCCCGCTAGCCTACGCCTCAAAGGATTGACGTACTTGCCCACGCAAGGTTCAATCTCGAAACAGCCTTTGCAACGCTCAGGGAGCACCATCATGCAGATCGGACTATTTTCAACGTTTATGTCACCCCTCGCGGATCCTGACATGATCCAAACGTTTGCGCAGAACATAGAGGCCATGGGCGTTGAGTCACTCTGGATGGGCGAGCACGTTGTCTTGTTCGACAAGACCTCTAACCCGTACCCAGGGAGTCGAGATGGCAAGTTGCCCGTGCCAGAAGGCGGCGGTATGCTCGACACGGTCGCAACCTTTGGGTTTATCGCCGGCTGCACGTCAACGCTTCGGCTCGGCACCGGTATTACCCTACTGCCCCAACGCAACCCCATTTATACCGCCAAAGAGTTCGCCACCCTAGATTGGTTGAGCCGAGGCCGAATTGATTTCGGGATTGGCGTTGGCTGGTGCCAAGAAGAGGTGGAAGCCTGCGGCTATTCCTTTCAGGATCGCGGCGCACGATGTGATGAGTTTATCGAGGTGATCCAGCAACTCTGGACCGATCCGGTTGTTAATTTTGACGGCAAAAATATTCAACTCAAAGATTGCAGGATGGACCCAAAACCCATTCAGGCGGGTGGCGTGCCGATGATTATCGGCGGTCATTCGCCCGCAGGTTTTAAAAGGGCTGCCAAGTATGGCGCTGGCTGGTATGGCTTTCAGCTGAATCTAGTCCAAACCGAGGACATGAAAGGCGCTTTAACCCAGGCCCTACGAGACGCGGGACGCGGCTGGGACGACTTTGAGCTGATTATTACGCCGCCCTATCAAATCACCCCAGATCTCGTTAAAGCCTACGAGGATTTGGGAGTCGATCGCTTAATCCTTCATCTTGGCAGCCAAAAACCAGACCGAATCGCTGAACGCTTAACGCTGGTATCGGATCTCATGAACGCCTTGGGTTAAGACGCCGCCACGAACTCAAGCTCTGAGGTGATAAATAGCGCGCTGCCAGATGCTGGCCAGCGGCGCTTGGGTGGCCGCATCAAATAAATTGACGCGAACATCCGCAAACTGATGACCTTTCTTTTCAAACAGGTCCTCGACCGACATCTGAACCGCAACCTCGGTGTCTTCGGCAATGGCTGCAAAATTTTGATGACGGGTCTCAAGATGCACCCAAGGGTTCATGCGTGCATTGGCGGCAAACACCCAATTAGCGCAACTCAAGACGAACGATGTATTGGCCCATCCGAATGATTCGGCCGCAGCCCCATCAAACCGCAGCAACGCCGGCATAGCGGCCCCATTCGCAAAGTAACGCGCCATGGGGTGTTGCCGTGACCAGTGGTAACGGGTTTCAAGGCCGCCCATTTGTTTGATGTGCGCAAAGGTTTCAGGCGTCGCGTTCGGCGGTGAATACCCATCTGGCATCAAGACTTGATCCTGCCATTGCGGCCTTAATGTGGCCGCACCCGCATCAAGGCCCACTCGAGCTTTAGCGCAAACCTTGCCCGTGTCATCGATCAGCTCTGCTTCAAAATGCCCGTCATCAAGTGATCCAACCACGACATCAAAGGGTGCCGCATGATAAACCGGATGCAGGATTTTGATTTCAGCCCAACCGCGATCTAAGAAGGCCTGACCCCAATGACTCACCGCAGGTTGCGTCAGATAGGCTGATAGCGTCACCCCGGGGACAAGCCCCCCCTTAAACCCATAGCGCTTGGCCATCTCATCACTGTGAATCTGATTTTGAGAATCGGGCGCCTGATTAAAAGCCAAGCCACTGAAGTTTAGGGTCATGAGGGCAAACTCTTCTTTTGGTCCTCCCGCACGCTAATGCAATTCCCAAGGGCTGACAAGGCGTCTATGCTTGCACGCATGGAAAAATTTGATTACGTCATTGTAGGGGCCGGTACCGCCGGATGTGTACTGGCCAACCGACTCAGCGCCAACCCGGCGCACCGGGTGCTCTTGATTGAGTCTGGCGGTCAGGACGACTATTTCTGGATCGATATCCCGGTCGGCTACCTCTACACCATCAACAACCCCCGTTGCGATAGTGAAAATTTTGTTTTAACTCACAATCGTCAAATTGGCTATGTGTTCCAAGATTTTGGGCGGCTCATCCTCAATCAATGCCATGATTTATATGCGCGGGCAGAAGAGCGACTACGACTATTGGCGTGACATGGGCAATTCAGGCTGGGGTTGGGATGATGTGCTTCCTTATTTCCGCCTCGGAGAACTATCAGCACGGGGCCGATGAATTTCATGGTGATCAGGGTGAACTCAGAGTTGAAGAGCGGCGCGTGAACTGGGAGATTTTAGATGCCTGGCAGGAAGCCGCGGCGCAGACCGGCATACCCAAAATCAAAGAATTCAACACAGGCGACAATTTTGGCAACGCCTACTTCCAAATGAATCAGCGTAAAGGGGTTCGTTGGAGCGCCAGCAAAGCGTTCCTCAGACCGATCCAACATCGCCCGAATTTGACCGTGATGACCCATACCCATGTTCAAAAATTGGCGTTGGAAACCGATGCAAACGGGCCGCGCGCAACGGGGGTTTGGATTACAAAAGGTCGGGACGCACCAAGCCTTGTGACGGCAAGCCGTGAGGTCATCCTCGCCGCCGGTGCGGTGGCGTCCCCGCAGATCCTACAATTGTCCGGTATCGGCGACCCGGCGTTGATGCAGCAATTGGGCCGAGACAGCGCGGTTGATTTACCCGGCGTTGGGCAAAACCTACAGGACCATTTGCAAATTAGAAGCATTTATAAAGTTTCGAACACCACAACCCTAAACCCTCGAGTGAACTCACTCGTCGGCAAGGCGCTGATGGGCCTTGAATACCTGTTGTTCAAAACCGGGCCGCTCACCATGCCGCCCTCACAACTGGGTGCGTTTGCGAAAAGCGATGAGGCGCAGCCAACGCCCAATATGGAGTGGCACGTTCAACCCTTGTCGCTCGATCAATTCGGCTCGCCCCTACATCGTTTTAACGCCATTACGCCCTCGGTCTGCAACCTTAGGCCCGCCAGTCGCGGGGCCATCACGGCCCAAAGTCTTGATCCGCTTGCCGCGCCCAAAATCAATCTGAACTATTTATCCAACCCGGCCGATGAAGCGGTCGCGCTTGCGGGCCTGAGGATGACCCGGCGCATCATGAAGGCCAAGGCGCTGGCTCGGTTTTTACCCGAAGAGTGGAAACCCGGACCCGAGCGGCAAAGTGATGCCGAACTGCTCGATGCCGCGCGCGATCTTGGCACGACAATTTTTCATCCTGTCGGCACCTGCAAAATGGGCTCGGATTCAGCGGCGGTGGTCGATGACCGGCTCATGGTTCATGGCTGCAAAGGGCTGCGGGTCATCGATGCCGCCATCATGCCGCTCATTACCTCCGGCAATACCAATGCCCCAACAGTGATGATTGCAGAAAAAGGGGCACAATTTATTATTGAGGACGCGGGCTGAGGATCGGTTTCGCTCGCTTGGCGACTTCTTTTTCAAATTTCTTCCGAGTGCGCTGATCAATCGGTAGCGCTAACAGTTTTAGCAGTTGATCTGGCGCCGGTGTTTGGTAGTTCGCTTGATAGACCGACAGCAGGGTATTGGCAGGCCCTGAATAGGCTTCAAGCCAACCTTCGTCGCCCGCTGCAACACTGCCCGGGCGAATCACCCGACAATAAAATCCGGGTCGTGCGGCTTTTTGAAACGCTTGACCAAAACCCTTCTCGGGGATGGCCGCCGCTAAGATCCCACAGGGGATCCTGGGCGCTGAAACTTCTAGCGTTAAATTAGATAAGTGCACGCGGTCACCGATGGCGAGTGCCGCCGCATCAAGCCCCCGGACCACCAAATTCTCACCGAACCCGCCCGGCGCAAAGGGTCGTCGATACTGGCGGGCCCAAAAGGCGTAATCTTCTTCGGTATAAACGTAGACCGCTTGGTCCACGCCACCATGATGACGATGATCGCAAACCGCGTCATGGTCTAATCCCAGATGGGTGACCGTGACGGGATCCGCCATCCTTGCTTTAAAGATGCCCGTGGTCACCGACCGTTGCCCAACGGCGATCGTTTGCCGCGCGCCCACATGGACGCTCAAAACCGTAATCAAAGTTTTCCCCTTACTCATTGCGCAATCAGTTTACTCAAGCCCATGCTGAACCTAAACCCTCGCTGCGAGTCTGGAACGGATATGTGGAAGAAATAGAATATATTACTGTCCATTAATTCTTTTTAATCCACCGTTCCAGCTTGCTACATTGCGCTCCCTGAACCACAACCATCTTGCGTTTTGCAGCTTGGTTGACTGATGACCCAAACGAAAACCGTTTAAAGGACTTAATATGTCAGCTTATCTTGACCAAATCACGGTACTTGAAGCACTCAAAGCAAAGAACTCTGATACCTGGAAAGGCATCAGCGCCGAGTACGCAACCCGGATGCAACTGCAAAACCGATTCAAAACCGGCATTGAGATCGCGCAATATACCGCCGACATCATGCGTCGAGACATGGCGGACTATGATGCCGACACGGCTCAATACACCCAATCACTCGGTTGCTGGCATGGCTTCACCGCCCAACAATTGGCCATGTCGGTCAAGAAACATCGCGGCACCATGGACAAGTCTTATATCTATTTAAGCGGCTGGATGGTTGCCGCATTGCGCTCGAAATTTGGCCCGCTGCCCGACCAAAGCATGCACGAAAAAACCAGCGTGCCTGAGTTGGTGCATGAAATTTACACGTTCCTCAAGCAAGCCGACGCCAGAGAACTTCGACACATCTTCATCGAACTCGATGAGGCTCGCGCTAACGGCGCTGACATCAACGGTATTTTGGATCGTATCGACAATTTTGAAACCCACGTGGTGCCGATCATTGCAGACATTGATGCGGGTTTTGGTAATGCTGAAGCAACTTACTTGCTCGCCAAACGCATGATTGAGGCGGGAGCTTGTTGTATCCAACTTGAGAATCAAGGAACGTAAAGCGGAACTTCGCTACCCCATATCTCATCTACGTGACACATTGCTTCATCACGGATAACTTCTGCCATCCGATATGCCTTTTTAGAACTCGGTATTGATAACGGCATCATCGTTGCGCGCACCGACTCTCTGGGCGCCAGTTTGACCCAAAAGATCCCTGTTTCTAAGGAATCTGGCGACTTGGCTAGCCAGTACAATGACTTCCTTGAAACCACGCCCGTGAGTGATCTCAGCCAGCTCAAGGACAACGACATCGCCATTCACCAAAATGGTAACCTCGTTAAGCCCGTGCGATTGGATAATGGTCTATACGCCTTCCAAGATGGCACCGGCTTTGATCGCGTGGTCCTTGATTGTGTCACCTCACTGACCCATGGCGCGGACCTATTGTGGATCGAGACTGAAAAGCCGAACGTCGCTCAGATCGCCGAAATGGTCAATGAAATCAAGAAACATGTGCCGGATGCCAAACTGGTCTATAACAACTCGCCCAGCTTCAACTGGACGCTTGCATTCCGTGAGCAAGTTTTTGCTGAGTGGCAGGCAAATGGCCAAGACGTTAGCGCGTACCCAGACCCGACTGAAGTGCCTAAAGGCCTCATGTCTGTTGACTTTGATCAGTCCGATCTCGCAGTGGAAGCCGATCGCTTAGTCCAGCAGTTCCAAAGAGATTCTTCTCGTGAAGCGGGCATCTTCCATCACCTGATCACCTTGCCAACCTATCATGAGACGGCGCTCGGCACCGATATCTTGTCTGAAGGTTACTTCGGTGATCTTGGCATGTTGGCCTATGTCCGGGACGTTCAGCGTCAGGAAATTCGACGTGACATGGCTTCCGTCAAGCACCAAGATCTAGCAGGGTCAAACATCGGAGACGACCACAAAGAGTACTTCTCCGGTGATAATGCTCTGTTAGCCGGCGGTAAAGACAACACCATGAACCAGTTCTGAAGATCTAACAGCGAGCATTGGCGCCAACACCCTGGCGCCGAACCTTATTTTTAACGCCCCAGATGGGGCGTTTTTTTTGCGCTTTAAAAGGCCAGTGCTTTCGCAAAGCAACCCCCTAGGGCACAATGCAGACAGAGGCTTACTATGCATGACGTGATTATTATCGGCGCGGGCAGCGCGGGCAGCGTGCTGGCCAATCGACTCAGCGAGGATCCGAACCGTTCGGTTTTGCTGATTGAAGCTGGACCGGATTACGCCCTGGCCGGCGACTTGCCCTTTGAATTGGTCAACAGCCATAGAAATGCCCTGGCGGATCACGATTGGGGACTGAACTACCAACCGACTGCATCTCAGACCACTCGATTGCCGCGCGGGCGTGTCACCGGCGGCTCCAGCGCCGTCAATACCACCATCGCGCTGCGGGGTTTACCCGAAGATTATGATGCCTGGCACGACGCGGGCAATCCCGGTTGGGATTGGGCCTCGGTCTTGCCCTTGTTCAACCGACTGGAGCGTGACCTCGACTATGGCGATGATTCCTACCATGGCGATGCCGGGCCGATCACCATTCGGCGCTATCCCAAGGGTGAGCTGTTACCCCAACACCAGGCCTTTTTAGATGACGCGGATCGGCTCGGCTACCCCTATTGCGAGGATGCCAATGATCCAGAATCGGTTGGCGCCGGACCACAACCGATGAACAAACTGGGGCGCCTGCGAATCAGTTGCGCCATCGGCTACCTTGCCCCTGCTCGATTCAGACCCAATCTAACCATCTTAGCCAATACCCAAGTCCAGCGACTGCTGATTAACGGGCATCGATGCACGGGCGCCGAAATCGAAACGCCCACGGGCGAACGCCAGACCGTTCACAGCACCCTCACGATTGTTGCCGCGGGCGCACTGTTATCCCCCACGCTTTTAATGCGTTCAGGACTGGGACCCGCACCAATGCTGTCGCAATTCGGTATCGAGGTGGTCGAGGATGAACCGGCCATCGGTCAAAACCTTTGCGATCATCCTGCTCTGGCAGTGGTCTGCCAGGTCAAGCCGGGCGTTATCATCGACCATGACGCGCCGATCATTCAAACCATCCTGCGCTATACAACGGACGGCGCCGCCGACCGCAACAATATGCAACTCGAACAATTGAGTTACGCTGGAAAACCCAACGGACCCCCGATGTTCGCAATCGCTGCGTGTCTTGAATACCAATATGGCCGAGGTCACCTCGCTTTGACTGGGCCCAAAGCACAAGACCGACCCAGTATCCATAACCAGTTTTGTGAGGACGATCGAGATTTGTTGCCGCTGCTGGCAGGACTAAAAGATGCCCTGCGATTGACTGAGCAACCTGCGCTACGGGCAATGATTGACGGCATTGCCTTTCCAGACCCAAAGCGTGGCGCAAGCGATGAGGATTTAAAGGGTTTGATCCGCCGGTTTGCCGGTAGCGGTTATCATCCTTGCGGCACGATCAAGATGGGCCCGCGGGAGGACGCTGGAAGTGTTGTAAACGCGTCGGGTCAGATGCATCGCTGCGAGGGATTGGTTGTAGCTGACGCCTCGATCATGCCGCATGTCCCCCGCGCGAACACCAATTTATCCACCATTATGATTGGTGAAAAAATCAGCCAGGATATTCAAAGGCACCCCGCCTACTTTGGGTTGTAAGTTAAGGAGCGCGTCTTGCTGTACCTCGTTGCGAAAGTATTTTTTACCGCGATCATTATTGTTGTTGTCAGCGAAGTCGCCAAAAAAAGCGATCAGTACGGCGGCCTGCTGGCCGCACTGCCCTTGACCACATTTCTCATTATTTTTTGGATGTACTTTGAGGGCGCAACGGACACCAAAATTAGCAATCATCTACAACTAACCCTGTACTTCGTCTTGCCAACCTTGCCGATGTTTCTCTTCTTCCCTTATCTCATTCATAAATTTGGCTTTCCGCTTGCAACCTTGGCCTCGATTATTCTGACATCGGTACTGATCTACGGCTTCAAACTGTTGTATGAACATTTTGGTTTCAAGGTCTTTTAATGACGCCTCAAGAATCCGGTCGCCGCGGACAGAAACCGCAACGCCTCGATCAACTTGCGCCATGGCCGTGGCGTTTTACCGCCCGGCGCGTCTGCGAAAGACGGCTGGCAACGACTGCCGACCCAACGAGGCCACCCACCCAGTGGCTCGGGGTCATCGAGCCGATCCGACCGACCTTACAGCCGTTGATCTCACCCCCACTGGGTTTCAAAACGACGTCTTTTTTGACCCTTCTGAGCCTACTAGTATTGTTACCTGCACAAGGCGTTGCTAACCCAGTCATTGACGTTGGCGCCAAAGCCATTGTCGCGAGCCTTCCTCAGGAGCCGCGAACGCTGAATACCCTGACGGCAGAAAGCGTGAGTTATACCGCCCAAGTTTTAGCCCATACCAACGAAGGACTCCTGCGTTACGACGGTAAACGACGGCTCACAGGCGGCGTTGCGCAGCGCTGGGAAGTTACCGAAGATCACCTGACATTCTGGCTCCGAGAAGACGCAGCTTGGGAAGACGGTACGCCCGTGACCGCCCATGATTTTGTATTTTCCTGGCAAAAACTGGTTGACCCCAGTACCGCCGCACCCTCGGCGAACCTCGCCGCACCGATTAAGCTGGCCTCAGCGATCCTCGCCGGCAAAGCATCCCCCAAAGATCTGGGCGTTAGCGCGCTGAGCCCCACCGTGCTGCGGGTCGAGCTGGCACACCCCTGCGCTTGGTGCTTGAAGCTCATGACCAATTCAATCTTTTATCCGATTAACCAAGCCTTTTTTGACGCCGCTGGCGACAATTTTGGTACCCGGCCCGAGACGCATCTCGCCAATGGCGCTTTTAAAATTGCAGACTGGCAACGGGGCAAGCGCCTTGAACTGATCCGAAACACCCATTACTGGCGGCAAAGTGAGGTCGAACTCACCGGCATCACCTTTGATCATATCGGCGCGGACCCCAGGACGCAGCTCAATCTATTCCGCGCAGGTGAGCTGGCCGTTGCGAGCCTCGATCGCGACACCATGAAGGCCGCCATGGATGACCGGCAACGCTTGAAGACCTTTCCGACCGGGCACCTGTTTCATATTCAATTCAGTCACCTAGCCGGCATGCACAGCGCCAATCAATCGCTTCGCTTGGCCATTAGCTTGGTCATCGACAAGGATGAACTGGTGAATAAAGTGGTCGCAAGTCCCGGTACCCGAGTGGCCAACTCGATGTTCCACGACTGGTTGACCATCGGTGACACCCCCTACCTAACCGCACGGCCGCCGAGCCGGCATCGACCGGATGTCAACGCCGCCAAAGTGCATCTCGCACGGGCGCGGGCCGAGCTGAACTTACCCGCTAGACCACGCTTGACCCTGACCATTAACGACAGCACGCTCTATCGCCGGGTCGCCGAATATCTTCAGGCCCGCCTCGATACCCATCTGAACATCGAGCTTTTGATCGACCCGCAAACCACGCAACGGATGGTTGAAAAGTGGCGCGCAGGAACCTCGGACATGGCCCTCATCACTTGGCCAGTGGATGTTGATGACCCCATGGATCAAATCTCTTTCATGGGCGATCCTGATTTCCGGCGAGTCTTCAAAGGCCTTTATGCTGGAGACGATATGGCCGCGCTTTACTACCAGGCCCGTTCTGCCATCCATCAAGAAGACCGAATCGAGCAGGTTCACAAGGTGCATCAATTCTTTACTGAGCACGTCACGGTTTTACCCCTGTTCGAGCCTTATGGGGCAGCGGTCATCAAGCCGAACCTAAAAGGCTTCGTCTGGCAGCCCGTTCGCGGCTATGCCGACTTTCGCGCGATTCGAATGACCCCCTAGGCGTTGTCTGGGAACCGCCTTAACCCATCACCTCATCGCTAACTGATCTGACTCAGCCGCGGCGGTGGCAATCGTTGGACTACCGTATTTGGAGAGTAGTACCTTCAGCATCATGCCGCTGATCGCGCATGCCGATCGACTCGCGCCGCACGTTTAAACTGCCGAAAGGCTGTGCTGATAGACCAGCCAGCAAGGACCGAGTTAACGGCCCAGCCCGTGTAAGGCTCGATCTCGTTTCGGCAAAGGTTCTCGTAGGGCTCAGCGAGCACCCTTTGCGGCGGCCTGCATACGCGCCATCTCTTCCCAACTGAGGTAGCTGGTTAACCCTTCCTCATCAAAGAAAACCACTGGGCCGTCGCAAATGAACAGGTACTCTGTGTCTTCTAAGGCAAGGGTCTCGTCGTGCAGCACGCCATTGGGCTCGTAATCATAGTCTCCCGCATTGAGAATGCCATCGCGCACTTGTAGCTTGCCTTTTAGCACGTAGGTGTGGGCGTCCGATAAATGTTTGTGGGGCGCCGCAACATAGCCTTTGTTCCATCGAAACAGCGCCGCCCAACGACCCGTTTCGGGACCGGTCCAGAGCACCTTAATCCACGCCATCCCAGGCTGGGTTTCGATCCAGGGCTCGTCTGACCGCACAATAATATCGGCAAGTTGGTCATTGATCGGGGTGATGTCTTGTCGTGGCATGATCTGTATCCTCAGTCATAGGCGAAGTCTTCACGGTAACCCGTTTCGAGGCGGCAAGAAAGCCATCCAAAGATTACGGTTCAGCAGGTCCTGGCGCATCGATTGGCCGGGTCGCAAGGTTGCCCAAAGGTCGCGGCCTTCGAGGTGTACCCGAGCACGAGCGAGTCCGATCGCGAAGCCTTGCAAAGACGCGGACTGGCATGACTTTAGGCGCCTCATGCAGTCAGCGCCAACCTGCGGAGATTAGCGCAACGTTAATCTGGGGTGGACCGCTGACGCGCTCATCTGCAGCCGTTGAGCTCAAGTGCTGGTACAGGATCGCGGAGAACACCAAAGACCACCGCCGACTTACAGAATACGACACGATGCATCCCGGATTGCGTCAAACTTTTTTAAGCCGCAGGGATCTTATTCATGACGATTTGAAATAGACTGAAAACTCGGCGCAACCCGACAAACGATAAGGAGACCCCTATGCTTGACCTTGTAATCCGAGGCGCTGAAGTGATCGACGGTAGCGGCAGTCCAGGTCTGATTACCGACGTTGGTATCGAAGGCGGGCAAATTACGGTGATCGGTGACGCCGGCCCAGCACGTCAGGAAATCGATGGCACCGGGCTCGTGCTCACGCCGGGACTCATCGATACCCACGCCCATGACGACGGCGCCTTTCTTCGCCATCCCGATATGACGTTTAAGCTTTCCCAAGGGGTCACGACCGTTGTGAGCGGCAACTGCGGGTTCAGCGCCATTCCGTTTGATCCGGAATCGGATCCCCGAAAAGCCAGCGGCGGTATCTTATCTGGCTTAAAAGGCGGCTTCACCGATTTGAGCGGCTACTTTGACGCCGTGCTGGCTAGCGCGCCGGCCATCAACAACATGATGCTGGTGGGCCACAACACAATCCGAAGTATGGTGATGGACGATCCCAAACAGGCGCCCAGCCAGCAAGACTTAATGGCGATGGGCAGTCACGTTGAACGGGCGCTTGAGCAAGGTGCTTGCGGATTTTCGACCGGGCTGATCTACCATCCTGGGAAGTACAGCCAAACCGAAGAAATTATTGCACTGGCCCAACTTGCCGGCAGTGCCGGCGCGCTCTACACCACCCATATGCGGAACGAAGGCGACCACTTACTTGAAGCGGTTGATGAAGCACTTAGGATAGGCCGGGAATCTGATGTGCACCTGCATATCTCCCATCATAAATCTGCGGGCAAACCAAACTGGGGCAAAGTTAAGGCCTCGTTAGCTCGCGTGGATGTGGCCTTGTCTCAAGGGCAGCGCGTAACCTTAGACGTATACCCCTACACCGCAGGTAGTGGTCGTATGATTGAGTACTTTGATTTGCAGCGAGTGAATGAAGATTTTGCATCGGTGATCCGAATTGCCAGTTGCCCAGCCTATCGCGAGTACGAAGGCCAGATGTTAAAAGACATCGCAAGGGTTCAGGCAGTGGACATCACAGACCTGGTGCGGGACATCCTGACGGCGCCGCGGGGTGCGGACACCATCTGCATTCAATTCATCATCGATGAACAGGATGTTGAGCATAACCTTCGATGGCGCGACATGATGGTGGGCTCAGACGGCATCCCAAACCTGCGCGGCAAGCCGCATCCGAGGCTCTACGGCACCTTTGCAAAAATTTTAGGTCACTATGTCCGGGAGCGCGGGCTTATGTCGCTTACAGAAGCCATTCGACGTATGACCTCACTGCCCGCGGCAACCTTTGGCATGAACCAGCGCGGTATGGTTCGAGCAGGCTTTCAGGCCGACTTACTGCTCTTTGATCCTGCAACGGTGCAAGACACCGCAACCTATGATGAGCCGCAACGGCTGGCAGCCGGCATCCGCACGGTCATGGTGAACGGAAAAATCGCATGGCAGGACGGTCAGCACCAAATGGCAGGGTCCGGACACATGTTGAAGTACCGGTCCGGGTCTTATGCAGGATAATGGTTGGATAACCCGTTTATAAGCGGCCCGGGGTCGTCCCTTATTTTACGTTGCGCGGGCTAAACCCTTCGGAACAATCGGAAAGACTTGGCTGCGCGCTGCAGACCCTACCTTTGAACCATGAGCCTGCTGCTTAAATGGCGCAGGGCCTTGCACTCAGGCCCTGCTTGATCCGGCGCATTAGGGCCAGCCTTAGACCTTTAAACCGGATTGGCCAGGATTCAATCATCCCAAACCGCACGCGTTCACGCCTTATGGGATCGTCATGCCCAATGCGGCTCTAGCGGCGGCGTTGTCTGATTCGCTACCAGCCAGCACCCAGCCTGACGTCATCATTCGGGTCATGTACTGTTTGTTGTACATAAACACCATCGCAATCCACCATAAACCGGCGGTCATAATGGTTAAGATCCAATGCAGCACACCAATCCCAATTTCGCCTCGGAAAAGCGGTACGAGTGGTCCAAAAAAGACATAGGTCCAACTGAAACCGTAAACGCCGGTTTTCATCATGCCGCTTTGACTATGCTTGATCGCGATTTCGGTCGCCATATCGCCTCCCCTTGGTAAAAGCTCAACCTACCATGTTAACCGCCGCAGATTAAACCGATTTGAGCGGCGTCGACGTGGGGCCTCCAAACCGTATGCCGTAAGCCCGGTATGAGTGGGCTTGAACTTGGCCTTCGTGATCCGCGCCCTGATCAACCCTCATCCTTCACGGATCACAACTCGCAATCTGCCGCTTTAGTTTCTGGTTTCTGTTTCTGGTTTCTGGTTTCTGGTTTCTGGTTTCTGGTTTTTAAAGTATCCGCGTTTAGATCCACTGGATGTCTGGCAGTCATCGCGTCGACCCTGCCTATCGACAAGACCAATCCAGGGCCACCAAGCATGGCTGAGCCGCCTGCATCTGACTGCAGGTTAACGATCAGCCGCCTAAAAGGGATTAATTTGGGTGAAAAAAGGCGCGTAAATCATAGGGAAATCCCGCAATTCCTTGAAGTGGTCTAACCCATCGCCTAGAATGCGCGCCTTTCGGACGGTCGTGGTGAGTCGCACGACACCCGCTGGTTAGTGGCTGTAACACCTCGTTTTTTCAACGCTGCGTCATCGTCAAACCCGGCAAATCAATACCCAGTCTCGCATCCAAACCCTTGGTTCGATGCGAGACTGGGTATTACCCGATTCAAATTTAAACGCCCGAGCAGCCCGTCGATCCATTCAACGCGTGCTGCCAGAAGCGCAATGGCCCCATGGCATTGCGCTTGGTCTCGACCGGAGACCGCTTTTTAATCCTCACAATCGAGACCCTATGTTTGAACTGATTCATCGCCGTCGCCACAGTATTAAAGATGACGTTTTATCTGGCCTTACGGTCGCACTGGCCCTCGTGCCGGAAGCCATTGCCTTTGCTTTTGTCGCCGGGGTTGAGCCCTTTAGTGGGCCTATATGCTGCCTTTATGGTTGGCCTGATTACCGCAACCATGGGCGGCAGACCAGGCATGATCTCAGGCGCAACCGGCGCCCTCGCCGTCGTCATGGTCGCGCTAGTCGCAGACCATGGCGTTGAATATTTGTTTGCTGCGGTCGTGCTGATGGGCGTGCTTCAAATTACCGCAGGCGCCTTTCGGCTCGGTAAATTTATTCGCATGGTGCCCCACCCAGTGATGCTGGGCTTCGTCAATGGCCTTGCCATCGTAATTTTCCTAGCACAGCTCGGTCAGTTCGGCATTCCTGGGGATACCGGTTGGCTGCAAGACACCTCGCTACAAGGCAGTATTCTTGATGTCGCGTGGATCAGTGGGATGCCGCTCTACACCATGCTGGGTTTGGTTGGGCTCACAATGCTCATTATTCAGTATCTACCCAAGCTCACCACGGCGGTGCCGTCGTCTCTTGTTGCAATCATTACCGTGACGCTCGTGGCTACCGAGCTTTCATAACCCGTTTGGATCCGGTACTGGCCTGTATGGAACAGCCATGGCACCGTTCAAACTCGAAACATTTTATATCATAGCACCTTACGCAGGTATTCTTGCAGCTATCGGTTTGATTGAGAGTCTGCTTACGCTCAACCTTGTAGGTGACATGACCAATAAACGTGGTGGTGCGAGCCAAGAAAGTATTGCCCAAGGTATTGCAAATACCATCACAGGTTTTTTTGGCGGCATGGGCGGTTGCGCGATGATCGGTCAAAGTATGATCAACGTCAACGCCGGTGGGCGCGGCCGACTTTCAGGCATTACGGCAGCCCTTTGTCTGCTGATGTTCATCTTAGTGGGATCCAGTCTTATTGAAAAAATCCCCCTTGCGGCGCTCGTGGGCGTGATGTTTATTGTCGTGATCGGCACCTTCGAATGGTCGAGCTTTCGGATTATTCGCAAGATCCCAAAATCTGATGCCTTTGTTCTGATCTTGGTTTCTGCCGTCACGGTTGCAACCGACCTTGCGGTTGCCGTGGTGGTCGGCGTGATCGTTGCCGCTTTGGTGTTCGCCTGGGAACATGCCAAGCACGTCAAAATCAGCCTATCACGAGAGGAAAACGGCTGGGATGCCTATACCGTCAATGGCCCGTTATTTTTCGGATCGGTCACCCACTTCTTAAATCAATTCGATGTTGAACAGGGCTCCCAAGACATTGTGATCGACTTCAAAGATTCAAGGGTTTGTGATCATTCCGGGCTGGAAGCCATTGATACGCTAGCAGAGCGGTTCACCCAAGCCGGCAAGGTCCTGCACATTCGCCATCTCAGCGCAGAATGCCGCACGTTGCTGCGAAAGGCTGGCAATTTAGTCGAAGTCAGCGTGCTAGAAGACCCCTCTTACTTCGTTGCAACCGACAGTTTAGCTTAAGGCCATCAGATTTAGGGCGAAGGCCAACGTTTATTTGACTTCAAGCCTGCTCTGATCAGACAGATTAAGTTTCAACAACGATGCCGAGTTGACAGCACAGGATTCGGCCGCCTTAAAACGAGTTTAATAAGCGCCAGTTGACCTCAACCGAGCCTGTGTCCGAGGCGATGAATGCCGACTGGTCGGTCACGGTGATGCTCAATTGCAAGGTCCGAGCAAGTAATCCGGCCAATTCAACGATTTGACCCCAGTCGAACTGAATCGCCTGCACCTTTGCAGCGGTGACTTCTTTTTCAGACCGGGCCCACCAAAGATCCGATTTCGTATTAAAGCAGTAGACCTTAACTTGTTCGGCAATGTGACTGGCTTTGCGCAGGCGTTCTGCTACGGGTTCACCGATCTCAATCCATTTTAAAATACGGCCGTCCAGGCTGCGCTGCCAAATATCCGGCTCGTCACTGGCGCTCAGTCCCCGGGCAAATTCCAGGTCTTGCGACGCATTCAGACAATAGGCCAGCACCCGCGCCATCATTCGCTCCGCCGTTTCAGACGGGTGCTGGGCAACGGTAAGATTGAGATCAAGATATTGGTTCAGGTCGACATTCGACAGCGCAATATTGAACTTAAAGATGGTGGGCTTAAGCGCCATGAGACGACATCCTAATGACGCGAAAAGATCTGATTTAGGTTGAGGCGATCAAGACAAGAATTTGAAACACCGACTCGACCGCATCATCAACACCCGGAATGACCCAGACGCTCAGTGCGGTCGCAATCACCACCAATCCAATTCGGACATACACATTTTTCATGAGCCAACTCCTTCAGCAACATCTGCCGCCGCCCGCGGCGCAACTTCAAAAACCCAGACATTGCCAGATTCAACATCTGCACCGGATGATCTTGAGGGGTACTTTTTGCTGACAACCGCCATCAGTTCATCGAGCACCGCGCCGGTCTTGATCCGTACTAAGCGCCGCTCGTAACGGATGCCATCGATGCGCACCACCACGCGAGCATCGCGCTCGGCTTGAGCAGGCCAGCTCTTCCATATCTGGCCAACAAAGCTGTTCATATAGCCCGACCAGACATACATTTTACCCTGTACCGAGGCCACCCAAATTCGGCGCGACTGGGCGGGGCTCAGCAGCTGAAGCTCAAGCGTTGAAACGTCATTGACAAATGCCCAGTCAGGCTCGGCGCCGCGATATAACTCGCCCGCAATTAAAGGCCCACCCGAAAAAACGCGATTCGGCCCATCTTCAAACCGCTGCTTATAAGCGGCCGTTACAACGGCCGTTGAAAAAATCAGCAACAGCCAAAGCCCAATGACCCCAGTTCGTTTTAGTATCAACACTGTTTGTTCTCCAATCGAGGATCCCGCTCATGCAGGCTGGCCCTAGCAGGGACCGTAAGCTGGCAGCCATCTTTGCATATATAGCCGCGTAAATCAGCGCCTATCGAATCCTGACGCCTTGGTTTTGCCGATCGCCTATAGATCAAATGATCGCCGCCCCACCTAAACAATTCCTACTTTACTAAAACTGGGTTCGCGTCGAGCAATGCGGCAATTTCGCTGATGATGTCCGGCCGCACAGCATCCGGAATGTTGTGACCCATCCCTTCAAATATTAATAACTTAGAGCCTTCGATCAGTTCTGCCGTATGCTCGCCATGCTCAACGGTGAGTAACGAATCATCTCGGCCGTGGATCACCAGGGTTGGGGCCTTAATGGTTGCTACGGCTTCAGACCGGTCACCCGCCCGTAATATCGCTATCACTTGCCGGGGAATGGCCTCGGAGTGGAAGCCCATTTTCTTCATGAAGGCCGCACGCTTGTCGGCACTGTCTTGGTTTTCCGCCATATCTCGAATGGCATCAGTCGACTGTCTACCCGGCTCTGGCAGGTGCGCAGCCCAGGTCGTCGACATAATCGAAACCAGGGTTTGGGTTCGCTGCGGATAGTCAGCGGCAATCACCTGAGCAATCATGCCGCCCATAGACGCGCCAACCAAGTGGCCTTTTTCCAAACCGACAGCATCCATCACATGAATGACATCTTTGGCCATGTCGGTTAATTGATACGTTGTCGAGACCGAAAAACCAAGGCGGTATTTCAGCAACTGCCACCACAGCACTGGGTTGTCTTGTTCGGTGTATTTTATCGACCCGCCGGTGTCTCGGTTGTCAATCAGCAAGACCCGGTAGCCCGACGCGATAATGCCGCGCACAAAATCATCGCCCCAGACCGTGTGCGACGCGCCAAGGCCCATCACTAAAACCGCCGTCTCGGCCTCCGCCGGGCCAATAACTCGATACGCAATCTCGACGCCAGCCGTCTGGATGCGCTTCATGGGTTGCGCATCCAGATAGCTGCGTGAGTATTCAGCCCAGCCCTGGCTGGCATAACTCATCAGCAAGGCAATGGCTAAGGTTTTGGCTAGCCTCGTCATCGAATCGTTCATCATCTTGGCGGCTCCTTTTTGCCCGGATAGTGCTCACAATTATAGTGGTCTTGATACTGGCTTCAGCCAGTGCCTTCAACTGCCCTTGTAACGAGCCTTGAATTGTAAAGCGCGCCCAACCCAAAAGACGACAAATCAAAATTTGAGATCACTGTGCGTCTAGGGTCAGCAAAGAGCGAGCGGCCGATCAGAAAGTCTTTTTTTGCGATGATCGGTTTGCGCAATCTTGGGTCGATTTTTACCCCATTCGACTGCCACTGAACAAGGTTGTCATCGGATCGGTCATACCATCTAATTTAACTCTGGCAAGGTAGGCCCCCAGGTTCGCAACCTCTTCAGGTTTTAAAAACCGATCCTAGGGCATTCTAGCCAGAGCGGACGCTTTTAACTCATCTAAAGTTATACCGACCAGTTTCGCATGCGACTCAAAGGTCTGGAACCGATCGGAGTCAACCGTGCCCGGTCAAATAGGTATTGACCTGGCCGGCTCAATGGGCAATTTCCAAGGCGCCACAGTTACTCATATCGATCATCGCGTGGTGGCGCTTACTCACTTCCCGGCAGTCGACGCCATTTGAACCCTTTTCCTGCCCTTGGCGGCATGTGGGTCGCCCAATTAGCGTTAATTGGAAGCGCGCATAGCCGCTGACGCGCATCAATCGCTCTAAATCTGCGAGGGAATATTCCGAGAACGATTTGGCGAGATAGATGCCCGGGTTGAACCCGGGACGGGGTTAATGGCGTTGCAAATCCGTTTTGCTCGGCCAGGATGGCAAACCCCAAACCGTTCTCAACCTTTAACTTTGACAGAATCTATGCATACTTAAATCTAAAAGACCAGGGGAGCACAACCATGAGGATTGCTTTACTGATTGGGATCTACTCGTTTAGCCTTGCCGCTCTGAGTGAACCCGTTAAGGAAAACATCGGGCTCTATGGCGGGCGCGTCGCGGATATCGCCGCCATTGATAATGCGGGTTCTACCGAAGTACTCATTGCCGTAGATTCTAGCCAGCGCGGTATTTTCAAGTGGGATCCGGCTGCGGCGCCGCCGAGTTGGTCGTCCATTACTCACCCAGATGACACCGCAATTACGGGCAATGTTCCAGGGTCAGCCGCCTTCATCGAAGCCGACGTCAACACTGCCGGTCTTCTGTATGGCGTAATATCCTACAATGCTGACAGTCGCTTTAAAGCCCTTTATGAGAGCAGCAACTACGGAGATCTAACTGGTTCTAGCGTTTCTTGGACCCCATCATTAGATGGCGCGGGGGCCGCAATTGATGAAGTCTCGGCATTACACGGACACGCATCAGGCATGTACGCAAGTACCCGGGAAGGCGATATCTATCGAAACACCACGGGCCCGGGCGGTGTTTTCAGCTCGGTCTATAGTCATAGCAGTGGCCATGAGGTCATCGACTTCGCTGTTGTCTCGAGTAGCTCTGGATATATTGTCACCCGATCTCCCAGCGGATCGATTGCGCTCTGGTCGACTAATTGGGGCGGAAGTAATACCGCTTTAACAGGCATGCTGCCAACCGCAGCGCCAATTCAGATTCGCAGTGGTTCGTGCCCCATCAGCGATTGTTCGCTTGAAATACACACCATCGGTGTCGATCCAGCTGACACATCCGGCAATACGCTTTACATCGCGGGCTCCTCAACGAATGCTATGGCCTTCAAGAGCACCGACGGAGGCTCTACCTGGAATCAAGGCTGGGATTATCAATGTGGGCAATCGAGCAGCGGCTGCCAGGCCTACGATTTCTCCAGAGGTTACCCAAACGGTGATGTCATTAGATTTCGAGGCGTCGCCAGCGCCGGCAATGAAAGTCGCTACATTTTCATATCCACAGTCGTCCTTGACCTCGACGAAACCACGCCCGCCTGGGAATCGGCTCCTGCATTGAGTTCAACGATCTATCCCTCTGGTAGCTCGGGTCCCAGCATTATCATGCGCTCTAATGTTAATGACGGCGCGATTGCGATAGATCCGAATGATGACGCTCAAATCTATATTGCGACCGATCTCGCGATCGGACAAATTACCCACAACAGTGGTAGTGGGTTTCTAACACCCTCTGGTTTTGAGCTCGGGAATGCCATCGGGATCGAAGGGCTGGTCGTTAATGATCTAGACTATTTCGAAAACTCGCCGACAGATAAAACGCTTTGGGTGGTCACCAAAAGCGGGGCAGGTTTTGCTCGCGGCTACGACCCAACAGACCCTGCCAGCGTTGCCGACGCCTCGGGTTGGGTATTCCCAATTTACGTTGGCGGCGATGGCTCACCCCCCAGAACCGTTGCGATAGACCCGAACGACAAGTCGCTCGCGCTCATCGGAACCAGCCGCTTATATCGCAACGATCGAGCGGACGGCGCCGTCGACCTTGTTGATGTCGCGATCAATTGGACGGCCGTTTTTGACCCAAGTAACAGCAGCTATTCCGGCCCTGGGCTGCCCCTCGAGAGCGATCGGGTTGAGCGAAGCTACACCACATCGGTTGAGTGGCAGACCTCGAGCAGTGGTTCCTGTGATCGGGTCTACCTCTCGGTGGCCAATACAGATACTGGCCTTGAAGGCGGCATATTCTACTCAGACGATGACGGCCTGAGCTGGCAGGTTGACACGTTGAACTCGGGTTCAGGGCTTCTAAAAATGCCGGTCAATGCGTTGCTATCTAATGATAATTTTCTTTGGGCCGCTGTCGGCGATCGCGAAGGGCGTACTGCAGAGACCGGGATTCGCGCCAGGGTCAGCCTTTGTGGAAGTTCTGCTTGGTGGAAGCCAACGCACTCGACAGATACCGTTTTTGCCGCCTTACAAAATGACTACATCACCGCGCTAGATGGTGTTGCCGTAACCTCGGGGCCCTATGACGCCGTAATCTATGTGACCAGCGAAGCCAACGTTTACAAAGGACAAAAAGAAAGTAGCAGTACCTGTACAGCCTCCGGGTTTGATTGCTGGCAATTCTCTGATGTAAGCCCGACCGCATCGCATTCGGGCTTCAGCGCAGTCGCGCTAGAGCCCTCTGATGCGGATCACGTCTGGGTCGCCTACGATAACTGTATTGTTGAATCTCTCGATGGCGGACTCACCTGGTCAAGTTTTGGTGGGTCCTGCACGGACGATCATGAAACCGTCAAAGTTTTAGTCTATGACGATCTCATATCCGGCACAGAAGGCGGCGCATTTGCATACGTTGGCAAGAGCAATCCGGCGCCCCAAGCCAACTGTGCTGTCACCGGGTTTACCTACGACATCGACGGAGACAGTCAGATTACCCCACTGACCGATGGCCTCTTGATCATCCGTCATCTCTTCGGCTTCACGGGCGATGCCTTAACAAGTAATGCGGTCGAACCAGAAGCCACCCGGAACGATGCAGAAATCGGCACGTACCTAACCGACTACCACACGGCCTTGGATATCGATGCGGACAGCAGCATCAAACCGTTAACAGATGGCTTAATGCTGATTCGCTATTTCTTTGGTTTTCGAGGCGACACGCTCATTGCCAATGCCGTTGGTGAAGGTGCCATTAGAAAAAGCGCTGAGCAAATACAAACCTGCATCGAGGCCAACACACTTTAGGCTAACTGAAGACAGATCTAAGGTGGTTTACGCGCTCCGAGGTGCGGCCCTGGTGTGCTGGCATATTGCCGCAGTCACAGCCTTTTTTATCAACGACGCTAAACGCGGATTCGGTTGACTCGGTCGTTGGCCCTCATGCTAGAAGTTGATCCCTTTCCCGATGCTTCAATCGCTCGATCACTAATTTCCATGCGAGCAGCCGTGCAGAAAGTCAGATGCCAACCATCTTATTGGTCCATTGCCGCCAATCCCAATGCATCAATTGAACGCTTTTCAAACAACCTCTAAAGAGACTTAATGCTTTTGTTACGCCGCGGTCAAGAACGGCGGGAACCAGTTACATGAGACAACCGCCTCATCGCCTTCATAAACCCTCAGCCCCATAAGATAGGGTCCATTTGGCACCGGCAGCCAGTTGGCGATATCGACTGGCCGCGTCGCACTAACCGTGATCGTTAGACTGCCATCATCATCATAAAAAAGTCCCGGGGTGCGGTCGCTAATCGACCAACGATCGATTTCGTTTTCAACCAAATACAAATCTGTGCCGTAGGCCGTTAAAGACCAGAAGCCGCGACAAGGCGGCAGGTTGTCGGCTTCAAACCGTAACTGTAGGGTTCGTGCGCCCTGTAGCGCGTCGCCATCTGAATCATGCTGGGCAATATAAGACCGATTCTCCATCGCTTGATGGCCGCCCAGTCCAAACTTCGCGCCAGCCGCGCGCTTTAGAATATCCCCGTCAAATCCGCTCGCTCCCTTACCCGTGCGCCAGCCATTCTTGTCAACATTGTCCGCGCCATTGAATCCTAAGATCCGCTTTTCGCCTGCTTCAACGCCGGCCATAAGCTGCTCGACAGGGACCCCCGACGGGTCATCAACGATGGTCTGCGCCGCCCCGTGAGAGTTTTGGGTGCCAAGGCGCGGGAGGATCCTTCGCGATGTAGCGCTTTAGCTCAGAATAAAATTCAGCGCCTGATTTCCCAATCTCAGTTGCCCGACCGGCTCGCGCAGTGCGCTCAAAAGGATGCGAGGCGGGTGCGAGCACCTCAATTGCGCGCTGAAGGCTTCGCGCCTTGATCAAATCTTCGGGGGACTCAACCAAAACCCGAAGAATAACCCAAGCGGTAGGCGTGCCAAGGGTCACGACCTCACTGTCATCATTTGATGGGGGCCTTGTCGGGTCAAGGGTGACCCGAACCCGAGTTCCGTTCACCCCATGGTGCCGACGACAAACATAAGCCACATGGGTAAACGCATCGAGGATCATGACATTCCAGTATCGGTCCACATGATCCATTGGCGGCACTTCAATCGTGAGATCCCCATGCCGCAAGTCGTACCAAGCAGATGAGTAGAGCGTATCGTTATTCGGCACAACGATGGCGCGGTCACTAGGCGTTGCTAGGTCATCGATATGGTTCATCGTGCCCGTGTCAGACCGAGAACAAAGCAGCAATCGGGTCCTATGGACAGAGACGATCGGAAACCCCCAAACGTAAGCTTCCGCCGCAGGTGACAGGTCTAATTTAGAAGGGGTATTCGGCATCTTTAAACTACTGACTCAATTGCTGCTGTGATCGTAGTGTAATGCAAAGGTTAAATAATTAATTCCCACGAACGACAAATCGACAACTGTCCTGATGGGCAATTGCGCTGAAAAACGAGCACACTGATCGCAAGAAATCAGCGAAGATACCGAATCAAGTATCTGGACTTGCTCACTAGTCGTAGACGGGCCACCACAGATTTAAACCTCAGCTGGGTTTGATCAAGACCGCAATAGTACGCCTCAACGACCCAATGGCACCGACCGTCAATGAGGGTCTTTTCGAGACCAACTTTAACCACAGGTCTTGACAGGCCAGGTAACCAAAAACGTTAGGATCCGCTGGAATCGCTTCAATTAAGAAATTGAACCGCTGTTCCGGGTATCTGCACTCACGCAACGCCCCTTCACCGCTGCCACCGGGATCTGCTAGGCTTTAAATTAACCAGGTGAAAGGCCTGCATCAGAGTAACTCAAGAGCACAACGCAATGACTGATATCCTTCGAGAAGACCGAGCCCAAGGCATTACCATCCTAAGCCTGAACCGACCCGAGGCACTTAATGCCCTCAGCCCCGCTTTGTTCGTGGCCTTGCGATCAGAAATTGACCGCATTGCCCAAGAAACAGAATCCGTGGGCTGCGTGATCCTACGCGGAGAAGGCCGGTCATTTTCAGCCGGCAATGATCTAAAAGCGATCCAGGCAGGGCAAAAGCCGCCGTCCGCTCACTTTCAGGCAGAAACCCTCGAGGCGATCGAGCGCCTGCCCCAACCCGTCATTGCTGCGGTTCAGGGACATTGTTACACCGGGTCCTTGGAGCTGGCATTGGCTTGCGATCTGATGATCACCGGTGAATCTGCCAAGCTTGCCGACACCCATGGCAAGTGGGGCATGGCGCCAACCTGGGGCATGAGTCAACGTCTGCCAAGACGCATTGGTGTGGTGAAGGCCAAAGAAATGATGTTCTCCGGACGAACAATCAGCGGTCAGGAAGCCGTCGATCTTGGGATCGCCAACCTGTGCGTGCCCGATGACGATCTGCTTAACGCCGCGATCGAGATGGCAGAAAGCTTTACCCGAAACTCCTGGCACACCCTGCGCGCAGATAAGGCCCTAATCAATGTGGGACAAAACCATTTTTTAAATGACGGCTTGATTGAAGAGCGCGAAAACGGACCTGGGGTCGCACCCGATATGAATGATCGCCTCAAGGCGGGCTTTAAGCGTTAGGCTGTCGGGGTCAAGGCCGAAAGCACGAGCATGACGGGAAGGGCAATAACAATAGGATAAAAGTTATGACGCGTCTCACCGTTTATCATTTACCCGGCCGCTGGGGCCTGCCTAGCGTCAGCCCATTTTGCCTCAAACTCGATGCCTTCTTACGAATGGTTGAAATTCCGCACGAGGCAATCACCGCAGCAACCCCTTTCGGCGGACCTAAAGGCAAAGCACCCTGGATCACCTTGGATGGCGAAACCCATGGTGATTCATCACTGACTATTGAGCGTCTAAAGACCGTCTACAGCGTCGATCCAGACCGGCATTTAAGCCGCAACGCGCGCGGGACTGCGGTCACAATCGAGCGACTCATTGAAGAGAACTTGTACTGGGCCATGGTCTTTGATCGCTGGTGCCGACCTGAAAATTGGGCAATACTCAAAAACTCGATCCTAGGTGATATCCCCCAACCCATGCGCTCATTGCTTGCGCCTTTTGCCAGGCGCTCTGTTAAAAAGCAGCGAGATTTGGCTTGCGGGTATGGCGCACGTTCGGTGCTTATTGCGATGACGTCTGCCTTCGAATTCATAACTAGAACAATCCTATTTTTTTGGCGACCTGCCCAGTCTGACGGACGCGACGGTCTATTCATTGTTGGCCAACATCTACCATGTTGACTTCAGCAGTCCCATGAAAGCAGACATCGAAAACGCCAAAAACTTGGTACCCTTTCTGGCGCGATTCAAAGCTGCGTATTACCCCGACACCCCAAACCATCCGTAGCAGCGGCGCCAACCTAAACCCAAGCATCGCGTTACCCCCCTCTAGTCAGGTTACATCGCCCGCCGCGTTGTTTCTCACGCAAAGCGATCAAGCCGTTGGTGCGTCCAGCATCTGATCTTCTGCTAGTCGCTGAAGGTCTTAATGACGGCTCACCACAAGACAATGTTCATGACCAAAGTTTTCAACCCTCAACGAAGGCGTCGATCACCTGCACGGCACCGAAGCGGCGGATTCAGAGGCTGAGCCTTGCCGTCTTGGTGATCGGCACTCGGGTGATTTGACGCCCAAGCGCGTGATGGCTATCTTGATCGACCCAACCATTGTCTAAGCGGCAGCGAGGCCAAGAAGGAAGCGACATGACCATCACCAAAATAAGCTTTGGCGAATCACCTGAAGGCGCACCGGTTGATCTGTATCGGCTCGAAAACAGCCAGGGCCTAAAGGCACAAATTTTAACGTTTGGCGCGACGCTCAAACTGGTGACTGTACCGAACGAGCAGGGCGAGGCGGTTGATATCACCCTTAGCCGCGAGACCCTGGATCAATATGCTGGCGAGGCCTGCTACTTCGGCGCGACCATCGGGCGCGTCGGTAACCGCATTGCTCAGGGGCGCTTCACATTAGATAGCGCCGACTACCAACTGGCGACCAACAACAACGACCTCAACCACCTGCATGGCGGCAACGTCGGCTTCGATCGAAAGCTATGGTCTGCGGAGGCCACCGAATTACCTGATGGCAGCAGCGTGCGTCTATGGCGGACCAGCCCCGATGGCGAAGAGGGCTACCCCGGAACCGTTCAAGTCGAAGTCACCTATACGCTGTCGGACGACAACCGCTTGCGCATTGCGTACCAAGCGACAACTGACCGGGCAACCCCTGTGAACTTAACTAACCATGCCTTTTGGAATCTGGCGGGTGCTGGAGACTCGATCCTTGGCCACGAACTCACGCTGCACGCAAGTGCTTACCTGCCCATTGACGAAGCCTTGATTCCGACCGGGGCGCGTCTTGCCGTGGCAGGGACCCCAATGGACTTTACCGAACCCCACGCTGTGGGCGCGCGTATTGAGCAGGTGCCGGGTGGCTATGATCACTGCTACATCCTCGATCGAAAAGACTCGGGATTAAGTCTTGCCGCAGAACTGTTTGACCCCAAAAGCGGGCGGCGGATGACGGTTGAGACGACCGAGCCAGGCATCCAGTTTTACAGTGGCAATTTCCTCGATGGCAGCCAGTCAGCACGCGGCAACGTGTTCAAGCAGCATGGCGCCCTTTGCCTGGAGACTCAGCACTTCCCGGATGCTGTTAACCAGCGGTCCTTTCCCTCGGTCATTCTAAGGCCAGAAGAAACCTACCGGCAGACAACGGTGCATACGTTTAGCTGGTGAGGTTGAGACCTAAAGACAACGCCCGCGACAGGCGGTCTATAAGACGTCAAGGGGTCAAGGGGTCAAACCAGCCCGATTCCGTTAATCTTTGAACCGCTCGGGCTTTAAAACACTGCAGTACCGCCTCAGTATTGATAGCCGTATCAACCAGCCCCCGTACCAAGGCAAGATACTGGACACTCGGCGATTCACCGAACGAAATAAATTAAGCCTCAATCGAGCGATACGACAAAGGCCTGATCGGGCCTCGCACCGGACAGAACCTCCTGAAAGGTTCGCTCAACGTCTGTTCGGCCAACGCGATGGTTAATCGCGACCCAGCCATCGACTACCGCCAAAAAGGCCTGCCAGGCCGTATTCAGCTCCGCCTGGAATTTCTGCGGGCCCCAGTCTTGATTTCGCTTCTGGATCTGATCGGGCGCAAAGAACATTTTGGGTTTAGCGCCGGGTAAAACACTCGGCGGCTGACCATCACGGGATTCCCAATGCGTAATCCCCACCCCGCAACTGCACAGCATATGGTCGCCAAAGTGGTGATGTAACGTCTCGAGCACCTGCCGATTTCCGGCCATATCCACAAAGGCCACTTTTTCGCTCGCATCAAGCGTGTCCAACGCGTCATAAGCAACCACTTGATCATACAGATTCAAACTTTCGACAAAGGCTTTGTTCGCCGCAGAGGTTAACCCCGTGACTTTTAGGTCACGATTTTTACGCAGTAAAAATGCTAGGCCAAAAGATGTTTTGCTAGAAGCGCTGGAGAGGATGATATTGCTCGCACCAAAATGATCGTTATCATCGAGGTAGTCATCAAGGACAAATGAGGTGGTAAACAACGGTCGGTAGATCATTTGGTGATCGTCGAATTGGCGGTCGAACCCATTGCCCGCATTCATAAGCGAATAATTGTTGTAAACCCCGGGCAATGCCTGCCGGTGGGCCGCGCCATCGGTAAACCCACGCGCCGTGACGTGCGCGGGCTCAACAACCAGATACGAGGCCATCGGAAAATAGCCGTAGAACTCATCGCCGACGTTTAAGCCGCTATCGTTTTCAGCAACCACCGTGCCTTTGCCCCAGACCGGTATTCGGCCCCAATCACCCTCTGCTGGGAAGAACTGCCAATAGCCGATCATATCGCCCGCGACGCCATAGGTAATGTTGTTTGCGGTCAGTGCGAATTTATCGACGGTTAAAACCGCCTCACCCGCAGCAGGCGACAAGGTTGCCAGCGCCGGCACTTCAATGACCCGCGTGGTGCCTAAGGCCGCTCGGGCCACTTCAAAACTGTAAGCGCTCATTATCTTAAATCCTCTTTTAAAAAAACAGCACACCCATCGCTGAACGACAATGATGCGTCATGATCTTCAATGACCGCACTGCAATCGATCTCGATCGTGCTCGCCAAAGCCCCAGTGCGCTGAGCAGGAAAGCGATCCCACCACGGCTTTAATCAAAGCGCCGCATCCGGCGCTTATTCTAAATGGTCTTGGCCTTCAATACTGCGACCGCTCGGAAAACTCGGAGGAAGTTGCCGCCCCAAATTTTATCAACCTCCTCGGCACTGTAGCCCCGTGCCAGCAGTCCCGCGGTCACATTGAACGCCTCGCTGGCATCATTAAAGCCGGTAATGCCACTGCCGTGGTTGAAGTCCGTACCAATCCCCACATGATCGACCCCGATACGGTCCGCAATATAGTCAATGTGATTGATGACATCATCAATGCTACCGGGCCCCAGCAGATCGCTCACCGTGGTCAGAAATTTTTGTTGCACCGACTCGTCTTTGATCTCCCAATACAGCTCGAACGGATAATAGAAATCCTCTTGTATGCCCGCAGCTCGGCGCGCCGCGCGAATGCCTCGATCGAGTTCCTGATCAGACGAATCAAACAGATAGCCTCTAAAAGGCGCGACATGAATCACGCCGCCGGTTGCCCCAATTCGATCGATTTCCGCATCCGATAAATTACGGCTGACGTTAGAGAGTTGCCAAACATTAGAGTGGCTTGCGATCACCGGCGCGTCGGACAAGGCCAGAACTTGCAGGGCAGCGGCTTTTGAGAGTTGCGAGATATCGATGATGCCGCCAAGGGCATTAATTCTTGTAACGGCGCTTTTACCCAATGCGGATAAGCCGCCATGCTCGGCAGCCACTTCATGCTTGCCGGTTTCACCGTCAAATACAGGCCGGGAAGAATCGGCAAAGTCATTGTGGCCCATATGGGTGAGGGCAAAGACGCGCACGCCCGCTGCGTAAAATTCATCTAACCCGGACACCGCTGTGCCCAGGATTCTGGCGTTCTGAAAGCCGAGGATGAGCGCGCCTTTACCCTGTTCATGCGCCGCAACCAGGTCTTCGGCCGTCTTTGCTAAAACAAGATTATTGATTGGGTCATCGGTCATTGCGAGCACGGCGTTCAGCTTTGCATCGGCGATCGCTCGGGCCTCGGCATAGCCTTCTGCATTTCTGGGACCCGGGCCCACGGCAATCGACATGACCACAGCGTCAACACCGCCAACCTGCATTTTTTCGGGCGAAACTTTCGATAACCCATCATCACCCACATACCGTGATTCTTTGCCCGGAATTTCGATATCGGCATGGGCGTCCAGAACCAAAGCCTTCGCATGAATGCCCTTGGCCAGAACGGTTTGTTCTAATGCATTCGACGCGGCGCTGACAGCGCTCGGCGCAGGCATCACCTCTGTCGTCGAGGTCTCTTGGGGCGCGGGTGAACAACCAGCAATAAAAATCGCAGCGAGCAGGCTGCACAAAATAGACTGAGCTTGAGTCATGGGCTAATTCTTTAGACGTTCGTTTTTAGTATTACACGTTTGACCCATCGCTGCCCGGCCTGACGAAGGCAAACGCGGCGACCCCTAACGGGCCCGAATCAGGCCCGCCACCCAAGACCACTGCGCGGGATACAAAACGCGTCAGCGTTGGATGACGTGCAGCCCGTCATGGGTCAAAATGACGCCATCGCTTTGGCGATTAACCTAAAACGTTCTAATCCGCCGTTGCCACGCAAGTGACCGCACCATCCAGCCTGGCAAGCAGACTGGTCTCCGGCCGAAACGTCCTGTTATAGTGAGCCCGAAATAAAATCCTCTGGAGATAAACCTTGGCACAATCCGACACCGCACGCGCAACGAACTTCTTTCTCGATGGCAACTTTGCGCCCGTTTCAGAGGAGCGCGATGCCCAAGATATGGTCGTTAATGGCGAAATACCCAAAGATTTAACCGGCCACTTTTTGCGGGTTGGGCCCAATCCCGCGCACATCTTTAATGAGGCGGCTTATCACACCTTCGATGGTGATGGCATGATTCATGCCATCACGTTTAACGAAGGTGGTGCCCATTACCGAAACCGGTTTGTTCAAACCGAAGGGTTTAAGCTTGAACAAGCCCATGGCGGCTGGTTGTACAAAGGCATGAACTCGATGATGGACCCAACCCCGTCTGAGCTCCCCAGCGGCGCGCCGAAAAATAAGAACCTCGCCAACACGGCCTTTGCGTATCACAACAAGACGCTCTACGCGCTGCATGAACCGTCCCAGCCCACCATTATTGACTTGCCTGAACTGACCACCCAAGGCGCAACAAATTTTGATGGCAAACTGAAGCACCCCTTCACCGCGCACCCTAAAGTCGATCATTCGAGTGGGGAGATGATGACCTTTGGCTATGCATTCCAAACGCCTTATGTCAGCTACTCGGTCATCAATGCCGACGGAGAACTGATCCACACGACACCGATTACGATTCAAAGCCGGTATTCATGCATGACTTTGCGGTGACGGAAAAATACTCGCTGTTTTTAGACTTCCCAATCACGCTGGATATCGAGCGCGCCATTGCCGGCGGCCCAGCCCTAGACTTTGAACCAGAGCATGGGGCTCGAATTGGCGTCATGCCGCGTTTTGGCAGTGATCAAGACGTCCGCTGGTTTGACGTGGCAACCGGCTCGGTTGTGCACACGGCGAATGCTTGGGATGACGGTGACGACGTTGTATTGCAAGCATCCCGCTCAAAAACCTCCGACATCGCCGGCGCCGGCTTAAACGCTGAAAACCTTGAAGATACGCAAGGGCAGTTATACGAATGGCGCATTAATTTAGCCACCGGCGTGGTAACAGAGCGCACCCTCAGCGACGTTCGTTGTGACTTTACGCGGGTGAACGACGCGCATGCTTGCCATCCAACGCGCTATGTCTACGCCGCTGCCTTTAACACTGATCGGCCCTTCAGCTTTGATGGCGTCATGAAGTTCGATAATGAAACCCAAACCACGACGACCTTTCATTACGGCGCAAACCGATTCGGTGGCGAGGCAGTCTTTGCGCCAAAAGTGGGCGCCAAAACAGAGGATGACGGTTACCTTGTTTGCTTCGTGCAAGATGAGGCTGCGCAACAAAGCGAATGTTTGATTTTGGATGCCCAAGACTTGGCAGCAGGGCCCGTTGCCACCGTTATGGTGCCGTATCGGGTGCCCTACGGCTTCCACGCGACTTGGGTTGGCGATCTTTAAGCGGCTTGATCACACCGCGCGCAGCTGAAGCTGACACCTTTGACAGGGTGTTCAGCGTGCGGGCACTTTAATCACGGACCTTGCTTGCTAACCCTGCGAGTGGTCGCTAGCGCCTGAAGCTTGTTTGGGCCATTCGATCGCCAAACTGTCTCTTGAGGAACACGAGCGCATCCATGTTCGATCTTGATCCAATCTCCGTCACAGGGCCACGCTCGGATACAATGCCTTCATGCTAACAAGACTCATCGCCGCCTTTACGTTTCGGGATTATCGGATCCTTTGGGTCATGCTGATCATTGGCTCAATTGCCTTCTGGATGCGAATCCTAGGAACAGCCCAGTGGCTGCTTGAGGAAACCGGCTCGGCCTACATGGTCGGCCTGATTGGGGTTGTACAACTTATTGTGCAACTGCCCATGACCCTGTGGGCCGGCACCTTGGCTGACCGGGTCGATCGTAAACGCCTAATGTCACTGGCGCATGGCGCAACCGGTGTCTCGCTGTTAACGCTGGGCGTGCTGAGCAGCACCAATGCGCTGACACCCGCCTTAGTTTACGTGGGCATCGCAATCACAGCTGGGACCCATATGCTCGCAAGTCCAGCCCGCGGCGCCCTGCTCGCTGCTGTGGTTCCGGAAGGCAAACTGATGCTGGCCTCCTCGACCGACACCGCCTCCGCAAATGCCGCCGCCATTGTAGGCCCACTCCTATTTGCCGGCATCGTCCTGACAGCAGATCTGACAACCGTCTTCCTAACCGCAGGCTGTCTTGCGCTGGTCAATGCGATCTTGCCGATGATGCTACGCGTCGATGGTCATGTTGCGGGCAAGCAGGGCGAGGCGCACGATAAGCCATCCCAAATCCAGCAAACTCGCGCTGGACTGCGGTACGTTGGCTCGCACCCCATTTTGCCGGGCCTTTTTCTCTTAGATGTTGGCATCACGACCGCCTCATTTTATCGAGAGGTCCTCCCGGTTATCGCTCTGGGTTTGTTCGCCGGCGGCGCCAGTGCAACCGGCATGCTCGGGGCGGCTAATTCTGCAGGGGCAATTCTTGGATCCTTTATCGCGCTCGCGCTTGCTGGCGTGAGAGCAAAAGGTATGCTCGTGCTCTACGCCTCCTTTGCCTATGGCGTCATCCTGTTTGGTTTTGGTATCGCGACAACGCTCTTGGGCGGCATGTTGATGATTGCGCTGCTCGGCGCCGCCGATGCGGTAACCGTCGCCGTGCGTCAAACGACCGTCTTACTGACAACCCCGGATGAGATGCGCGGCCGGGCCTACGCGCTGATGATCCTGGCGGCGCAAACCGCGAACAACATCGGCACGATTTGGGTCGGTTTTTGGGCCGGCGCCATCGGCGCCGGTAACACCATGGTCATGGGCGGCATTATCTCGATTACGGCGACCGCGGTCATCTGGTATGTCTGGAAACCCATCGGCAGATACCGTTCAGCGGCATAACAAACACGCCTTGCGCTCGCCTCTACCGCCTGGTCGATGATTGAAACCCGCCCCCCTGAGAGGGGGCACGAGCGATAAGTCTCGCTGAACTCAATCAGGTGAGATTTCCGCAAGCCGCTTGCCTGCCGTTTCGGGCAAGAATAACCAAACCATAACGGGTGCGACGAGCGAAATGGCGCAAAGCACCGCGATCGACGTCCAGTTTGACTCAAACACCGTGTAAAGCAGGGATACCGCGGTCAATCCAAGAATTCCCGATGCGGTCGCAACAATCGCCTTAAAACCGGTCGCCGTGGAACGGTATCGAGTCGGGAACAATTCCGTACCATAACTCGTTGTCGTCACCTCACTGCCCATTAAGAAGAAGATAAGACCCACCCATAAAAACGGTACAAACACCCCACCCATGGCATAAAACGTGAGCGCGGCAAGCGCGAACAGACCGGTAAACAAAATGGTGACGGGCCGACGACCGTATCGATCACTCAGCCACCCCGCAAGCGGATTTCCAATGATCGCCAGGGCGCCGCCCGCCAGGTTAAGCATTGCGACATTTGAGGGCTCCCACCCGTGCACATCGAGTAAATACTTTGGCGCAAAGAAAGCGGCCGTGCTGCCAGCAAGCATCAGGGCGAACACCGCGCCAAAAAGACCTATCGTACGCTTGGGTAGGTGGGTAAACAGATCGACAATGTTTTGCATTACCGGTTCGTGGACCTGCACCTCCGCCCTAAATTGCTCGGTTTCGGGGAGACTATGGCGCCAATAAGCGATGAACAGTAACGGAATCAACCCGACCGCATACAAAGACCGCCAACCGTAGGGCACGTAGTCCACGAATCCGAACATCACCGCCGCAAATCCTGAACCGCAAGCGGCCACAGCGCCCAGAGCGCCGATACCCCAACCTCTATGTTTGGGCGAAAACTCCTCAGCAATCACGACCGCCGCAATCAATACTTCAGCGGTTCCAAAGCATCTCGCGAACATCTGGAACACAACAAACGCCTCTGCGTTAGGTGACACCGCCGTCGCCCCAGTAAAGAGGGTATACCCAACGACTGTGATCAATAGAATCAATCGTCGACCGTATCGATCCGCCGCTATTGCGAGAAAAACCGCTAAAAACGAGCCTGCTCTAACGAAGGCCCCCAAGAATCCAACATCCGATTCTGCAATGAGAAGTTCAGCTTGTATCTTGGTGAGGTTTAAGGAAAACAGGTACATATCGTACTGCTCGAAAAACGACACCGCTGACAGCAAGCCAAGCAGCTTCCACTGGTGCTTGCTTAATTCAGGTGGCCGCCCCAGAAAAGGCGCAAATCGATACCAAAACGGGACGTTACTCATGTTGAAAATTCCCCTTTTCGGCAATGGGACCTGACCAGCCAGGTTCAATATTTTTTGCGGTCAGCATTGGTCGCTCTCGAACAAGTTCAAAAATTAAGGCGCAACCGATTCGACCTTATTGGTTGGGGCGGCAAGGCACCGTGCCTCGTTGATTGCTTTCAAATGAGGAATCCCGGAGCGTGTGCCGCGAGGCGCGCTCGAGCCCAAAAACTTGAGGGACTTGAGACAACGCCAGGTTAAATCTGCGTTAAAGCCCAACAAGCCTTTATTGGCCATTCAACACGTGGTTAGTCGGCTACAAAATTTCCATGAAAACCAAATGGCACCCGTGCATTGAGTTTAACGATGGCCAGTGGTTTCGCCTCGAGATCCTGCGCATCAATAATGTGCAGTTCACTTAACTGGGTGTCGCCATTGTAGATAACGGACAATAGGTAACCGGCATCTTCTGCTTCGCCGTTTGAAGAGGCTACAAACACAGGCTCGCCACCCGCGCAGTTGTCGCCAACGCGATAGGTTTGTGTGGTGCCCGCCTTAAGGTCAAATTTGACCAGATCTGAGAACCCATGCACGCCGCCGGTCTTCAAGGCATAGCCGTACCGGTGTGGGTAACATTCAACATTAGGATTCACTCTAGGAAACTCCAGGTCGATGTCACTCAAAACCGTTGTGGCCACGGTGCCAGCAGCTGGATCGATGACCCACCGTACCAAGCTAGCTCCTTGCTCGTAATTATCATCCCCCGGCGCCGTCATCATCTTGTGATACCGCACAACATCCATGACAATTTTATCGCCATCGTCGTAACTGTTCAGGGGGTGAAAAACGTAACAAGGCTCAATATCGATCCACTGCACGGTGTCTGAATCACTTGAGCGGTTCAGGATGCCTAATCGGGCTTGATGCGCATCAAGCCATTGGAAGGGAAAGGAAAACCCTTTCTCCACCAACGCCAAATCGAAGACCACAGGCAGGTCCATAAAGACAACGCGTGTCTCAGTCACGCCAAAATCGTGCATCATGACTGCAGCGGGCAGTTCGATATCGATACTTTTGAGTAGTTCACCGCTCGCGGAGGCTTGATGATAGCGCAGGAACGGCGCAAACATTTCATAGCCGAAAAACAACATCTCGCCCGTGCGGCCATCGACTTTTGGATGCGCGGTCATACTGCTCGCGAGTTTTCCCGCGTAATCAAAGAGGCCTTTTGTCTCAAGTTGTCGATCCAGTTCATAGGGAAGCCCAACCTCCGGCAAGGCTAAAACTCGGCCACCGTGGCCGATGACATTCACATTGCCGGAACTCTGGATCATCAACTCGACCTGACTGCCCCCTGTTGCGGCGGGCAGGCCCGTTTTTTCAGCCAGCGCCTTGGTTCTAACCCACCGATTGCGATAGCTTTTCGCCTGGCCATTGCTCAGGTGAATGGCGTGCAGCATCGCGTCACCCGTGAACCAATGGTGGTTGGGCCCGGGGGCGACTGGATTAGGGCCCGAACGCAGCAGAGTGCCTTGCAGATTTTCTGGAATCGAACCGATGACCTCTAAATGATCAAAGCTGTTTTCGATGTCAACCGGTGCAAAATTACCCTGTAAAACAGGATTGTCCTGCACCTGAAGCGCTTTGTTGTCGATTAACGTGTTTAATAATTCTGACATCGGTTCTACCTTTTTGACGGGTCATTTGTATTGTGTGCGCAGCATGCCAAAATCAGAGATCTTGTCGCCGTCTAGATCTCTATTCTGACCCATATCTAGACGATGTCAAGTTTCATTTTAGGCGTCAATTCATGACGCGAGGCCTGAAGACAAAAGCATTCACCAATAGCGCGATCTTACGCCTGGGTTCATTCGATTGGCGATGGCGTCGCAAGCTTAAAACCTATCGAGCGACACTGGGCGGGATTCACGCCCAACTGATAAGTGATGGGTGCAGGCGGTTAAAAAGATCGCGCGGTTGCGGCTTTAGACTGCCCGCTGCTGCAAAAGATTCGAAAGACGATCTGAGTTTTCTCGCATTATTTTAAAGTGGGCGTCGTCTGGGATCATGCTCAGTTGGCCTTCGAGACGAAGATGCGCGTAGCCATGGATGTAGCACCAACCGATGAGAATGTCTTTGATGACGGGGTTGCCTTTGCCAGAGACTTCAGACAGTAGAGAAATTTCGGGTTCGCCGCGCTGACGCAGAATCACATTGGTAAGCTCGATTAATGTCTCAGCCATCGCCGTGGGTGGTGACTCAACGCTGTAGGCCAATAGATCCTTACGAAACATGATCCTGAAATGTTCCGGATAGGTTTCTGCAAACTCAACATAGGCCAGGCCTGTCGCGTACATTTCCTCATGCAAATCACCAACAACCGACTTCAATTTTTCCTGCAGTAGGGCCACGAGTCGCTCATAACCGCGTGCAGCGACGGCGGTCAGTAATGCATTAACGTCCCCAAAATGGTGCGCGGGCGCCGCATGAGAAACCTTTGCAAGACGCGCACACGCGCGCATTGTAAAACCCTGCAATCCCTCACGCAGCAATAAGGCATCGGCTGCATCCAGCAGGGCATTTTTAAGATCACCGTGGTGATAAACCGATTTCATTAAATCTCTCAATCCTATTTAGGCCTCAAAACCAGATCGGCAGCCCCTTAATGCACTTCGGGTCCCAGACGTCTTTCTTGAGGATACTGCAGGGCGCCTGACGCGTCGCCAAGGTGGCCTCAAGACAATCACCGTCAAGGATACCGCTAGTTATATCCAGTCGACTCGACTGCCGCAACGCCCGTATCACCCCTGGCCGATCGCAGCTCTTGTCGCGCAAGCCTTGCCATGAAACCACTATCGGTGCCCAGCGTGACGAGGTTAAAGCCCATTTTAAGGTAACGTTTTGAGTAATCGAGACTGCCTGTGTGGATACCGGCGGCGATGCCGGCAGTTTTACAGACCGATTGAATTTTCGCAACGGCTTCAACGTGTTTTGGATCTTCAAAGGCCATCGGCCCCAAACCCAAGGCGTAACTGAGGTCTGAAGGACCAATATAGATTGCATCCAAGCCCGGTGTTGCTGCGATGTCTTCGAGGTTATCCAGCCCTTCTTTGGTTTCAATCATGGCGATGCAGGCAATTTCAGAATTCGCTTCTTCGGCATAGTTTTTGCCGCCATACATCGCTGCCCGAATGGGACCAAATGAGCGCATACCCTCCGGCGGGTAGCGGCAGGCCGCCACCGATTTTTCAGCTTCCGCACGATTATTAATGAGCGGCACGATCACGCCATAAGCACCGGCATCGAGCGCTTTCATAATCTCAGCAGGTTCATTCCAGGGTACTCTAACAAACGGAATCGTTTGCGTGGTTGAGATCGCAGGCAACATCACTTTCACATCTTGGTAGTCCAGCAAGCCATGCTGCATATCGATGCAGAGCCAGTCGAAGCCGATGTGCGCCATGGTTTCAGCCGTAAACGCATCGCCAATCGACAGCCAGCCGCCGATGGTTTGCTTGCCTTGCCGCCAGCCCCGTAACACATGATTTTCTCTCATCAATACATCCTTAGTGATCGCCTGGCAAAAAGACTTGCTGCTGCGCTAACCTCAAGTTGGCGCAAGGCATGGCACGCGCTGTCATGAGCCGCGCTGTTTTATGGCATCTTCACAACGCTGCCCAGCCAAATGCTGGTGACCGTTTTTCGACACGCTGCATCACACTGAGCAGGCAAGACCGCGCTCGCAATAACCCGGAGCGCCGGCTTAAGACGCCCAATGAAGCGCGCAAATCGCGATTAACCGGATGCCGTTGGCACCTCGCTAAAGGGGATGCCCTTGTCGACTCGAATATCTTGCGGCATGCCCAGCACCCGCTCGGCGATAATGTTCGCCATGATCTCGTCCGTGCCGCCTGCGATCCGTAGACCTGGCGAGGCCATATAGGTTGCTTGAAACAAGCCCGCGCGCTCGGACAATTTTTCGTCCCAAATCACACCGGACTGCTCCAGCAAATCCAGCGCAAAGCTCGCCATATCTTGTTGTTTGGGTGCCCCAACGAGTTTCCGATGGAATTTTCTGGTCCAGGAATTTCGCCACGAGAAATCGCTGTCATTGACCGATAACCGGTAAAACGCAGACCAGACTCTTGCACATACCAGTTAGCCAACTTCGCCGAACCGAAGGATCTTCGATTGCTGGCCGGTCACCCAAATCAACAGACTGGGCAAGCTCGAAAACAGAATCAAAATTAACGCCGCCACCACCACCGCCGATCGACGCGCGCTCATTCATAAGCGTTGTCAGCGCAACCTGCCAGCCCTGCCCCACATTGCCTAACCGCTGCGCATCGGGAATGCGAACATCGGTAAAATACACTTCATTGAAGTTCGCGCCGCCAGAAATTTGCCGAATGGGCTTGATCTCAATTCCGGGTGATTTCATATCTAAGAAGAAATAGGTTAACCCTTGGTGTTTCGGCGCCTCGGGGTCGGTTCTTAAAACCAGCACGCCGAAGTCGGAGTAATGCGCACCCGAGGTCCAAATCTTTTGACCGTTGACAATCCAGTCATCGCCATCCTTCACGCCTTTGGTGCGAAGCGCTGCAAGGTCCGAGCCGCCCGCCGGCTCACTGAACAACTGGCACCACACGTCCTCGCCACTGGCCAACGGCGGCATAAAGCGCTGATTTTGTTCTTCGGTCGCCCACGTCATCATGGTTGGCGCGCACATCCCTTGACCAATGGCGAAGATGCCCGCTGGGGTATCAAACTTGGCTTCTTCTTGATTGAAGATCACCTGATCGATTGCGCTGGCATCTCGACCACCATGCGCTTTGGGCCAACGAATGCAGGCCCAACCGGCATCATGCTTTTTCTTTTGCCAAAGTTTCGCGCGCCCAATGTAATCCATTCCAGCAAGCTCAGGCTCATCCGGTACATTCGCCGCTAACCAGCTCTGAACTTCGGCTCGAAATTCTGCTTCTTGAGGGGTGTCATTAAAATCCATATTCTAGCTCCAGGTCTTATGCTGCGCGTTGCGCCTCAATTGCACTAATAAGTTTTTCTTGCCAAATGGCTTCTGAACCAATGTTGACCGATAACAGTTTCGAGCGGCGATAGGGAAATTGGCAATCAAACTCCAGGTAAATCCCATGCCGCCATGGGTCTGAATATTTTCTTTCGCCGCGTAGTAATAGGCTTGTATTGCGGCAACTCGGGCGGATGCCGCCGCGACCGGCAACTCACTTGAGTTCGTCGACAGCGCCCAGGCACCAAAGTAACAGTTGCCACGGGCAAGGGTGTTTTTCACGTAAGCCGCTGCAAGCTTGTGCTTAATGGCTTGATAGGTGGCAATGGGTCGACCAAAAGCAAACCGGCCCAAAGCATATTCCTTCGCCATGTTTAGAGCGGTCTCGGCACCGCCCACCTGCTCCCAAGCAAACAGCACCGCCGCACGGTTATACAGCTGCTGCAATTGAATCCAGCCCGTGCCGGCGTCTCCGAGCAATTCAGCGCTCGCGCCATCAAAGGTAATCGACGCGTGGGACCGGCTGGGATCAAGGGTTGTCACCACCTGGCGCTGACAACCCGGCTGATTTAAATCAACCAGCGCAAGCACCGGGCCCGCATCGCTGGTCGCGACAACCACGGCAAAGTCAGCAATATCGCCATCGGCCACGGGTATTTTTAAGCCGGAGAGGGCGCCATCAGAATATCGCGTCGCAAGCTTTGCCGCCGTGAGTTGACCGCTGGCCTCAGAATCTGCAAGACAACCAATCACAGCACCTGAGGCGAGTTTTGGCAGCCAAGCGGCTTTTTGTGCGTCGGACCCTGCCGCCAAAATGGCTTCTGTTGCTAGATACACAGAAGAAGAAAAGGGCAAGGGCGCCAAGCATCGACCCAACTCTTCTGCGATCACCGATAGCTCAAGGTAGCTCAGGCCCAGACCATCGTATTCCTCTGGGATCACCGTTGCCGTCCAGCCCATGTCGATGACCTTCTGCCAAAGGCTCTGATCAAAGGCCGCATCGCCATCTAAAACCGTTCGAACAGCTTGCGGTGGGCATTCGGCTTTTAAAAAAGACTGCGCCTGCTCCCGAAGCATGTTCTGCTCATCTGAAAATTCAAAATTCATGGTGTGTTATCCCCTCAACGTCTATCTCGTTGTTTGTGAAACCGTGATCTTTAGCTTGGTCCGAGTGCTCCTGCCCAACCTGGGCGCAAAACGTTTCCGCCGCTGGCTGAGTGGCTCACCTGCCGGACCACTTCAAGGTATCACGATGACGTCGGGTGGCCAACTAGATCCTTTGGCGCAGCGTCTTGGTGGTGCGCAAGATCGTATTAACCGATAGGGCGCCGAGGCTCGGCCCAAATCACGACTCACTATAAACCGGGCCAACCGCTGCAAGGCCGAGCTCGAGGTTGCCCAGGCCGGCACAACAACAATCAAAACCACAACGCTTGCGGTTAGGGCAGAGCCTGCCACGGCGCGGGCCGCATCATGGCCAGGCGCATCACGCTTTATGGTACCGCGCCAACAAAGCCCAAAGCATCGCGCAAGACTTAAGGTTGCTGATGCCGGTAGTCGCCTAAGCGGGACCGCGCGTAACCTTGGCTTTGATACAGCGTATCCACCAGGGTCTGGCTCCGCTCGTTGAGCAAAATGCCAGGCCCCATTTGGTTCATGACGTAACCAAACGACAGCCCAAGCTCTGGCTCGGCAAAGCCTAAGCTGCCGCCAGCGCCAGCGTGACCGAATGCCTGTTGCCCAAGAATTAAGCTCTCTAACGCGCCGCCGGACCGGCCTAAGTTGTTCATAGTTTTCATAAACCCAGCGCTAAAATGGGTCGGCATCATTAAGGTTCGATCGATGCCGCCTCTAACGGCTGTTTCAGCCATCACCTGAACTTGCTCAGGGCTCATAAACTGTTTGTCACCCGAGGTGCCCTGCTGGGCAAGCGGCGCGTACAGTCTAGCCAAACCCAGTGCATTGGTCAGGCCGCCACCTGCGCCAAACTCAGCAAGATAGCTTTCGGGCGCGTCCGCTTTAAAGCCGCCGGTATTAAAATACGCTTTTGCCGGGATCGATTCCGGGTCTTTAATGAGGTGCTGGGTAAACGCCGCCGGCGCCATGCCCCGTTGCGGCTTAAACCGCGCCAACCTTGCAACCCGATGATGCGCCGAGACGGGTAGGCCAATCCAGAAGTCCGCGCCAGCGGCTCAGCAATCCATTGCCTGAAAAATGCCCTAAGGACTGACCGGAGATTCGCCGCACCAGTTCACCCACCAACCAGCCAAAGGTCAAGGCGTGGTAACTTTGCGCGCTCGAGGCCGCCGAGGAGCGGCGCCGCTTGCGCGAGGGTCTGCGTCATATAATCCCAATCCAAAAAAGCGCCAGGTTTTAAAGCGGTGTTCAGGGCCGGTAAACCGCTGGTATGGCTCAGCAGCATTGCAACCGTGGTGTCGCCTTTACCGGACTGGTCGTACTCCGGCCAATATCGACTGACCGGATCGTTTAAGGAAACCCGGCCCTGATCGATCAAAAGATGCAGACACAACGCCACGGCAGCTTTGGTACACGAATGCACAACACACAGCGTGTCGGGCTGCCAGGGCCTTTGCCGCCCTTGATCGACAAAGCCGCCTCTAAGATCCACCAAGACTTGCTCGCCTTGGATCAGCGCCAAACTCGCACCCAGTTCCCCGCGATCGGTAAAATTGCGAACGAATGCCTCGAGCAGCGGCTCAAACTCAGGCGCGCACCACCCCGAGACCACGCCCATCGGTAACTGTATTTCCCGCTCCATGACCGTCATTCCTGATCAGACTGCTTAAAACCAGCATACACGGAAGTCTGGAGCCGCTAAACTGGCGCCTTTTTTAAGGGTCGCCCACATTGATCAAGCCGTTAGCACAAGGAAAGGGCTTTCTCGGATGGCGAATGGTCGGTGTGGCATTTTTTGTCGACTTTATAGCGGTTGGCTTCTTTTTCTACTCCTACGGCGTCTTCTTCAAAGCCATCGCAACTGAATTTGGCGACTCACGACTCGGCGTTGCCGTTGGCATTACCTTAACCCAAGGGGTTGGGGCAATCTTGGCACCCATCATAGGGCGGGCTCTTGATCGATACCCGCTGAAATTGATCATGGCCATCGGCGCCCTGTCGATGGGGACCGGATTTCTGCTGCTCGGCGTCTCCTCAACGGCGCTGCAGTTTTATTTGATCCTCAGTATCTTTGTGGGGTTTGGTGCGGGCGCGATGGGCCAATTGGCCACGTCAAAATTGGTGAGCAACTGGTTTGTTTTGAAGCGCGGTATGGCGCTCGGCATTGCCGCAACCGGCATTTCCTTGTCCGGCGTCATCATGCCCAACATCAGCGCGGCCTTGATTACCAACTACGGTTGGCGAGAAGGGTTCTTGTTCTATGGCGCGGTGACCATCATTCTAGTGGTCCCGCTGGTTCTCGCATTTGTGATTTCAAAACCTGAGGAAGTGGGGCAATTACCCGATGGTGAAACCGAGATCGCGCGTCTTCCTACACCAAAGCCGCCACTAAGAACCCGAGATTTTTTAACCGACCGGAATTTTTGGATGCTGGTGATGGTCATCGGACTTTTATTCTGCATCCAATCCGGCACCTTGATTCATATGGTGCCGCAACTGACAGACCGCGGCTACACCCTCTATGGCGCGTCTTTTATTGCATCCTGTACTGCCGGATTCGGTATTTTTGGCAAGCTGACCTTTGGCAGCCTGATTGATCGCTGGGATGTCCGCCACGCTTTATGGCTCGGTATTGCCAGTCAAGTGCTTGGCCAACTAATTATGCTGTTGTTGCCGGGTTATACCCCGTTTCTAATCGGCGCCTGTTTTTTTGGCTTTGGTATGGGGGGCGTGGTGCCCATGCAGGGCGCCGTGGTGGGTGCTGCCTTTGGTCGCGCCTCGTTCGGCCGTGTTCTGGGCGCGATGCGACCCCCCATGGCCGTTATTCACCTTGCTGGCGTGCCTTTCGCAGGCTGGATCTACGACACGACAGGCGACTATACGGTGGCCTTCACCACGTTCATTATTCTTTATCTGTTTGCCGCCGCCGCGGTACTCGGTATCTCGGTCAATACCAAGTCCAATCGCGCGCTTAACTGATGGCCGCCGCCTTTGACCTAGCAATGCGAATCCGGCGCCGAATCGTGATTCTCAACCAAACAAACGCGACGAGCGCCGTCACTGAAATGCCCACCACACTCCCGATAAAAATGCCGCGATAACCGAACAGATAGTTCCCGATCAGCGCCAAGGGCACCGACAAAAAGAGCATTTGCAACAGCGAAATCATCAAGGGTGGCCCTGGCATGCCAAGGGCATTAAAACTCGACGTGCTATTGGCCACCACCCCCATCAATCCCATACCCATTGGAATGATTAAAAGGTAAACACTCGCGGCTTCAATTACTTCTGGATCATCATTCACTAAACCGATGAGGCGAGGGCCAAGCCAATACAAACAAACAAATGCAAACAGGCCCCAACTCAGAGCAAAGATATTGGCCATCCGCAACGCACGTTGAACCCGTTCAAACAGCCCTGCACCCCAATTCTGGCCCACAAATGGGGCAACACTCATGGACAACGCCCACATCACCATGGCCAACATGGTTTCAATTCGGGAGGGCAACGCTAAACCCTGCAACAACGGCCGCGCCATGACCCGCGAGCAATCGGGTAATCACCGTCAAAGAAATCGGTGAGATCAAATTTGCCGCAATCGCCGGCAACCCAACATGCAGGATCGCCCGGCTCGAACTGATGAAGCCGCCAAAGCTCCAAACTAACAACCGGTCTTTGAAAACATAATAGCCATACATTAAAAAACTGATGGTTCGGGCAATCACAAAGGCGAGTGCTGCGCCCGTGAGCCCCAGTCCTTCAAAGCCCTCAAAGCCAAAGATCAGAGGGGGACCAATAGCGATCTGGATCACGGCGCCGACCGTCATCAGGTAACTCGGTTTGACCGCGTCGCCTGCCGCGCGCATCAGTGACGAGCCCACCATCGCAATGGCAAAAAACGGCAGTCCAAGAAGCCAGATCACCATATAACCCCGAGCCAAGGCTTGGGCTTGTAGGTCTGCGCCAAGCAATTCAAAAATTGGGGTTAAAAAAACGAAAACCAGTGCAGCGACCAAGGCCACAAAAATCAGAACCAGAACAAAACTGTGCGTAATCAGTCGTCGAGCACGATCCCAATCAGACGCGCCGATACTGCGCGCCACCACTGAAGAGGCCCCGATGCCAAGCCCCATGGTCATGCTTTGCAGGGTCATCACCAGCGGAAACGTAAACCCTAATGCCGCAAGCTCCAGCGTACCCACTCGACCGATGTAGAGCGATTCCATAAGGTTCGCGCCCATTACGGCAACAAAGCCAAACAACATAAAGCCCGTTAACCGGATGAGATGCTCGGAAACCTCGCCCTCAGTCATGGGTTGGACGTTTTTTGGCGGCGCCTTGGGCATCTCACTTCCTGTTGCTGGCTTGTTAATTAGAGGATCGGTGTAACCTGTACGTCGTATCAACAGGATCCTGGCTGTTTTGATCGAAAAAAAGTTGACCCAAACCAATGCCAGACGCTCTCGCCAAGGCATACAGCAAATAGATCTGGCCGCCTTCTTCAAAAATCGCGGGATCTCGCCCCTGGCATTGTCGACCATACGCAACACTTCGCAGGGACGGTGAAACCGGCTCATCTGCCCCTTCGTAAGGGGCAAGCGAGAAGGTCTGGCTGACCTGCCAGGCCTGCCAGTCTGGGGTCAGGGCGATGCTTGAGACCAGCATGTGCTCGGGCGCATCCCCGACATTACGCCAAAACACCCAAAGCACATCGTCCTGAACAGACACGGCGCTATGTCGCATCGTCGGTGGAAACAACGTGGGGCCGGTTTCAAATCCTGGCCCACCGCCCATTGAGCGATACATAATACCCGGCATAGCCAGTGCATACTATTGACCTGCAGGCTGAAACGCTCGGAAGTAGGGCCGCGCCAACAGCGGTTGTTGCGCAACAAAATCAAGGCCATTTTTCGATTCTGCAACCCGGGTCAGCTGAACCCCGAAGCGCGCCAATCCATGAAAACACATCCGAATACAGTGCTGCGCCGGATCGACGTCAACATCCGGCGATGCAATGTGCGGCGCGCACAGATCGAGGAGCGGGTCATGCGGTAACGTCATGCCCAGGGCCCGGTTGCAGCCATTTCGCGTTCCGCCTGTGTTGGCACCAAGGCCGTCTGCGCACAATGGGACTCGGATAATTTCAAACTGCCCGATTGATGAATCTGCCAAGGACCGGTCAAAGCATCTGCATAGGCCAATCGGATGGATGCGCCCTTGTGATCGGCAAAATACAAATAGTATTGCCCCAATCGCGCATCAACCCAATCCGGGACTCGAATCAAAGACGGCCCTTGAATGTTGTCCCCAATACTTCGGTCCTGCCCAGGCAGTATCAACGGCTCGATGCGTTCTACTGGCCACCGCGCGCTCACAGCGCCAATGCTCGCGTTAACACTTTCGCCTCAAGATTGCCGCCAGACGCAACGATGCCGATCTGGTCATCCTGAACATGTGTATCACGATCCAGAAAGGCGCCGGCAAGGCTCGCCGCACCCGCGCCTTCAACCAAGTTATCGGTTTGTTTGGCCATTTCCCCAATGGCGCCCAGAATGGCATTCTCCCCGACGGTAACGATCCTGCTGACGCCTTTTTTGATGATCGCTAAAGCTTGCGGATTCGCTAATCGAACCGCCAGACCATCGGCAATAGAGTCTGCCGGCTCGGTTAAAATGGGCTCGCCCGCATGCAGTGATCTCGGATAGGTCTGAAACGCATCGGCAACCACCCCAATAACGTCGACCGCATGCCCCAGCGCCGCCTTGGCAAACAGTACGCCGCAGATCCCCGAGCCCAACCCTATGGGCACATAGATTTTGGTTAACGCCGGCACCTTGGTTAAAAACTCATAAGCATAGGTCGCAACGCCCAGCACCAAATCGTCATGAAAGGAGGGCACTAAGTGAAGCCCCTCGGCCTCGGCATAAGTGCGCGCGTAGGCGACGCTTTCATCAAAGTCTTCACCATGCTCAATGAGGGTTGCACCCAACGCGATCATGGCTCGATTCTTATCTGGGTTATTGCCTTTGGGCACAACTATGACCGCCTTTAGGCCGCGTCTTGCTGCCGCAAAAGCGATGCTTTGCCCATGATTGCCCCGGGTCGCGGCGCATAATCCCGTAACGGACTGGGTCTTTAACAAGCGATCGACATACACGAGCCCACCTCGAACCTTAAAGGCCCCCGTTGGCAAATGGTTCTCGTGTTTAACCCAAAGCTTAGCGCCCAAGGCCCTGTTCAAAAGCGGCCATTCAATGGCAGGCGTTGGCGGCAGCACCTCGTAGATCAATTGCGCCGCTTCGTTGAGTTGATTAAGCTTGCCTTGATTCAATCGATTCGACATCCCTTGGTGCCCGGGCTATACCTAAAATCCAAAGTTTGCTGGGCGATTATCGGCTGTTTGAACCGATCGTCGTAACATCAGTCGGTTCATCTATCAGTTGATTGATCCCGCATTGACCGTAAAATCAGAACCTTCACCACAGTCTAGCACTCAAAAGATAAACCCGATGACCCGCCAAAACAATAAAGCCCTTCGGAAATTAATCGGCCTGCTCATCCTTTTGGTCATAGCGCCCGTCAGCGCGAGCACGCTCAGTTCATTTTCAGTGCCGAATTCAGATTTTACAGCGCTCGCAAACCGCATCAACGCCATCGAATCCTCGCGCCGAACGTTGGATCAAACCTTTCAGCTGGCGGTTGCGAGCTGGCGAATGGGTCAGTTGAAAGCGGCCCACACCTTAACCGATCAGCTGATCAAAGCTGACTTTGAGCCTGGGGATAGCCTATATCTAAAGGGTTTGATTTACCTGACCGAGGTCAGAGAGGTGAACGTCTTCAAAAAAATTGGGACTGCCAAAAAAGCACTCAAAGCTTGGGAGCAAGCGATTCAAGCGGATTCAAATCATATCTTGGCCTTATTCGCTGTAACGGCTTTTTATGTGAATGCGCCAAGCTTTGCTGGGGGGGACCTGGACGCCGCCACAGCCCGTTTGCCGCAGATTTTGGCGTTGGATCCTCATTACCATGAACTGGCTGCCGGACTCATTGCCGAAAAGGAGGGCCAGCCTGAGATTGCAGCGAAAAGGCTTCGCGCCGCGCTCAATAATGGCCCCGACCAACCGATCATGCTGTTTCAACTGGCGCAGTTTTATTACCGTGCTGAAGCCTACGAGCTCGCAACACAGACCTTAGAGACGCTTCAAGGGTTTCCTTTATTCTGGCACCACCCCGTTCCATCGATGATTACCCTGATGCAGGGACTGGCTTTAAAAAAGCAGGGCGACTTGCAAGCCAGCCAAGAAACGTTTGAAAGAGCCCGCGCGCTAACTCAAAACCCGAGCTTAAAAACCTGGGCCGAAAAAGAGCTGGCTGAATTATAAGTTCGTGATCCACCACGAACTCATAGGTCTAGCCCCGAGCGAAACCATGAACGCGCTCAACCGGCGTTAATGGTCGTCAACGCAGAAAAATCCAGGTCATAGACATCCCAGGGATTGGCTCGCACTCTTTCATCGAGCCGAATGGCATCCTCGCCCACTAAAATACGCCATTGATTTGCCCGCACCCCCGCCAAAATGACAGCCGCGGCCTCGGTCGCCGACATGGGCGCATTATCCCGAAATTCGATCCCGCGATTGTGCATCAACTCGCGCAACTGATCATCGCTCAAGTTCATCATCATCTCAGTCATGGGGCCAGGCTGATTCATCAACCGCTCCCGCACCAAAAGCACTTCATCAGCGCTCATGTCCAAAGGCGGCGTGTGACCGAGTATTAAGCCCGAATTGATCGCAATGGAGGTGCCAATGTGGCCGGGCATCACCACCGAAACCTGAACATGCGGTGCATTCAGACGTAAATCGTTGATCAGGGCTTCTGAAAACCCCTTCACGGCAAACTTCGCCGCTGCATAAGCGGTATGCGGCACGGACGGTCCAAGCGACGCCCAAAAGCCATTCACACTACTCGTATTAACAATGTGACCGGCATCACTCTTGAGCAACATCGGTAAAAAAGCGCGACAACCGTAGTAGACGCCATACCAACACACCGCAAAGGTTTTTTCCCACTCACCGCGATCCCCGGCAACAAAGCCGCCGCCACCGCCGATCCCTGCATTGTTGAACAATAAATGAATGACCTCGCCGTGAACGCCCTCAACCTCTTCTTGAAATCGCAACATCTCCGCTTCTACCGAGACATCACACAAATGGGTTGAGATCCTGACGTCGCTTGCGGCGGCGCACAGCGCTTTGGTTTCTTGCATCGCGTCATCGGCGACATCACACAACGCAATGTGGCAATTGGCGGCGGCTAAGGCCTGGCAAAGGGCCCGACCCATGCCCGTACCACCGCCCGTGACCACCGCGATCTTTCCTGAAAAATCTTCCATACCAACCCCTTTTTGTTCAAGGCCTTTGCCTTAATTGAGATAGTGATTCGGCTTAAAATGAAGCAACGCGGCTAATCCGATGAAGGGTGCCGCGGCAATTAATCCAGCCACTAACCCCGAACCACGATTATCGAGCATCGCCCAAAGCAGCATGCTCAAGGCAACTTGTAAAACATAAAGACTGATCCAGGGCCGTAGCCAAGTCCTTTGATGCAGCAGACCATACGCGCCCAGGGCGTAGATTAACCAGTGCGCCAAGCCACCAAGCTTTGCAGACCAGCCTGTTAGCATCACCCCAAACCAAACCTCTTGGTCTTGGGCGACAGGTTTGAAGAACAGATCAAACGGCAGATACACAATCGTCATATACAGACAAAAAAGCAGTAGGGCATTGGCCCACCACGCGCGTTGTTTTAAATTTGTGGTGATGCCACTGATCATCGCCATGGCGGTCCTCTCACTGTCTTGTTGCGTCACCTCGACTGTATCATGTCGAGACGTTGGCGCAACAAGCCAGCAAGCCTGAGAATCCTATGGCGAAGGTGGATTAACGTTCGATAAAGCTCTTCAGCTGCTCGGATCGTGCGGGGTGCCGCAGTTTTCTGAGCGCTTTCGCTTCGATTTGACGAATTCGTTCTCGGGTTACCGAGAACTGACGGCCCACTTCTTCCAAAGTGTGATCGGTGTTCATATCAATGCCAAAACGCATCCGAAGAACCTTGGCTTCCCGCTCCGTGAGGGCCATCAGGACATCGTTCGTGGTTTCTCGCAACCCTTCATCGGCGGCGTGATCCAGCGGTGACTCGACCGAGGTATCACTCACAAGATTCCAAATGGTTGAATCATCGTCATCACCCACTGGCGTTTCTAAAGAAATCGGCTGCTTGGCAACGTCCAAAGCTTTGATAACTTTGTCTTGGGGTAATTCCATCTTAATACTGAGTTCTTCAATGGTCGCAGGCCGGCCTAGCTCTTGAAGTAACTGCCGGCTCAGGCGATTAATTTTATTAACCGTTTCCATCATGTGTACTGGCACTCGTATGGTACGGGCAAGATCGGAAATGCTCCGAGTAATGGCTTGACGAATCCACCAGGTTGCATAGGTTGAGAATTTGTAAGCCACGGCGATATTCAAACTTATCGACCGCCTTCATCAATCCGATGTTGCCTTCCTGGATTAAATCTAAAAACTGCAGGCCACGGTTGGTGTACTCTCAAGCAACACCATGCGAAGTCGCCGCCTTCCGCAAAGCGCATGACATTGATGGCCGACTGGAGCGCTTTATTGGTTTCTTTAATCTCTGGAACACTCAGCCCTCGCTCGGCCGCAACCCGGCGCATGGTCTTAACCGCATGCCGTAGGGAAACCCGATTCGCTTTGATCTTGTTCGCCCAAGTTTCTCCGGACTTCTCGAGCCCATCAACAAACGCAACATCCGTTTGACACACCCCATAACGCTCTAGGAATACGCTCGTCGGCATACCGCACTTTGAAACACACAATTGGCGAATGGTTTTTTCTTGCTCGCGAATCAGCGCCATGTCGGATTGAACCATCGCGACAATCGGGTCCATCATCGCAGGCACCAGCTTCAGCAATGAGAAAACGTCTTGGAGTTTGGATAGCCCCTGCTCGTATTTAGGCGAGCCCCGTTCGTGTTTCACCGCTAAACGGCCCAGGGCTTTGTGGGTTTTCGCTAATGCAGAAAAACGAGCCGCAACCAACTCTGGATCAGGCCCGTTGTGAGTCTCGGTTTCACTTTCTTCAAACTGCCCGCTCGACTTGGCTTCTGCGATCGATGATGTGTCTGGAATCTCTGTTTCAGGATCAAGAAAACCCGCGATGATTGACGACACATCAAGAATGATTTTTGGGTCTTCATGGTTTATCAAAAGCTTTTCGTAGGCCGCTAAGATGCGTTCAACCGGGCCCGGATAAGAAGCCAACACCCGCATCGCTTCGCGAATGCCATCTTCGATTCGTTTGGCAATCACGATTTCACCTTCGCGGGTCAGCAACGGCACCGTGCCCATTTCACGCATGTACATGCGCACGGGATCCATCGTTTTTCCAGCGGCATCGCTGATGTTTAACAGCGACTCTTCCGAAAGCGTTTCTTCGGATTCGGACTTCAGGTCAGCAAGATCTTTTGGTGCCACTTCGCAAATGACAACGTTCAGATCGGCAAAGGCTTGGCAGATGTTGTCGAACTCTTCCGAGCCTAATATTCTTTCGGGCAACGTCTCTGTTAGCGTATCAAAGGTTAAGTAGCCCTGTTCACGACCCTTTTCAATCAATGATTTCAGAACCGATTCAAGGTTTTCGACTTCATCATCGGCTTCGGTTGCCAAAACGATTCGGCTGGTCAGAATTTCCAGCGCATCCATATCATCGGCGGAACTATTCTCAATTGCGTCGCTTTCGATAATCGAATCGAAGTCACCCTCTGTCGTGTGATTTGCCATTTAACGCGTTCTCCATGATTGAAATTGTTCAGCCTGCCCGATTGGCGCCTGATCGAAATCCGTTGAAATATTTTTTGATGCGGTCTTAAAACGTTTATTCAAAAAGCCTGGACGAACCATTTTGAACCAAACCGTATTGAAACCAATCCTGTTGAACCCAACCCTTGCCTAGTTATGGTCTCGTCTTCGCATTGTGCGCTTAACATCAGCCAATTTGTGCCGTTAAGACCCGGGCCTGATGCGGTTAAGACGCGATGGCCTATCAGCCAACAACCCGTCCTCGCCTTGACCAATCGATCGACACTGACTTAGTCGACCCCCTCAGTATTGGGTCACTGGCGCCGAATGCGGGGCCATCGCACTAAGTCGTTGCAATCGTGGCCCAAATCGAAATTGCGTGCTGACGCAAAACACGACGCCTGCCATCACACCCCTTAACACCCTTCACAAACCTTCCACAAACCGTTCACACAACCTTTTCGCACAACGTCTACGAACAACAATTCTGTACAAACTTTCCGCATAACATCTCGCCACAAACTTTCGGTGCGATGTTTCGAGAAGCGGTCATCCGCTTTTAAGACATCATCAATTGTTATGACCGAGTCAGGCCAGGCCACTTGGCTTGAGGACTGACGTTGTCGTCGATAACGCCCAGTTCTTGACGCCCTAAGCAGCACTGACTCTCGCTGAAGCGCAGGCAGACCAGCCCGATACCGCAGCCTGCCGCGGATTATACCATCGATTGTCCCCGAAAACAGCATTGGCATATGCCATCAATCGCTTGCAAGGCCCTGTTTTAGGGCTGATTTTTGACTCACCGCTGATCGATACATCAACGCCGCAAGCCGGCGCACCCGCTTGGCGGTTCATCCGCAGTTAACCCCAATAAACGTCAAGCGAACGCCCAATATCGCAATGGACTCAGTTAGAGATCGAACAAAGTAATTTAGGTAGATTGAATAAGAATCATGACGTTACAATTGATAACTCTATGTCAAGTCACTTCCAGAGGAGAAACCTCCACTTTTTATCCCTATCAATGTACAGAATTGTCGGTATATTTGTCGACCTCGCTAGCCAAACTGTATGAATATACAGTGTTCTCCTCGGCAGGATGGATACGCTTTCAGTTTGGCTAGCTGAGACCAAACCCCCCTTATCTATCTCAGGCAGGTTCATCACCGAACCAAATCGCGTCGCCTAGATCGCTTCATTTGCCATGATAATCGTGCCACCTTGTTTTTATTGCACCAGGTTTTTATTGCACCAGGTTTTTATTACACCCGTTTTTAAGGAGTACGGCTCAGCGCCTCGATTAATAAGCCCTCAAAATCATAACTCGGATCGCCAATCACTAAAAAATTTGGATTGAGCAATCCTGCTTTGGTGTTGTACTGCAAAGGCTGAAACTTGGTGTTAAAAACCCCGCCCCCGGCCGCGCTCACCACCGCATGGGCGGCCGCAGTATCCCATTCTGACGTCGGGGCAAGCCGAGGATAAAAATCAGCGGCGCCTTCTGCCACCAAACAAAGCTTCAAGGAACTGCCCATGCTCGTCAGCGACACTTGCTCGAAAGCTCCTTGCAGATCTTTCAACACGGTCTTGAGCGCGTCCGAGCCATGTCGACGACTTGCGACCACTGTTAATTCAGCCGATGGGACAGCCCGGGTCTGAATGGTTTGCTCGCTGTCTCCGAGATATTTCCAGGCCCTACCCGCAACCACGTCGCCAACATACGTTGTTGATTTTACCGGGACATGAACAACCCCAAATACGGGGTCATGCCCTTCAATCAAAGCAATATTGACGGTGAATTCACCGTTGCGTTCAATAAACTCCTTCGTGCCATCCAAGGGGTCGACTAAAAAATATCGATCCCAGGCCGACCGAATCCCGAAATCAATGGCATCGCTTTCTTCGGACAACACCGGGATGTCTGGAAATTGTCGCGTCAATTCGGCAACAATAAGTCGATGCGCCGCAAGATCCGCCAACGTCAAAGGTGAGTTGTCCTGCTTCATTTCAACGCCAAAATCGGCGGTATCATAAATACTGAGAATTTCCGCACCGGCCTTTCGGGCGATGTCTACGAGGGCTTCGCGCATGATTGCTCCTGATCAAAAACTGCACTTAGGTTACACTGCTAACGATCAATTTGGCCAACCGATGGCAAGGCTCAGATGAATCTGCTTAATTTCGATTGCGTACTCCTCGATATGGATGGCACCTTATTGGACGGCCACTTTGATGACCTATTCTGGAATGACTGGGTTGCACAAGCCTATGCCGACAAGACGGGGCTTGATCTGAGCCAGGCCAAGAAAAAAATTCAACACGACCTTCAGGCCGTTGCTGGCCAGATGCCCTGGTACGATTTTGATGGGTGGGCGACCCACTTCGAGCTCGACCTGTTGCAGCTGCAAGCACGTGGCCAAGCCCTCATCCAATGTCGGCCAGGGACCATTGCCTTTCTGGATCATTTAAACCACCACGGTATCCCAATGATTTTGGCCACCAACGCGCATCCAATGGTGCTGGCCTTTAAACTCGATGCGATCCAATCCAATCACCCCAAGTTCACGGCTTATTTTTCAGACATTATTTCAAGCCACAGCTTTGGCGTGCCGAAAGAGGCGAGGGGTTTCTGGCAGCAGTTAACCGCAAGAACCAACCTTAAGCAGGCGCGCACGGCTTTAATCGATGACAACCCCAGTGTTCTGGCCGCGGCGAAGGCCTATGGCTTAGCGGGGCTCATCGCGATCAGCCAACCCAATTCGAAGAAGCCCGCGCAACCGGTACCAGGCTACCAAAACGTGTGCTTTTTGAATGAACTCATCGAAAGGTAACCCCAAATGATTCGAACGGACAAATGGCTTTGGGCTGCTCGATTTTATAAAACCCGCGCCCAAGCGAAAGACGCCCTTGACGGCGGCAAGGTCAAGGTCAACGGCGTGCGCACAAAACCGGCTAAAGAAATCAAAATCGGTGACTTGGTTGAGTTCAAAGCCGGATGGGATGACCGCGCTGTCGTGGTCAGAACCTTGTCTGATATTCGTCGGGGGGCGAATGATGCTGCGTTGCTCTTTGAAGAAACTGAAGTTAGCTTGCAGAACCGAGAAACCGCCCGGCTCAAAAGAGCGACCCTCGGACCCATGTCAAAAAGCGAGCGCCCGACCAAAAAAGACCGACGCCAAATCCATCGATTGGTCTCACGGGGCGATCCCTAGCCCGCATTGCCACCGAACACGCGCATTTATTTATGCCCAGAGTCGGTGATATGCTCCGCGCAGACCCGGGCAAGCCTGGATCAATAGCGCAAGACTGACATCGATGAAACATCCCAATGCATCATCTGATAGGCCATCTTAAGGAATCGATTTCATGCCGGCTGATTTGCTAAAACAACTCGCGAGTGCGGACAATGCCACCGAGATACTCACCTTCCAAAGAGGGATTGAGCGAGAACTCCTAAGAACAACCCAGCAAGGCGCGCTCGCGCTAACCCCCCACCCAAAAGTGCTGGGTGCGAAATTGACACACCCTTTGATCACAACGGATTTCTCTGAATCTCAACTGGAATTGATTACGCCAGTCCACTCATCGACCGACGACGTGTTGGCAGACCTTGGCCAGATTCATCAGTGGACGGCGCAACACCTAAGCGATGAGCGACTGTGGCCGGGAAGCATGCCTTGCCGCCTGCCTGCAGAAAATGACATCCCGCTGGCCTATTATGGCAACTCCAACCTGGGTCGATTAAAAACAACCTACCGACACGGGCTCGGAATTCGGTACAACCGGACGATGCAAACGATTTGTGCGGTGCATTACAACTTCTCCTTTACCAAGCCTTTTTTTGACGCTTGGCATCAAACCGCCCGACTGCAACCTTTGACCGCAGAGAACGAGCGCGCTTATCGCTCAGAACAATATTTTGGGTTGATGCGAAACTTTAGAAGCCTTGCTTGGTTGCCGGCCTATCTTTTCGGCGCCTCGCCAGCGGTTGATCATAGTTTTGTGAGAAACCAAGACCATGACCTTTCGGCTTTTGGCGAGCAAACGTTTTATAAACCCTATGCCACCAGCTTACGCTCTGGGGGTTTGGGCTACCAAAGCTCAACCCAGTCCGAGCTTTTAAACGTTTGCTACAACAGTTTAGAAAACTACACCGCAACGCTGCGCCATGGCATCACGACCCGCTTTGCGGCCTATCATGCGCTCGACCAACACAAGACCACTCAGTTTGCCCAGGTCAATACCAACATCCTGCAGTCTGAAGCGGAGTTTTATTCCTCTGTCCGAGCCAAATCAAACCCACTACCCGGCAAGAATTTTTTACAGCACCTCGATGAGACCGGGGTTGGTTATATCGAAGTTCGGATGCTGGACATCAACCCCTACTTACCGCTTGGTGTGAGTGCGGACCAGCTGAACTTCATGGACTTGTTGCTGTTGCATTGCCTGCTCACGCCGAGTCCTGAGCACGATGACCGCTTGTGCCAAGAAGCGGTGCAGAATTTTACCCGCACAACCGAAGAAGGGCGGCGGCCAGGGCTGACCCTACGTTTAAACGGGCAACCGGTCGGACTTCAAACTTGGGCTCGGCAAACGCTTGACGCACTATATCAACTCGCCGATATCTTGGACGAACTGCATCAGACCTCGCGCTATAGAGCCTGTCTTAACGCACTCGAAGGCCGGATCGATCATCCAGAGACAACTCCGAGCGGTCAGATTTTAAACGACCTAAGAGAGCAATCGGTGAGCCTCATTGATCATCATTTAGAGCTGAGCCGGCGGCATCACCAAGCCTTTATGACGCAACCCATCACGGCCGAGGCCAAACAAAATTTTGATGAAATCGCGGCACAATCGCGACTTGATTTTGACCAAATTCCAGCTGATCGTGACGAAGACTTTTCCCAATTTCTGGCCAACTATCACAAGGCTTATGAATAAGGCTTGTGAACCATTTAGCGCATCAATTGCTGTCCGGAAATAATGATCATCTTCGTCTGGGCGGCTTTCTCGGTGACTTTGTCAAAGGCCGACAAATCGGCACGCGCCCAGCGGCCATCGAGCGCGGGATCCAACTTCACCGCGCCATTGATGCCTACACCGATCAGCATCCAGCCGTTACCGCCTGTCGCCTTGCCTTGCCGGACGACTTAAGGCGGGTGTCGGGGATTGTGACCGATATTGCCTTTGACCATTTCTTGGCGAAGACCTGGACCCAATATCATCACCAAAGCCTGCAGCGCTTTGATCAATTGACATTTGAAAACCTCTTAAAGCCCAACCACCACCCGTTTTTCCCCGAGCAGGCCCTTTTGACCTGCCAGCGCATGCGCGATTTTAAAAGCCTACTCCGCACGCAAGATGACGACTTTATCTCTCGCAGCCTAATTCATATCGGAACTCGGCTTCGGGGTGGACAGCGATTTTTCAACCCTAAAACCATCGCCCGGATGACCCCAGCACTGCCATTGATTGCAGCAACTTTTCCAGAATTCTTTGCCTGCCTACAAGCGTTTGTGGACAATTGGTTAATCGAGGCCGACATCGCTAAAATCTCAGAGCATATCGACCCACCCATCATAGGATGAAGGAACAACCCTGCATGCCGATTTTGACCCAACGACTTCTGCTGCTTGCGCTGAGCCTCAGCAGCTTATTACTCATCTTGATCGCGCTCGCAATGGAGCACTACTGGCACTTAGAGCCGTGTCCACTGTGTATTTTTCAACGGGTCGGCATTATCTCTGCGGGCTGCCTCGCCGCCTTGGCCGCGCTGCACTATCCAGCACGACTTGGCATGAACGCCTACGCGGGTCTCATCCTGACGTCTTATCTTGCGAGTTTCAGCCTCGCGCTCAGACAGCTTTGGCTTCAGAGCTTACCGGAAGACCAAGTGCCCGCTTGCGGTCCCAGTCTTGAGTATTTGATTGATGTTTTACCCTTCACCGATGTGCTCGCCATTGTGCTCAATGGCGATGGTAGCTGCGCCGAAGTCGCCTGGTCTTTATTTGGCTTATCGATCCCGGCTTGGGTCGTTGTTGCGTGCATTCCCTTGATCATCGTCAGCCTGCAACTTTTTAGGGCGCCGAGAACCAAGCCCTGAAGCAAATGCGGGTGTTTTGAGCGAGGCGATCCACACGAGTGTTACACTAGGAATTTGAGTCACCCGCTAATGCTCTCTTTTCAGAACATGAGTCTTCGTCGAAACGGCGAGCTACTCATTGAACAACTCTCATTGACCATCTACCAAGGCCAAAAGGTTGGTCTCGTGGGGGCTAATGGTATTGGCAAAACCAGCCTGTTCAAATTGATTCTAGGCGAGCTCGATGCCGATATCGGTCAACTCGACCTATCACCAGGCACCCGTATTGCTCACATGGCTCAAGAAATTCCAGGCGCGGATGTCTCGGCCTTAGAGTATGTGGTGTCAGGAGACTCAGCCCTCGTTGCCGTAAGAACCCGGCTTGCCCAAGCAGAACAAAATGCACAGTTCGACAAAGTAGCGCAACTCTTTGAGGAACTCAAAGACCTTGATGGCTTTAGTGCAGAGGCGCGCGCGGAGCAGCTTTTAGTCGGCCTCGGCTTTGATGAAGCAACGTTTAATAACCCGCTGAAAAGCTTCTCCGGGGGTTGGCGCGTGCGATTGAACCTGGCTAGAACCTTAATGAAGCCCTCTGATTTACTGCTTTTAGATGAGCCAACGAACCATTTGGATCTGGACGCGATTTTCTGGCTTGCGTCTTGGATTCAAGGCTATCAAGGCACGCTGATTCTGATTTCCCACGATCGGGAGTTCCTCGACGATTGCGTGCTGCATATCTCTTTGAAGGTCAAAGAAACGGTGTCCTTCCATTGCTAATTCTAAACGTCTTTCGAAACGTACAGCTTTACGAGCAACTCCTTGATCAGACCCGGCAGTTCGAGAAGCAGCAAAAATCGATTCATCATATGGAAGACTTTATTCGGCGATTCCGCTACAAGGAGAGTAAGGCGCGCCAAGCACAGAGCCGGATCAAAGCCTTAGAGCGCCTAACCCGGGTCGAGGCCGTTCATGAAGCATCGCCCTTTCGATTCAGTATTCGTGAAGCGAGTAGACAATCGGACCCGCTGCTGCAGCTTCGAGATGCCAACCTCGGGTATGACAAGCCCATTTTGAGCAACCTGAATCTTAGCTTTTCCCCGGGGGATCGATTTGGTCTGTTGGGCGTTAACGGCGCCGGAAAATCAACCCTGGTGAAATCGCTTGAGGGCACTTTGCCGCTCATCGATGGCGAGCGGATTGAGGGGCTACATCTAAAAACGGGTTATTTCTCACAACACCAAGTCGATGACCTAGACCTCCAGATGTGCCCCTTAGAACACCTTCAACAGCTGGACCCAAAGGCCAACGAGCTCAAACTACGGACCTTTTTAGGCGGGTTTAGTTTTCAAGGCGAACAAGTAGAAACCAAAGCCGCCAACTTTTCTGGGGGAGAAAAGGCGCGGCTTGCGCTCGCCATCGTTTCCTTCCAACAGCCCAATTTACTGTTACTCGATGAGCCAACGAATCATCTGGACATGCAAATGCGGCAAGCGCTCGCCACCGCCATGAATACCTTTGAAGGCGCCATCTTAGTGATATCCCACGATCGATATCTTTTGAGCAGTACGGTCGATGCCTTCTTGTTGATTCGCGATGGGCGCATTCAGCCCTTTGAAGGGACGTTGTCGGACTATCGATCTGGACTAGAGGCAAAGCCAGGTATCCCAGATGACGCTACCAGCCGCGCGATGACAACGACGAGCCAAGGAGAGGCCGCGGCCGCCTCAAGCAGCAGCACAATGGTGGGCCAAGCGCCAAAATCTGACCACAAACGGCAACGACAAATTACCACCCGCTTAAAGACCATCGAGACCCGACTTGCCCGCTTGAGTGAAAAAGTAAGCTTGGTTGAGCAAGCCTTGTCCGACCCGCAACATTACAGCGATCCAGACAGCCCAACCCTGCAGGGCCTATTGCGCGACAGAGAATCGCTGCAGAGCCAAACTGGCGATCTAGAAGAGGAATGGTTGGGCCTTGAATCAGAGCGAGAAAGCCTAGGCTAGCTGCGATGATTCAGCGACAAAAACAGCAAAGCCCTTCATGCCGCAGCCCAGACTGTTCTATACTTTTGGCTCAGGAGATCCGCCATGAACAGACACTTTCCATTGACCCGTCCTCGGCGTTTGCGCCGCGATGATTTCAGTCGACGTTTGGTGAGAGAAACGACGCTCACGCCATCGGACTTAATTTATCCAACCTTCGTGATTGAAGGCACCAATCAAACCCAAAGCATCCAAAGTATGCCCGGCGTGACGCGGAAAACAATTGATTTATGGTTAGAGGATGCCTGGCAAGCCGCAGAGCTCGGAATCCCCCTGATCGCACTCTTTCCCGTTGTTCCGGCAGAGCGGAAATCGCTTACCGCAGAAGAAAGCTATCGTCGTGATGGCCTGGTTCAGACGGCCATCCGGGCGCTCAAAGAAGCAGAGATCAATATCGGTGTCATGGCAGACGTGGCGTTAGACCCTTATACCAGCCATGGACAGGATGGTTTGATCGATGATTCAGGCTATGTGATCAACGATGAAACGGTATCCGTACTGGTCCAGCAAGCCCTCTCTCAGGCTGAAGCCGGCGTGGACGTCATTGCACCTTCGGACATGATGGATGGTCGCATTGGCGCCATACGGCAAGCCCTCGAGGACAACGGCTACATCCACACCAAAATCATGGCATATTCAGCGAAGTACGCGTCGCATTATTATGGCCCGTTCAGAGAAGCGGTTGGGTCCGCTGCCAATTTTGGCAAGAGCAATAAGAACACTTACCAGATGGACCCCGGCAATCGTTTAGAGGCTTTGACTGAGGTTGAGCTCGATTTGAGCGAAGGCGCAGACATGGTCATGGTGAAACCTGGGATGCCGTACCTAGATGTTCTACATAGCGTCAAACAAGCTTTCGGGGTTCCGACCATGGTTTATCAGGTCAGCGGCGAATATGCGATGCACATGGCGGCCATTGAAAACGGTTGGCTAAGTGATTCGGTCATTGTTGAATCTCTGACCTGCATGAAACGGGCTGGCGCGGACGGTATTCTGACCTATTTTGCTAAAACCGCGGCGGCGTCGTTGGGTAAACACTGAGCGCCATAAGCTAAGCCGAGGGATCCGGCTCGATTTAGGTTTCGATCATCGATGATCAGGCAACACAGCAACAAACCGATTGCCAGAAAAAACAACTGACAATTGATTGCCAGAAAAAACAACTGACAATTGATTGTCAAAAAACAGCTGAGCCCGTACGATAGAGCCTGGCTTTTTCAAACCTTTTTAATCTTCTTTTTATCATCAGGGAGCCATCGCATGGCAGATATTGCACACGTTACCGACGCCTCATTTGAAACAGATGTCCTAGGCTCTGACATTCCAGTCTTGGTTGATTATTGGGCTGAGTGGTGTGGTCCTTGCAAGGTCATTGCGCCGGTTCTTGAAGAGATCGCCACTGAATACGCTGGCAAGATGAAAGTCTGCAAACTGGATATCGACGCCAATGGCGAAACGCCCCCAAAATACGGGATTCGGGGTATTCCAACGTTGATGCTGTTCAAAAATGGCAATGTTGAAGCAACCAAAGTTGGTGCCTTATCAAAGTCTCAATTGACCGCCTTTTTAGACAGTAACATCTAACTTTTCGCATTGGGCGTGACACGTTGGTCACGCCCAAACCAAAACTAACGATAAAAAATAGTTGACAAAGGGCGCCGAACCCTTCATTTTCCTGTTTCAGCAGTGCACGTCTATACCCTTCACCGCACTTGCTGGCAAAACCCCCTCGAATTTTTAAACCCAAAGGGCCTTTGGTCCCTCAACTAATCCTCAACCCTCTTCAACCTAAAGTGAACTTGAATGAATCTGACTGATCTCAAAGCGAAGCCTATCCCTGAGCTTCTTGAAATTGCCCTCGAAATGGGCATGGATAATCTCGGCCGATCGCGAAAACAGGAAATTATTGCCAACGTCCTGCGAAAGCATGCGAAAAGCGGCGAAGACATCTATGGTGATGGCACGCTTGAAATTCTGCAGGATGGGTTTGGCTTTCTGCGATCACCAGACAGTTCTTACCTTGCAGGGCCCGACGATATCTACGTCTCCCCTAGCCAGATCAGGCGCTTTAACCTTCGAACCGGGGACACGGTTTCTGGCAAAATTCGCCCACCGAAGGACAGCGAGCGCTACTTCGCTTTACTGAAAGTAGACCAAATTAATTTCACCGACCGGGTGAATCCAAAAACAAAATTCTTTTTGAAAACCTGACGCCACTGTTTCCAGACAAAACCCTCTCACTGCAAGGCGGCAATGGCAGCACGGAAGATTTGACCTCCAGAATCATCGATCTAACCTCGCCCATTGGGAAAGGCCAGCGTGGCTTAATTGTGTCACCCCCCAAGGCCGGTAAAACGCTGATCCTTCAAAACATCGCCCAAGCGATTGTGCGTAACAATCCTGAATGTCATTTGATTGTTTTACTAATAGACGAAAGTCCCGAAGAAGTAACCGAAATGCAGCGTTCTGTGCGCGGCGAAGTCGTCGCGAGCACCTTTGATGAACCGCCCTCACGGCACGTTCAAGTCAGTGAGATGGTCATCGAAAAAGCCAAACGTTTGGTTGAACACAAAACCGACGTCATTATCCTTCTGGATTCGATCACCCGGTTGGCACGGGCATACAACACCGTCATTCCAGCCTCTGGCAAGGTCCTGACTGGCGGGGTTGATGCGCACGCGCTGGAGCGACCCAAGCGGTTCTTTGGCGCGGCTCGAAATATCGAAGAGGGCGGTAGCCTGACCATTATCGCCACCTGCCTGGTTGATACCGGTTCGAAAATGGATGAAGTGATCTACGAAGAATTTAAAGGCACCGGCAACATGGAGCTTCATTTGGAGCGCAAGATCGCCGAAAAGCGGGTCTATCCGGCGATCAACATTCGCCGCTCAGGAACCCGTCGGGAAGATCTTTTGATGACGGAAGAAGAGTTGCAAAAAGTTTGGATCCTTAGAAAAATTCTGCATGAGATGGACGATCTGGCCGCCATTGAATTTCTGCTTGGCAAGATGAAGAAGTCAAAAACCAATGAAGAATTTTTTGCTTCTATGAAACGAAACTAGGCATGGGCCTAGCGTGTCAGGTTTTGGTTAATGCGGCATTGCAAAACGGGGTCCGGCGACTGGTTTTAAGCTTGCCTGAACCTCTCAGCGCCTTTTCCGCGGGGCAATACCTTTCCCTGACCGTGGGTGAGAAAGCCTTTCCTTTTTCCATAGCCAATGCGCCCGGTGCGGATCATCTTGAACTGCATATCAAGGCAACCGAAAATTCCGCAGATTCAGCTCTCGTTGAACAGTTCCTCGATGGTCACCCCAGTTCGGTGACCATTGCCTACCCCCTTGGCAATTGCTTTTTGAACCAATTGCCAGAGCAGCCCGTGATTCTCATTGCCGCGGCAACCGGTATTACTCAGATCAAAAGCCTGTTTGATTGGCTCATCACGCAACAATACGCACAAAAAGTGCATCTTTATTGGGGGGTTGTTACGCCAGAAGAGCTCTACCTGGATGACTATTTTAAAACCGCAGCTGCCGGGCCAAATATCACCTACACGCCGGTTGTCAGTCGCGATGACACAAATTGGCTCGGTCGAACCGGTCTCGTCGGCGAAGCCGTCCAACACGATCTAAAAAACCTAAATGACCACTTGATCTTCGTTTCAGGCAGTCCAGGGATGGTTTATGGCACCTTAGACCTGTTCACGGCCACCGGTTTTGATGCGAAGAATATGCGGTCTGATGTGTTCGATTACGCGCCTCGCGCCCTCTAAAGCGTCTGTAATTGGGCCAAAGCCTTGTTCACCTCGCCCAAAGCGAGGAAAGACCGCGCTAAACCGTTGGCGGATTAAGGCTGAGGACTTCAACGCGAGGCTCTCGGAAAAATGCGCGATGGCCTGGGCGTGTTCTCCAGAGGCCGCCGCAAGCCCGCCCATTGCCGCCAACACGTTCGCCGAGGCTTGCTGCTGATACCAGCGTTTAATCTGACGCGCTCGTTCCACCTTTGTTTCGGCGTCGAGCTCTGCGTACACTAAAAAAAGCGCCAGGGTTGGAGACTGCTCAAGCAGTGATCGACAACACTGCTCAGCAAGCTTTGGTTGATCAAAATCATCAAACACGGCAGCCAGAAGGCCATCATCTTGCAACGAAATACTCGGCAGCGCATTCAACCAGTCTTGCCGCGCCGCATCGCTCGCCAAAGTCTGCCGCGCTGCCACTAACTGCTGATGCTCGGCAAGGGTGAGGGTCTCATCAAACTTTGCGACTGCGGTTTTGTGCGCCGCCAGTTGCTGCCAATCCTTGTTGGCAAGCCAAACCTTGCGCTTTAGCGTCAGGGTTTTTGGATTATCTGGCAACCCAGAAATTTGTTCGGCGGCAAGTTCAATCAAACCGTCGTCCAGGGCAATCAGGGCGCGGCTTAAGGCCGCCAGTTCTTTCTGAGCTTGACTGCCCAGGGCCAATTCATCCAGAGCCTGGGTGCGCGCTTCGCACGCGTCACCCGTCGCCAGCACCGCAAGCGATACCGGCTTTAACTCAGGCAAGGTCCGGACCCGCTCAAGATATCGATTCGCGCGCTTTAACTCACCCAGTTCATGGAGCACGATGGATTTACCCAAGAAGCGCAAGGCTTGCGCTGCTCGACGATCCTCGGACCACGCCGCAAGCTTGTTTTTCGTACCCAGAACAGCGCTCAAAATAATCCAGAGCCAACGCAGAGCTAGCAGCAGCGCAAGCAAGCCAAGCACCGCAACCCATAAACTGGTTTGTAGCAGCATGTCTTCGTAAGCAATCAGCACATAGCCTGGCGAGCGACTCATTGTGGTGCCCACCACGAGCGCAAGAATGATCGTCATAAAGAGCAGCAAGCGACGCATCAGGGCGACACAGCCTGAAACCGTTGCGCTTGTGCTAACGCTGCTAAGGACCCATCCACCGACGGTAATTCGGGCTTGATGATGGACGGTCGTGAGTTGCGCCAAACCCGCTAAAAACAACCGTTGTTGGTCGGCATGGGGATCAAAATAATCTTTGACCCACGCGCGCACCTTACTCAGTTCCTCATCAAAAACAGGTTGCTCCAAGCGGAGCAGGGCACTTTGGGCCGTGCTCAAGCTGAGTAATAGATTCTGCCGCAGATGTTGCGTGGCTTGCGCTGTTGGGATGGGCTTGGGGGCTGCCTCGCCTCGCCTAAAGTCGACCAAATCAAAGACGCGCGCCCAAAGGGTATCCCATAACGGCTCAAGGCGACCCCAAAAGCCCTCAGCAATGCGCGGGGTTTCGCGCGGCGCTTGCTTTGGCTGCGGCTTAACCGGCCTAAGGGGCAGGTCCGGAACCCTCGTCATCAGTTGCCCTAAGCTCAAGTAGAGCCCGATTCGATCAATCACTGGAACCTGCGCTAACTGCGCCAAATCAAATGCGATCGCAGCACGAAGATCAACGAGGGCGCTGGTCTCAACGCCAACCAATACTTGGTCCGCCTGGCGTAAAAATCCAGTTGCTTGCTGAGCATCTTCAAATACATTCAGCGCCAATGCCGCCATCCGCACGAGGGTTGCCACTTCTGCAGTTGCCACATCTCCCCTGCTGCGTGGATTGTTGACGGACCTCCGCCAGGGTTGCCGCTTGGGCTTGAATCCGCGCCGTTAATGCGGCTTGTCCTTCAGCAAGCTGACTCTGGCCTTGCGCCAGATTGGTCAAGGCAAGGCGCGATTGATCAATTTCCGCCTGCAGTATCGGCAACGCGGCGAGCTTTTGCGCTTGTTCGCGTTGTTCGCTCTGCAGCAGAAACAGTTGCCAAGCAGCCAGCGAAAAGCCCGCCAAAAGCAGCAGCAGAACAAAGGCGATCCCCAACGAACCCGCCGCACGAGCCTTCGGAGCCGGCGGCGTTTCAGACGTTTTATGGGTTCCTTCTGAGACTGACGCGGTCACTGGGACTCGGCTCCTTGATTTGATGACTGATTTGAAGACTGACTGGTTAATGCCTTAAGTATGCCAGAGACGCTGGCATCCGGGGCCTCAATCACCGCGGTCAATCCCAATGAATGCGCGGCCTCTTTGATTCTCTTGGCGGTCACACACAATACCACCTGAGGCCGACTCAAAGCGGTCAAATGACTCGCCAAGGCTTGCAAGATATCGGTACTGGGACTAAGATATGGTGATAACCCTGGGCAATCATGTCATCCAGATTTTGGATCAAAAGCGGCACGCGCTCGTAACATTCATACCGTGCAAACCGCTGCGCCGCGCGCGCGCAAGGTCGTCTCAAGGTAATCCCGACCCAATCGCCCGTCACGATGAGCACCTTTTTGTCAAAAGGGGCTGTGAACGCGGGTAAACTGAGCAGCGGTTCAGAGCCGGGCTGATCAGGCGCCGTCGCCACGATCCCCATTTCTTTCAGCCGCATCTGCGTTGCGGGCCAACCGCAAAGACATGGGCTTTGGCTGCTGCGCCAACTGCGGGATCAGGTCTCAGCATAGTCAATCGCATTTTGGCTGGTAAAAATAATGACCTGCTCTGGATCGAGCAAGATCTTAGGTTCCAGGCGCAACCCCGCTGGGTCAAGACCTTGAATCCGAACTAAGGGCGCCTGCAACAACCGCAATGCCCTGCGCCGCCAACGCCCCCCGCAAGTTCATCATTGAATCCTGCGGGCCGAGTCAGGAGGATTTTTTCGATCATTTAGGGCGACTCAGAAACCAGTGCTAAGGCCCCTTGTTGAATCAGCTCATCCGCGACCCGATCTGCCATTGCGAACGCCTTACCCATTAAATCGCGCCCCCCAATTGTAAGCACTTGCTCACCGCGCAGGTCACTCACAAAGGTGTCTAGCTGCACCATCGAATCTAGACCATCGCTGAGGAGTCTGGCGTAGGCTGCGACCGGCAAATTGCAGTGGCGCCGAGCCGGCGTGAGATCTGACGCTCACAACTGACCGTTGTAAACGTTTGTTCATGGTTCAACGCGGCAATGACATCATTCAGATCGTCTCGGTCGGCCCGGGCTTCAAGACCCACAGCCCCTTGCCCTGCGCTGGAATACAAATATCGGTTGCGATATTTTCAGTGATCCGGTGACCCAGACCCAATCGAGCAAGGCAGCAGAAGCAAGGATAATGCCCATCGAAATCACCCGCATCTAACCGCTTGAGCCGGGTTTCGACATTACCCCGAAGGTTTTCAAAGACGAGATGTGGATAGGCCTTCGACAGTTGCAAGCACCGCCGCAAGCTTGGCCACATCCAATGAAGAGCCACCGCCAAAGCCGATAACCGCATCTGCATCAGCCTCTTTGGCGGCCTCGGCTGCGGCTAAAACCACCGCTTCGGGCGGATCGGGCAGTATAGAAGGGACATCTTTCATGGAATGAACGGCTATATCCGCTCTGTTTTCAAGCAAAGCAACCTCAAGCTCTTTTACAAAAACACCTTTGCCGCCAATTTGACTGAGCGGTGAAACCTTGTTGCGATCACCCTCGGTCGTCATACCGATGATTTCCACATCAATTTGTGGATGGGCAGCTTGCAGCGGATCGGCGACGTCATTGGCTTGCCAAAGGGCCAAGGGACTTTTGCGCGTGGCAAGACGAATCGTTCTCAAGGGCGGGCCTCAAAGTTTAAAACCGCAACACTAACTTGGACGGGTTGGCGAGTAAACCTTCATTTATAGAATGATGCCAGGCAGCCCCTCTCCCGTAATCGGTTGCCGTCGCCGCGAATTCATCCTGTTTCACCAACTTGAAAACCCTTGGCCCGCCATTGCCGGCGGATCCCGCCAACTCTGATTCAGCAACTGTTATACTCTGGCTTTTTAGCATCAGGGAAATCCCAGTGAGCCAAGGCAATCAAAAACTGTGGAACGGTCGCTTTACCGAGGCAACCGATGCCTT
>CAJJAX010000010.1 GCA_905182155.1 uncultured Pseudomonadales bacterium
GACCCGCTTGTTGACCGGCATGATACAGCGATGGATGGGTCTTACTGATCCGTCCGTGCAGCGTTTTTAGAATAATGTCAGGCCGCACCGTTTCGATGGTTGTCTGGTAATCAGAGCCCGTAAGCGTTGTAACGAGTGTTGTGGTTGGGTTGATTGTGTAGCGTAATTGCTCGACGCGACCGTTTGCCGTTTTTTGGATTGCGATGTTTTGCCCGGGGCGCAGATCGGCGAGTGCCTCGGCATTTTCTGTGTTCAATATTCTTTGTAAGTCGCCCGCGTAAAGGCGCTCTTTGGCAAACAAAGTCGACAAGTTATCACCGTTTTTAACCGTCAGCCTAAGCAGTGGCGGCAGGTTAGGGCCTTGTTGAGGCGGTCCTTCATTTTCGGCATCGCCCTGCTCTCGTTCTGGCGTTGGTATCGCGATCGTGATGGGCGCAGAAGACGAGGGCTCTAGCGCGTTATCAAACAAGACCAGCATCGCGCAGATCACGACCAAGAGGCCAGCGAGCTTTAGATGAGTGTTTGGATATTTACGCATGATAATTGAACGACTGATTGAGACTCGCGTTGCGATGTTAGGAATGCTGAAGCCTAAAATCAATCATTGTTCAGCATTTCAGATGCCGATTACGACGCGCAAACAACCGCTCGGAGGTAAACCGATCGAGCAAGATCGTGCAATAATAGGCCGCGAAGGTCAGTAGTGGTGCTTAAGGAGAATGGTTTGAAAGGTTCAGGCGACCAAATTGTTAGCGATTTACAGCAACTTGAGTTGATTGCCCAAGTCAGCAATGAGGCGGCTCTTCGGGCCCATCTTGCTGAGAAACCTCGAACAGTCTATTGCGGGTTTGATCCGACGGCTGACAGCTTGCACATTGGTAACCTCGTGCCACTCCTCGCGCTGAGGCGGTTTCAGGATTACGGTCACCGGCCCATATTGTTGGTTGGGGGTGCGACGGGGCTGATTGGCGATCCAGGTGGCCGCGTCTCAGAGCGAACGCTTAAGCCGCGCGATCAGGTGGCGGCATTTGTCGACAAAATAAGGCAGCAAGCTTGCCGGTTTTTGGATTTTGAGTGCGACGGCAATCCAGCGTTGGTGGTCGATAACGCCGATTGGGTGAATGGCCTGGATGTCATCACCTATCTTCGGGATATCGGCAAACACTTTAGCGTGAATGCGATGGTTCAAAAGGAAACGGTTAAACGACGTTTAGAAGATGACAGCGCCGGCATTAGCTACACCGAGTTTAGTTATATGATTTTGCAATCTTATGATTTCGCGGTGCTGTATCGGGATCACGATTGCTCGATTCAAATGGGGGGTAGCGATCAGTGGGGCAATATTACCAGCGGAATTGATTTGATCCGCAGAATGCAAGGTGGCCAGGCGCATGCGGTGACCTATCCTTTGATCACGAAGTCTGATGGTACGAAGTTTGGTAAAAGTGCCGATGGTGCGGTTTGGCTTGATCCATCCAAGACGTCTGAGTACAAGTTCTACCAATTCTGGATTAATTGCGCCGATGATGATGTGATTCGGTTTTTGAAAATATTTACGTTTCTGTCGCCCGCTGAAATTGCAGAACTGGCGGCTGCGCAGCAGAGTCGGCCCGAGGCGCGTTTGGCCCATCGGCGGCTAGCGCAAGAGGTGACGCGGTTGGTCCATGGCGAGTCGGCGGTGACTGCTGTCGAGCGCATCACGGCGGCGATTTTTTCCAATCGAATCAGCGAGCTGACGGAGGAGGATTTTGCACAACTGGCTCAGGATGGTTTGCCGTCCACCCAGGTTCAGCAAGAATCCTTTGGGTTGTTGGATCTATTATTTGAAAGTAGTCTCGCAACGACGCCCAAAGGCGACGTGACCCGAGGTCAAGCCAAAAAGTTGATCTTGGGCAATTCGATTGCAGTCAATGGCGTCAAACAAACCGACCCAGACTATCTGTTGCAAGGGCGCAACGCACTCTTTGGACGTTATCACTTGATTCAAAAGGGCAAAAAACAACACCATTTGTTGGTTCATAGTGATTGAGAACGGCGCGATTGAAGCCGGTGGCGCTGATTCGGCGGTCTAGGCTGATGCGGGCAGAGATTGGGACGGTCCCGTGCGCAATCAAAGGGTCGGCCTATAAGCAGTCTAGGCCAGCCAGGACGCGGCGTCGGGTAAAGGTCGTCTAAGCCTGTTGGTGTTGCAATCGGCTGGTAACATGGGATGGGCGCGCAGGCGCAGCAAAATCAGACATCAAGGGCCTTTAAGCCCAAGCAGCAAAAAGTAGAGGGTTCGAGCTCAAATGGGGCTTTGCGTGGAAATTGGTGGAGCCAGACGGGATCGAACCGTCGACCTCCTGCGTGCAAGGCAGGCGCTCTCCCAGCTGAGCTATGGCCCCAATTTCTTCACCTATATATAAATTGGTGGGTCTGGGTGTTTTTAGGTAGTGCGATGAAGCGGCTACTCAAACTTCTGTAATATGGTGGGTCTGGGTGGATTTGAACCACCGACCTCACCCTTATCAGGGGTGCGCTCTAACCAACTGAGCTACAGACCCGATTATCAGAAGTGTGACGCTGAGGCGGCGTATTATACGCAGGTCCGTTTTTATTACAATCGTGTTTCGCGGAGATCAGAGGATGTTTTTAGCGTTAACCGCCAATCAAAATAAATTGATCCGGCAGCTGTGTGGCGGTCAGACGGTGCCAAACTCGAAAGAAGCGCAGCAAGCCCTAAGTTTGCTGGGGTTAAATGACCAGGTCATGAGGTTGGCGGGCGGCCTGCGGTTAGCGGGTAAGGTTGAGTTGATCGACGCAGCCCGGGTTAGAAGTCGCTTGGGTGCTGGGATAACCTTTGAGCATCATTTGCTAATTGATTCAACCAACAGCGCTTTGATGGCGCGGCCGCTGTCTGAAGACCGGGTGGTTTGCACGGCTGAGATGCAGGGCGCCGGTCGAGGTCGGCGGGGTAGAACTTGGGTGAGTCCGTTTGCTCAAAATTTGGCGCTTTCCTATATCGGTGGTCTCGATTTGGCGATGAGTCAGCTGGGGGGATTGAGCGTGGCGATTGGGGTCGAGTTGGTTCAAACGCTTCGTGATCTGGGGTTTTTGGAAGTTGCGATCAAATGGCCCAATGATTTGATGACCAAAGCCGGGAAGCTGGGTGGCATACTGATCGAATTGGATCAGTTGTCACTGCGCTCGAGTCGGGTTTGTGTTGGCGTTGGTTTGAACGTAAACGCCGCGCCAGACTTTCAGGAAATTGATCAATTGGCTGTGGCCTTAACGCGCGAGGTGCCGGTTAGTCGGACTGAGCTTGTCATTCGGTTTGTTGAGGCCATTGACTCTGTGCTGTCGCAGTTTTCGCCGGGTATGATGTCGCAATATCAAGCACGATGGGGGGCGCTAGACCTGTATCATGGGGAGAGTGTTAATGTCTTTCAAGGTAATGACGTGGTGACGGGCCGAAACGAAGGCATCGATATTGACGGGTGTTTGGTGCTCGATGCCAAGGGAGGCCGGAAAACATTCAACGCCGGCGAAGTCAGCTTAAGAGGTCTGGGGTCGTAAATGATAAAGCGCGAGTTTCAAAGAACAATCTGGGTTCTCTTGGTCTTAAACGTCCTGATCTTGGGGGTGGTGGTGGTGGATTGGCGAGCAGATCAAGTTCGACAAATGAGCGGCTCGGTTCAGGGTTTGGCCAGCGATTCGGTTCGAGAGATTATGGTTGCGCCAGCGAGCCAGAGCCTGGATGCAGTCGCGCCGGCGGTGTTGATTGAGCCTCAGTCTTCGATTGATGCGTCATCGGCGGCAGCCCCGCAACCGTTGACTGGGGCCGATGTCGTGCCGAGCTTGAACGTAGAGTGTGTGTTAATCGGGCCGTTCTCCGCAGGCGAGCGGGCAAAAGTTGTGGCGCTCAATACGAACATCACGGCTTTCAGTTGGGTGGCTGAGACGCTCGCTCTGCCGCAGCGAGCGGCAGATGCCGTATCGGAGTATCGAGTCTACGTGGGCCCGGCCGAGTCCCTTAACGCGGCTTATCAGCTGCGTACAGCCCTTCGCGATCAGGGATTGGACAGTTTTGTCATGAGGGATGGGCCTTTGGCGAAGAGCGTATCGCTGGGCGTTTTTTCATCTTATGGTGCCGCGAAGCGTTTTGTTGCTGCGGCGCCGGTTGCAGAGCAAGCGAGGTTTGCAATCCACTCGCCCAACCAACCGGTTGTTGAGAGTTATCTCCGGCTTGTCGGTGAAAATACCGAATGGGTAGACGCGTTGCAGGCGGAAGGGCTTATGACGCCGGCCATTGGTCGCAAGGTTTGTCCCGCGAGCATGGTTGATTCATAATTCGGTCGTAATTTTAGTTTCTTTTCATAATCTGGGCGATCATCAATACTCACGTGGATTGGCTTACAATCTGCGACCTGTGCCGCTATAGCTCAGTTGGTAGAGCAACTGATTTGTAATCAGTAGGTCCCGAGTTCGACTCTTGGTGGCGGCACCAAACTGCTCTGCTGTCGATGGTCCTCATGATGGCATGTCCCGACGACCCGCTCCTTGTGAAGGGTTGCGCAGCAAATACGTCGAAATTGAATGCAAAAGGATGAACATTTTCGAAAGGGAAGGTTGGCGAGGTTTTGAGGGTCTGTTCCATAAGATCGCAAAAACCGTTAGCAGGGTTACAATCTGACCTCACTAAGATGTCCACAACAAAAGGTGTGAATACAACAAAGGGTGCTGGAAGATTTTATTTCCAGGGCGTGTGTGTTTCGGCGTTGACAATGACGGCTTCGGCTGGCAAGATTTAGCGCCGCAAAATCGGAGGGGTTCCCGAGCGGTCAAAGGGATCAGACTGTAAATCTGACGCGAAAGCTTCGGTGGTTCGAATCCGCCCCCCTCCACCATATTAGGCTGGGTTAGTAAGGGTTTTGGGTAGGCCAAGACATTGGAGTGCCGCTGTATTTAGAGGCGGTTGCGGCTGTCATGAAACGAGCGCCGCAGAGAAGGCATGAGTAACCCGGGCGAGGGTTTGGCGTTTTGGTCGATCAAGAAGCGACAAAGAAGCGACAAAGAAACGTTGGGCAAACAGCGGTTTTGCAGAGTTAGCGGGTATAGTTTAGCGGTAGAACCCCAGCCTTCCAAGCTGATGACGCGAGTTCGATCCTCGCTACCCGCTCCAATCCCGAGCTTGATGAGGAAGCTTATCTGGGTTTGTGGAATGTAGGCTCATATAGCTCAGTGGTAGAGCACTTCCTTGGTAAGGAAGAGGTCACCGGTTCAAATCCGGTTATGAGCTCCATGCATTTGTAGGGTTTTCGAGAGTCTTTTTTGCGGCTAAGGTTGAGTCGAGTGAGGTAGTTAAGGCAGAGTATTTCGAAGCAGTTTAGGGTCAGTGTTTGATAGCTATTCAAACAAAATAAAGGCCCATTGAGGAGATTACCCAGCTGGCTCATGTAAAGTTTGAAAGAAGTAGTTATTCTGGCAATATAAAGAAGTCCCTGATGCGATAGCGAAAGCTGTTATCGCGAAATCAGGCTAAATCATTTAACGATTAAAATTACCTCGAGGTGAAACATGTCCAAAGAGAAGTTTGAGCGGACGAAGCCGCATCTAAACGTAGGAACAATCGGTCACGTAGACCATGGTAAGACGACGCTAACAGCGGCGATTACCAAGGTTTGTGCTGAGACTTGGGGCGGAGAGTTTTCTGATTTTGCTGCAATTGATAATGCACCAGAAGAGAGAGAGCGCGGCATCACGATTTCAACGTCACACGTTGAATATGATTCGCCGAACCGTCACTACGCACACGTTGACTGCCCGGGTCACGCTGACTATGTGAAGAACATGATTACGGGTGCTGCGCAGATGGACGGCGCCATTTTGGTTTGTTCAGCTGCAGACGGCCCTATGCCTCAAACACGTGAGCACATCCTGCTTTCGCGTCAGGTTGGCGTCCCTTACATTGTCGTGTTCATGAACAAAGCAGACATGGTTGACGACGAAGAGTTACTTGAGCTCGTCGAAATGGAGATCCGTGAGCTCCTTGACCAATACGATTTCCCGGGTGACGACACGCCGATCATTATTGGTTCTGCGCTTAAAGCATTGGAAGGCGATCAGATCAGACATCTGGCGTGACCGCGATTTAAGTTGGTTGAACGCTTGATACTTACATTCCAGAGCCAGTACGTGCGATTGATCAGCCTTTCTTGATGCCGATTGAAGATGTTTTCTCAATTTCAGGTCGTGGTACGGTTGTGACAGGTCGTATTGACGTGGTATTGTTCGTTGGTGACGAAGATCGAGATTGTTGGTATTAAAGATACGCAGAAGACAACTTGTACGGGTGTTGAGATGTTCCGAAAGTTGCTTGACGAAGGTCGAGCAGGTGAGAACGTTGGTGTTCTTCTACGTGGTACGAAGCGTGAAGATGTTGAGCGTGGTCAAGTATTGGCCAAGCCTGGTGTCAATTACACCGCACACGAAGTTTGAAGGTGAGGTGTACGTATTGTCGAAAGATGAAGGTGGCCGTCATACGCCATTCTTTCAAGGGTTACAAGCCTCAGTTCTTTCTTTGAGACAACGGACGTGACAGGTAGCTGTGAATTACCTGAGGGCACGGAGATGGTGATGCCGGGTGACAACGTATCATGAATGTTGAGTTGATTGCTCCGATTGCAATGGAAGAAGGCCAGCGTTTTGCGATTCGCGAAGGCGGCCGAACGGTTGGCGCGGCGTGTGTCGAAAATCAACGAGTAAGTCGCAACGGTCTGAGATTTCTATCCGAGTGTGTAGTAAGCACGTAGGCCAGTAGCTCAATTGGCAGAGCAGCGGTCTCCAAAACCGCAGGTTGGGGGTTCGATTCCCTCCTGGCCTGCCAAGCTGTTGCACAGAGCTCCGGGATAGATTGGACCATTACGTTGAGCATTTAGGGGTAATTGTGAGCGCAGTATCTGACAACGCCGGTAAGCTGGATGCCATTGATCTGGCTTAGTTGCCTGTCGCGGTTGTGTGTGGCGGGTCTTTACGCCAACATGCTGAGTATGCGTTGCCCTGACTGTGTACTGTATTCGTGTTCTGGCTGGTGGCCTCGTTGCGGGCAGCTGTTGCAATTGCTGTAGCGCATTCAGACCACGGTGCAGGGCAGGGCTGCCTTGGGATCTGGCCAGAGAAGCTCGCGTTGAAGTTAGAAAGGTCGTTTGGCCAACTCGGCAGGAAACAACTCAGACCACGCTGATCGTGGTTGTGATGGTGTTATCGTTGTCGGTCTGCTTTTATGGGCCCTGGACTCCGGCTCTGAGTTGGGCTGTCAGCGAGCCGTGATTGGCTTACACGGTCTGGTACTCACCACTCAGGAAATGGTGTGACGCATTGAGTAAACGATGGTACGTAGTCCACGCCTTCTCTGGATATGAGAAGCAGGTTATGCGCGCGCTTCTCGACAGAACGTAGCTCGCTGTCAGCGCATTTGCCAGAGAAGTTTGGCGAAGTGCATTGTGCCCGCGGAAGAAGTTGTCGAAATGCAAGCGCAGGTAAGAAGCGCCGCAGTGAGCGTAAGTTCTTTCCCCGGCTACGTGCTGGTTGAAATGGAGCTCGATGATGAGCACCTGGCACCTGGTGAAGGAAACGCCGCGGGTTATGGGCTTTATTGGTGGAAAGGCTGATCAGCCAGCACCGATTTCAGATCAAGAAGCCGCGACCATCTTGCAGCGAGTGCAGGCTGGTAGTGAGCATGTTACGCCAGCTCCTAAAACTGTGTTCGAACCGGGTGAGGTTGGTTCGGGTATGTTGATGGTCCATTTCAACGATTTTAATGGCGTTGTTGAAGAAGTGAATTATGAGAAGAGTCGATTACGCGTTGCCGTATTGATTTTCGGTCGTTCGACTCCAGTAGAGCTAGAGTTCGGGCAAGTCGAAAAGAGCTAAGAGACAGAAAATTTTAGCTGCACCTTGAGGGTATTTAATAACCTTTTAACAAAGGCGATTCCCGCACTAAGTCGTCGGGCGTGACCCACAGGGGAGTTTTGGTTACATGGCTAAAAAGCTTGAGGCTTATATTAAGCTGCAGGTTCCTGCCGGGCAAGGCCAACCCTAGCCCGCCTGTTGGCCCCGCGCTGGGACAGCGCGGCGTCAACATCATGGAATTCTGCAAAGCCTTTAACGCTGAGACGCAGTCACTTGAAGCAGGCATGCCTGTTCCTGTGGTCATTACAGTCTATGCAGATAAGAGTTTTACGTTTATTAAGAAAACACCGCCTGCTTCAGTTTTGTTGAAGAAAGCAGCCGGCGTTGCGAAAGGTAGTCCGACACCGCATACGGATAAAGTAGGCAAGGTTACTCGGGCGCAGCTTGAAGAAATCGCGACAACAAAAATGCCTGACCTAACAGCAAAAAATATGGATGCAGCCGTGCGGACAATCGCCGGTAGTGCTCGAGCAGCTGGTATCGAAACTGAAGGGGTTGTGTAATGGCTAAGTTATCAAAAAGAGCACGTTTGCACAGCGAAAAGATTGAGGTAGGTAAAGCCTATCCTATCGAAGAGGCGGTTCAGATATTAACAGAGCTCGCATCCGCCAAGTTTTGTGAGTCGGTCGACGTAAGCATCAACCTTGGTGTTGATCCACGTAAATCTGATCAAGTTGTTAGAGGCGCAACTGTGCTTCCTAACGGTACAGGAAAAGATGTCAAAGTAGCGGTGTTTGCTCAAGGCGAAAAAGCTGAAGAAGCAAATGCAGCCGGTGCTGATATTGTTGGTATGGAGGACCTTGCGGCGGATCGGTCAAAGCGGGCAACTTGGATTTCGGCGTTGTCATCGCGACGCCTGATGCACCATGCGCGTTGTTGGCCAGCTTAGGGCAAGTCCTCGGGCCGCGGGGTCTCATGCCGAACCCGCGTCTGGGCACCGTCACACCAGACGTTGCTGAAGCAGTGAAGAATGCACAAGTCCGGTCAGGTGCGTTATCGAACCGACAAGAACGGCATCGTTCATGGTGGCGTTGGCCAGGTTGGCTTTGACCCAGCTAGCCATTAAGCAGAACGTCGAAGCACTTGCTTACGTGACCTTGAAAAAGGTCAAGCCAGCTTCTGCGAAGGGTGCATTTATGTGAAGAAGGTAATCGTCCTGTCGACCACCATGGGTGCGGGCATTGCCGATCGACCAAGCCTACGTTAGAGGCCTTGAATCTGTAAGTTGTAATTTTTTGCTGATCCCTTGTTCGATCAGCGAGTAACCAGTTTATCTGGTAATAGAAACTTTGGGGTTCCTGACTGAGCCGATTCAGGTCATCAGAACCTCGTCAAAGACCGTAGGTCCGGTGGCCGAATGGATAGGTCGCCGGTTAATTTCGGAACTCCTGAAACGGAAAAAGAAGCCTGCGCAGACGGTTGAGCCCGGTTCGAGAGTCATGAATCCTGTCGCCGTATCAGGGTGCCCCCGCGTGTTATTACTCATTTGAGAAATACTCACGGAGTAAGCGTACACAAGTCGACACAGGAGTATCACTTGTGCCGATTGGACTTAAAGAAAAGCAGGCGATTGTCGCGGAAGTGAACGAGACTGCGCTAGCGCAGCGCTTGTCGGCAGTCATGGCGGACTACCGGGGTGTCAGCTGTGGATGCGTATGACAGTCGCTTCGCGATCGCGGCTCGCGCGATCCGAGTGTGCAGGTGCAGCGTGATTCGTAACACTTTGGCTAAAGAGAGCCTTTGAAGGGACGGAGTTCGAGTGCATGAACGAAGCTATTGCTCGGTCCATTCGTGTGCTTGCGTTCTGCCCTCGAAGACCCTGGTGCTGGCTGCGCGACTCTTCAAGGAGTTCGCAAAAAACAATGAGTGCGTTCGAGATACGAGCGCGTTGAGCGTTGGCGTGGTAAGTTACTGCCAGCGGCCGATCAAATTGATGCGTTGGCTAAGTTGCCAACTCGCGATCAAGCTTTAGTCATTGCTGCTGTCTGTCATGCTGGCGCCGGTAACCAAGCTTGCGTTCGTACCACTGAACGATAGTTCCTGGTCAAGGGTTACTCGTGCGGTTGCGGCGGTTCGCGATCAAAAGCAACAAGAAGCTGCCTGAGTAAACGATTAACTATCGGAGATAGGACTCATGTCTTTATCAAAAGACGATATTTTAAATGCAATCGCTGAAATGAGCGTGATGGACGTGGTTGCGCTCGTCGAGTGCTATGGAAGAAAAGTTTGGCGTATCGGCTGCGGCCGCCGTTGCCGCTGCACCTGCTGCCGGTGGCAGACGCGGTTGCTGCCGCTGAGCAAGACGAGTTCGAAGTTGTGCTCGTCGCAGCGGGTGAGAAGAAAGTGAATGCCATTAAGGTTGTTCGCGCTATCACGGGTCTTGGTTTGAAAGAAGCCAAAGACATGGTTGATGCGGCACCTTCAACAGTCAAGGAAGGCGTATCGAAAGCTGAAGCTGAAGATCTGAAGAAGCAGCTCGAAGAAGCTGGCGCGACCGTTGAGCTGAAGTAAGACTGATTTCTTTGAAATCAGTGGCAAAGCCCTAAAGGCGCCGAGGAAACTCGGCGCCTTGTTTTGCCGTAAATATTTGTTCGGTTGAGACCCAAAGTAAACCTGGAAGCAATGGCCTATTCGTATACAGAAAAAAAGCGTATTAGGAAAGACTTTAGTAAATTGCCGACGGTAATGGATATCCCATACCTTCTCGGGATACAGGTCAACTCCTATAAGCAATTCCTTCAAGAAGAAGGCAGTCAAGAGGACCGGTTGGAATCAGGTCTGCACGCTGCTTTTCGATCTGTTTTCCCGATCGTCTCTTATTCGGGTAATGCGGCATTGGAGTATGTAGGGTATCGGCTGGGCAAGGCGGTTTTCGATGTAAAGGAATGTCAGTCACGTAGTGTGACCTACGCGGTGCCATTGCGGGTCAAAGTACGACTGATTATTTACGATAAGGACTCCTCGAACAAAGCCATTAAGGATATTAAAGAACAAGAAGTGTATATGGGCGAGATACCGCTCATGACCGAAAACGGCACCTTTGTTATTAATGGTATTGAGCGGGTGGTTGTTTCTCAGTTGCACCGATCGCCAGGCGTCTTTTTTGATCATGATAAAGGCAAGACGCATTCGTCAGGTAAGCTCCTGTATATTCAGCTAGAGTGATTCCTTATCGCGGTTCATGGCTTGATTTTGAATTCGATCCGAAGGACTTGGTTTATGTTCGGATTGATCGTCGAAGAAAGCTGCCTGCAACGATTTTGCTGCGAGCGCTTGGCCTAGAAGCAGAAGAAATCTTAGAACTGTTTTTTGATACCGATGCGTTTCAAATGACAGACGATGGCTATACATTGAGTTTGATTGCGAATCGACTGCGTGGCGAAACCGCGCAATTTGATATCACGAACAAAAAAGGTGAGGTGCTGGTCACCGAAGGCACCAGAATCACGGCGCGTCATATCCGTGAAATGGAGAAGCTCAACCTAACAGAGTTGGCGGTTCCTGCGGAATATGTTTGCGGCCATCGCTTAGCCAAAAACATGGTGGATGAAGAAACCGGTGAAATCGTTGTGCCTTGCAACGCCATTATCACGCCTGAAATCCTTGAAAAGCTCCAAGAATTAAACGTCACAGCGTTTGACACTATTTATACCAACGATTTGGATCATGGTCCGTTTATGGCGGATACGTTGGATGCGGATCCTTGCACGAATCGGCTCGAAGCGTTGGTTGAAATATATCGCATGATGCGACCTGGCGAGCCGCCCACTAAGGAAGCCGCTGAAAATCTGTTCAATAACTTGTTCTTCTCTTCAGATCGCTATGACCTAACCGCGGTCGGTCGAATGAAATTCAACCGTCGTCTTGGCCGGGAGGAAGAAACCGGTGCGGGTACGCTCGACAACGAAGATGTGCTTCAGGTTCTAAAATGCCTCATTAACATTCGAAATGGGTTTGATATTGTTGATGATATTGATCACCTTGGTAATCGGCGCGTTCGGTCGGTCGGTGAAATGGCCGAAAATGCATTTCGGTTGGGATTAATTCGCGTCGAGCGGGCTGTCAAAGAGCGTTTGAGCCTAGCTGAGTCAGAAGGTTTGATGCCGCAGGATTTGATCAATGCGAAACCTGTCGCCGCTGCAGTCAAAGAGTTCTTTGGTTCGGCGCAATTGTCGCAGTTTATGGATCAAAACAATCCGCTGTCTGAGGTTACGCATAAGCGGCGTGTATCAGCACTAGGGCCAGGTGGTCTGACTCCGTGAGCGGGCTGGCTTTGAGGTCAGAGATGTGCATGCGACCCATTATGGGCGAGTGTGTCCAATTGAAACGCCTGAAGGGCCTAATATCGGGTTAATCAACTCGCTGGCAACCTATGCGCGAACCAATAGCTATGGATTTTTGGAAAGCCCCTATCGGCGAGTGGTTGATGGCCAGGTTACGGACGAAATCGAATATCTCTCTGCGATCGTTGAAGCCGATTATGTGATTGCCCAAGCGAGCGCGCAAGTCGATAGCCTGGGTCGTTTGATGGAGGACTTGGTTGATGTGCGACATCAAGGTGAATTCACCAAGATGGCGCGTGAGAATATTAATTTCATGGATGTTTCTCCAAAGCAGTTGGTTTCTGTAGCGGCATCTTTAATTCCTTTCTTAGAGCACGATGATGCCAACCGAGCGCTGATGGGCTCAAACATGCAGCGTCAAGCGGTTCCAACCCTGGTGTCAGAAAAGCCGCTGGTCGGCACAGGCTTAGAGCGCGCGGTTGCGCGAGACTCAGGCGTTTGCGTGGTTGCCTTGCGAGGCGGCGTCGTTGAGACCGTCGATGCCGGGCGAATTGTGATTCGGGTTAACAACGCCGAGACCGAAAGTGGTGAGGCGGGTGTCGATATTTACGATCTGGTGAAATATACGCGCTCGAATCAGAATACGTGCATCAATCAAAGGCCTTTGGTGAAAGAGGGCGATGTCATTGCAATGCACGATATTTTAGCGGACGGTCCATCGGTTGATACGGGTGAATTGGCGCTGGGTCAGAATATGCGGATCGCATTTATGACCTGGAATGGCTACAACTTTGAAGATTCAATCTTAATTTCTGAGAAAGTCGTCAAGGAAGATCGCTTTACGACAATTCATATCCAGGAACTGACCTGTATTGCTCGGGATACCAAGCTTGGCTCTGAAGAAATCACGTGCGATATCCCAAATGTTGGCGAAGGCGCTCTGGGTAAGCTCGACGAGTCCGGGATTGTTTATATTGGCGCTGAAGTCGCCGCCGGCGATATTCTGGTCGGTAAAGTGACCCCCAAGGGCGAAACGCAGTTAACCCCTGAGGAAAAGCTTTTAAGAGCAATTTTTGGTGAGAAGGCTTCTGATGTTAAAGACACCAGCCTTCGCGTTCCAAGTAGCTACAATGGCACCGTCATCGATGTTCGAGTGTTTACTCGCGATGGTATTGAGAAAGATAAGCGCGCAAAAGATATTGACGCTGAAGCCTTAAAAGGTATCCGAAAAAATATTGAAGCTGAATTTTCGATCATTGAAAATGCCACCTACGAACGGCTGGCCGCATCCCTAACAGGCAAGGCAGCGGTTGCCGGTCCAAAGCTTAAAAAAGGCGAGAAGGTCACGGTGGCCTATCTTAAAGAGCTTGAGCCGCAGGATTGGTTCAAGCTCCGAATGGAGAAAGATGAGCTGAATGAGCAGATTCAAGGTGCGGAGCAGCGACTTAAAGCGCGCCGTGCCGACTTGGATGAGAAATTCGAAGAAAGCAAAGGCAAGCTCCAAGGCGGCGATGATCTCGCCCCGGGTGTACTGAAAATCGTCAAAGTTTATCTTGCGATTAAGCGCCGCATTCAGCCAGGCGACAAGATGGCAGGACGGCATGGTAACAAGGGCGTGATCTCGGTGATTATGCCGGTGGAAGATATGCCTTATGACGAGAACGGGGAGCCGGTCGACATTGTACTGAACCCGTTGGGTGTGCCCGTCGCGTATGAACGTGGGTCAGATTCTTGAGACTCACCTCGGTGCGGCTGCTAAGGGCCTTGGTAATCGAATTGGTGAGATGCTCGACTCGCAGAAAAAAGCAGCTGACGTGCGTAAGCTGTTGACCGAGGTTTACAACAAAATCGGCGACAAGCAAGAAGATCTGAAGAGCTTTAGCGATGATGAAATTCTCGAGCTCGCACACAACCTTCGCGCTGGCGTGCCTATGGCAACACCTGTGTTCGATGGTGCCGCATAGTGAATCACGTGTCCGTGAGTATCTCGACGAAGCAGGGCTACCGACGACTGGTAAGAGTGTTCTCTTCGATGGTCAGTCCGGTGAGCCACTCGCGCAAGAAGTTGTGGTTGGATACATGTATATGTTGAAGCTCAATCACCTCGTGTCATCCAAGATTCACGCTCGTGCGGTTGGTCCTTACTCCCTGATTACCCAGCAACCGCTCGGTGGTAAGGCGCAGTATGGTGGTCAGCGTTTCGGGGAGATGGAAGTTTGGGCACTTGAGGCCTACGGCGCTGCATACACATTGCAGGAGCTCCTCACAGTGAAATCTGATGACGTTCATGGTCGAACCAGAATGTATAAAAACATTGTGGATGGTGATCATCGAATGGATGCTGGTATGCCAGAGTCATTTAATGTTCTGACCAAAGAAATTCGTTCTTTGGCGATTGATATTGATCTCGAGCACGACTGAGCGATAGGGTTTTATTCAACACACTAATTTTCGATCGGGCTTTGATGCCCAACTTGGAGGAACACTGTGAAAGACTTACTGAATATGCTGCGGGCTCAGGGTCAGTCAGAGGAATTTGATTCATTAAGAATTGGCTTGGCATCGCCGGAGATGATCCGCTCATGGTCTTTTGGCGAAGTTAAAAAGCCAGATTCCATTAATTACAGAACTTTCAAGCCGGAACGGGATGGGTTGTTCTGCGCAAAGATTTTTGGGCCGAACAAAGACTACGAGTGTTTATGCGGCAAGTATAAGCGGTTGAAGCACCGAGGCGTTATCTGTGAAAAATGCGGTGTGGAAGTCGCGCTCGCGAAGGTTCGTCGAGAGCGGATGGGCCACATTGAGTTGGCAGCGCCGGTTGCCCATATTTGGTTCTTGAAGTCGCTACCGTCTCGGATCGGTTTGTTGATGGATATGACGCTCAGAGATATTGAACGGATTTTATACTTCGAAAGCTTTGTCGTGATTGATCCAGGCCTGACATCCTTAGAAAAAGGGCAGCTACTTTCAGACGAGCAGTACTACGAGGCGCTTGAAGAATTCGGTGATGATTTTGAAGCAAAAATGGGTGCTGAAGCGATTCAGGATCTCATGCGGCAGATGGATCTAAAAGACGAAGTCGCACGACTTCGGGAAGAGCTGCCCCAGACGAATTCCGACACCAAGATTAAAAAACTCACAAAGCGACTGAAGTTGATTGAGGCGTTTATCGCATCCGGTAATGAGCCCGCTTGGATGGTCTTTAATGTGCTGCCGGTCTTACCGCCAGATTTAAGGCCTTTAGTCCCGCTTGAAGGGGGTCGGTTTGCAACGTCTGATTTGAACGACCTGTATCGTCGTGTGATTAACCGAAACAATCGCCTGAAGCGTTTGTTAGACCTTGCTGCACCCGACATTATTGTTAGAAACGAAAAGCGAATGCTGCAAGAAGCGGTCGATGCGTTGCTTGATAATGGCCGTCGTGGTCGTGCTGTAATGGGCAATAATAAGCGTCCATTGAAATCCCTTGCGGACATGATTAAAGGTAAGCAAGGCCGATTCAGACAGAACCTTTTGGGTAAGCGGGTCGATTTCTCTGGTCGTTCGGTCATCGTTTCGGGTCCTACACTTAGATTGCATCAGTGTGGGCTGCCTAAGAAAATGGCACTGGAACTCTTTAAGCCGTTTATTTTTGGCAAGCTCGAGCGTCGTGGTTGGCTACAACCATTAAAGCCGCTAAGAAAATGGTCGAAAAAGAAACCGCTGAGGTTTGGGATATCTTGGCGGAAGTGATTCGTGAGCACCCGGTATTGCTAAATCGAGCGCCAACGCTGCACCGGTTGGGCATTCAAGCCTTTGAGCCGGTTTTAATTGAAGGTAAAGCCATTCAGTTACATCCGCTGGTTTGTACCGCTTACAACGCAGACTTTGATGGTGACCAGATGGCGGTCCACGTGCCGTTGACCATTGAGGCGCAATTGGAAGCGCGTGCGCTCATGATGTCGACCAATAATGTTCTGTTACCTGCCGATGGCGAGCCCATTATTGTGCCGTCGCAGGATGTTGTGCTTGGGGTTTATTGGATGACCCGGGATCGAGTCAACGATCTTGGCGAAGGGATGCGTTTTTCTGATATCGAAGAAGTGGCGCGAGCCTATGCGAATCGGCAGGTTGGTTTGCAAGCGAAGGTCAAGGTGCGTGTGCACGAGAAGGTCGTCGACGATGAAGGTCAATGGCATGAGTATTCGAAGATTCATGAAACGACTGTGGGTCGGGCTTTGGTGTTCGAAATCGTCCCCGATGGGATTCCCTATGCGGAAATCAACAAGCCCATGGTCAACAAGGACATGTCGCGATTAATCAACTTGTGCTACCGCAATGTAGGTCTGAAAGAGACGGTTATTTTTGCAGATCAATTGATGTACATGGGTTATGAGTATTCAACACGCTCAGGGGCTTCAATTGGCGTTGACGATTTTGTGATTCCTGCTGAGAAGGCGGCGATCATTGATCGAAGTGAAGATGAAATTCGCGAAATTGAGAGCCAGTTTTCATCCGGATTGGTGACCCAAGGCGAAAAATACAACAAAGTTATCGATATCTGGACGCGTGCTAATGATTTAGTTGGTGCTGCGATGATGGATACGTTGAGCAAAGAAACTGTTGTTAACCGAGATGGCGTAGAGGAAGAGCAGGTTTCATTCAATAGTGTCTGGATGTACTCAGATTCTGGCGCACGAGGCTCCCCCGCGCAGATTCGTCAGCTCTCTGGTATGCGTGGTTTGATGGCTAAACCAGATGGTTCAATTATTGAGACTCCAATTACGAGTAATTTCCGTGAAGGTCTTAATAATATGCAGTACTTCATCTCAACGCACGGTGCACGGAAAGGCCTGGCCGATACCGCTTTGAAAACAGCGAACTCTGGTTACTTGACGCGACGGCTAGTGGATGTCGCTCAGGATTTGGTGGTTACCGAAGTCGACTGCGGTACCGATGATGGCATGATCATGAACGCGGTGATCGAGGGCGGTGATGTGATCGCAGGCCTCGGCTCAAGAGTCTTGGGGCGGGTGATCGCGGAAGACGTCTACAACGCGGCCGGTGACGAGGTTTTGATCCCGAGAGGCACTTTGATCGACGAGAAATGGGCGGATCGTGTCGAAGGCATGGGCGTTGACGAAATCAAGGTTAGAAGTGCGATAACCTGTGAGACTCGCTATGGTATTTGCAGTAACTGCTATGGTCGCGATCTCGGTCGAGGGCACATCGTTAATATCGGCGAAGCGGTTGGTGTGATCGCGGCACAGTCCATTGGCGAGCCAGGAACACAGTTAACGATGCGGACGTTCCACATTGGTGGGGCAGCCTCTCGTGCAACGGCGGTTGATAATGTACAAGTCAAACACAAAGGTGTTTTCAGGCTTCATAACCTGAAGACGGTCGAAAAGCCCAGCGGTGAGTTGGTTGCTGTTTCTCGGTCTGGTGAAGTCGCGATTGCAGACCAAGAGTCCGGCAAGGAACGTGAACGGTATAAGGTGCCCTATGGCGCAGTCATTAAAGCCGCGCCAGGTCAAATTGTCGATGCGGGCGAGATCGTTTCAACTTGGGATCCGCTAACCCATCCGATTGTGACGGAAGTTGCGGGTAAGGTTGTGTTCGAGAATATGGAAGAAGGTCTCACCGTGCGACGGCAGACTGATGAACTCACGGGCCTCAACAGCATTTCGATCATTGATCCGAAGGATCGACCGAGTGCCGGTAAAGATATGCGTCCGGCTGTGTCCTTGGTGGATTCAAAGGGCAAGGCCCTCATGCTGTCGGGTACTGATGTGCCAGCACATTACTTCCTTGAAGCCAACGCAATTTTAGGTCTTGAAGATGGCGATCCGGTCTCAACCGGTGATGTCATTGCAAGGATTCCGCAGGAAGGCTCGAAAACTCGAAGATATTACGGGTGGTTTGCCACGTGTTGCTGAATTGTTTGAAGCAAGAAAGCCAAAGGATTCCTGCAGTTCTGGCGCAAGCCACAGGTACGGTTAGCTTTGGTAAAGAAACCAAGGGTAAGCAGCGTTTAGTGATCAAATGTGAAACCGCTGGCGAATGGCAAACTTCAGTACGAAGAGTTGATTCCGAAGTGGCGTCAATTGGGCGTATTTGAAGGCGAGCACGTCGAAAAGGGCGAAGTGATTTCTGACGGGCCACCAACGCCGCACGATATTCTTCGCCTCAAGGGCATCAGTGAGTTGGCGAAATATATTGTCAACGAGATCCAAGAGGTCTATCGCCTTCAGGGTGTGAAGATCAACAGACATGATTCATGTCTATACACAGGGTAAAGGCCACAGGCTGAGTGATGATGTCCAGATTGCTGGTCTATCTAGTCCCGCTGCGCGACAAGCTTTGGGTGCCTATGCCGACGATGTGTTAGAAGAGCTTGAGTTGGTTCGTGGTGCAACCAATGTTGTTGGGTATTACCAAAGCGTCTCTTGCAACCGAATCGTTCATCTCTGCGGCCTCCTTCCAAGAGACAACTCGTGTGTTGACCGAAGCTGCCGTGACCGGCAAGCGGGATTATCTGCGAGGGTTGAAGGAGAATGTGATTGTGGGCCGGTTAATTCCGGCAGGCACGGGTTTGACCTACCACAACGAGCGCAAGTTAAAACGAGAGCGTGGCAATGCTGTGATGCCAACAGTGAGTGTGAGCGAAGTGGAACAAGCGCTCAGTGACGCGCTCAGTCAGGGAGATTTATAAGAGGTCGCTGCAGCTGCAGTTGACTCAATCCAAGCGGCTCTTTAGAATGCGCCCCTCGCGTAGAGAGGCGCACTGCCGCACCGAACTAGGAGTTTATAAAAAGCATGGCCAGGATTAATCAATTAGTCAGGAAACCACGGAAGCGAAAAGTGGTTAAAAGCGACGTGCCGGCCCTTCAGGCTTGTCCTCAGCGGCGAGGTGTTTGTACGCGCGTTTATACGACGACACCCAAGAAGCCGAACTCAGCGCTTCGAAAGGTTTGTCGTGTTCGGTTAACGAACGGTATGGAAGTCACGAGCTACATCGGTGGTGAAGGCCATAACTTGCAGGAACACTCGGTGGTACTGATCCGTGGTGGTCGAGTCAAGGATTTACCCGGTGTACGATATCACACGGTTCGTGGGGCGCTGGATACCTCTGGTGTCGCCAAGCGAACTCAAGGTCGATCTAAGTACGGCACCAAACGACCCAAGGCTTAAATTTAATAAAATCCTCGCCAATAGCGAGAGTAAGGTCGAGTCTGTTTGATCTCGATAAAACCTGAAGAGAGAGCGTCATGCCAAGAAGAAGAGTCCCCGAGAAACGGGTCATTATTCCCGACCCTAAGTTTCATAATCAAACCCTTGCTAAATTCATGAATCACGTCATGAACAGTGGTAAGAAATCCGTTGCTGAAAAGATTGTCTACGAAGCTATAGAAAAAATTCAAAGCCGTAGTGGCAAAGACCCGATTGAGGTTTTTGACTTAGCGCTTGAAGCCGTTGCGCCGACCGTCGAAGTCAAATCAAGACGCGTTGGGGGTGCCACTTATCAGGTGCCTGTCGAAGTGCGTCCATCTCGTCGAACGGCGCTTGCGATGCGCTGGCTTGTGGATTCAGCCAGGAAGCGTAGCGAGAAATCGATGGCGTTGCGACTGGCAGGCGAGCTTCAGGATGCCTCTGAAGGTCGTGGCTCAGCAGTTCGTAAACGCGAAGACACCCATCGAATGGCTGAAGCCAACAGAGCTTTTGCGCATTATCGCTATTGATGCCGCTGCCAACTTCTTAAGAGGTTTCGCCAGTGTCGCGTTCAACACCGATTCGTCGTTATCGTAATATCGGAATCGTCGCTCATGTGGACGCGGGTAAAACCACGACCACCGGGAAACTGTTTACTATACAGGTGTGTCTCATAAGATTGGTGAAGTCCATGATGGCGCTGCCACCATGGACTGGATGGAGCAAGAGCAAGAGCGTGGTATTACGATCACCTCTGCTGCGACTACGACCTTTTGGTCGGGTACTGCGCAGCAATTTGAACAGCACCGAATCAATATTATCGACACGCCAGGGCATGTTGACTTCACCATCGAAGTGGAGCGGAGTCTCCGAGTCCTCGATGGCGCGGTCGTTGTGTTTTGCGCGACCTCCGGCGTTGAGCCTCAGTCTGAAACCGTGTGGCGTCAAGCAGACCGCTATAATGTCCCGCGCATCGCTTTTGTTAATAAGATGGATCGCGTTGGTGCGGATTATTTTGCCGCCATTGAGTCGATGCGCGAGCGCCTCGGTGCGAATGCGCACCCCATCTTTTTGCCCATCGGTTCTGAAGAAGATTTTATCGGCCTCATCGACCTGACGACGATGGAAGCCCGGGTCTACGATACGGCCGACTCCAGCGGCATGACCTTCGAGACGCAGGCCATCCCGGCTGATTATGTTGAAGAGGCCAGCCTCTATCGGGACCAAATGATTGAAGCGGCTGCCGAAGCGAATGATGAGCTGATGGAGGCCTACCTTGAATCGGGCGATCTGACCAACGACCAAATAAAGCAAGGGCTCCGGCAGCGCACCTTAGCCAACGAAATCGTGCTGGCACTGTGCGGATCGGCCTTCAAAAATAAAGGCGTACAAACCATGTTGGACGCGGTGGTTGATTACTTGCCCGCGCCCGATGAGGTCAAAGCGATTCGGGGTTTCCTTGACGATAAGGATGAAACTGAAGCGGTTCGACATGCGTCCGATGAAGAACCTTTCGCCGCGCTCGCATTTAAGATTGCAACCGACCCCTTTGTGGGTGCGTTGACCTTTTTTCGAGTCTACTCTGGTGTGCTGAATTCTGGAGATTCTGTCTACAACGCGGTTAAAGGAAAGCGTGAGCGAGTCGGCCGGATGGTCCAAATGCACTCGAATGAGCGCAAAGAAATTAAAGAAGTCAGGGCCGGCGATATTGCCGCCGCGATTGGGTTAAAGCTCGCGACCACGGGCGATACCTTGTGTGATGAAAAGCAAGTTATCACGCTTGAGCGGATGGACTTTCCTGAGCCGGTGATTCATGTCGCCGTTGAGCCTCGCAGTCAAGCAGATCAAGAGAAGATGGGCGTGGCCCTCGGCAAGCTCGCAGCGGAAGACCCGTCGTTTCGGGTGCGCACAGATGAGGATTCCGGCCAGATTATTATCGGCGGTATGGGTGAATTGCATCTGGACATTATTGTTGACCGGATGCGTCGAGAGTTCGCGGTCGAGGCCAATATTGGTAAGCCGCAAGTGGCCTACCGAGAGACTATTCGCAAAACGGTGGAGGCTGAAGGCAAGTTTGTCAGGCAGACGGGTGGCCGGGGCCAGTATGGTCATGTCTGGCTGAAGCTTGAACCGATAGATGATGCAGATTTTGAGTTTGTGGATAACGTTGTCGGCGGTGTCGTGCCGAGAGAATATATTAGTGCCGTCGCGAAAGGGGCCGAAGAGCAATTGGGCAATGGGGTCTTGGCCGGATACCCGCTCCAAGGCGTCCGCGTGACGTTGTTTGATGGATCCTATCATGATGTTGACTCCAGTGAGGTTGCGTTTAAGGTGGCTGCCTCGATGGCGCTGAAGTCGGGCGCGCTGGATGCGGATCCGGTTTTGCTGGAGCCGGTCATGAAGGTTGAAGTGGTCACACCGGAAGAGCATTACGGTGATATTATCGGCGATTTAAATCGCAGGCGGGGTGTGGTCCTGGGTATGGAGGACGTGCCGTCAGGAAAATGCGTGCGCGCAGAAGTGCCGATGTCAGAAATGTTCGGTTACGCGACAGATATGAGATCTGCAACGCAAGGCCGAGCCACCTTCTCAATGGAGTTTGAGAAGTATAAAGAGGTGCCGAACAATGTTGCCGAGGCGGTGATCAGTAAGGCGCGGTAATTTAACCCTAGAACAATCTCGATTGAGGTGAAACATGTCCAAAGAGAAGTTTGAGCGGACGAAGCCGCATCTAAACGTAGGAACAATCGGTCACGTAGACCATGGTAAGACGACGCTAACAGCGGCGATTACCAAGGTTTGTGCTGAGACTTGGGGCGGAGAGTTTTCTGATTTTGCTGCAATTGATAATGCACCAGAAGAGAGAGAGCGCGGCATCACGATTTCAACGTCACACGTTGAATATGATTCGCCGAACCGTCACTACGCACACGTTGACTGCCCGGGTCACGCTGACTATGTGAAGAACATGATTACGGGTGCTGCGCAGATGGACGGCGCCATTTTGGTTTGTTCAGCTGCAGACGGCCCTATGCCACAAACACGTGAGCACATCCTGCTTTCGCGTCAGGTTGGCGTCCCTTACATTGTCGTGTTCATGAACAAGGCAGACATGGTTGACGACGAAGAGTTACTTGAGCTCGTCGAAATGGAGATCCGTGAGCTCCTCGACCAATACGATTTCCCAGGCGATGACACGCCGATTATTGTTGGTTCTGCGCTGATGGCGTTGAATGGCGAAGATGACCATGAGCTGGGTGTTACCGCGGTTAAGACTCTGGTTGAGACCCTTGATTCTTACATTCCTGAGCCTGTACGTGCGGTTGATCAGCCATTTTTGATGCCGATTGAAGATGTTTTCTCAATTTCAGGTCGTGGCACGGTTGTGACCGGTCGAATTGCCCGTGGGATTGTTCGGGTTCAAGACGAAGTTGAGATTGTTGGGATTAAAGAGACAGTCAAGACAACTTGTACCGGTGTTGAGATGTTCCGAAAGTTGCTTGACGAAGGTCGAGCGGGTGAGAACGTAGGTGTTCTTCTACGTGGTACGAAGCGTGAAGATGTTGAGCGTGGTCAGGTATTGACCAAGCCAGGCGCTATTACACCGCACACGAAGTTTGAGGGCGAGGTTTACGTTTTGTCGAAAGACGAAGGTGGCCGTCACACTCCATTCTTTCAAGGGTTACAAGCCGCAATTCTTTTTTGAGACGACGGATGTGACGGGTAGCTGTGAATTACCTGAGGGAACGGAAATGGTGATGCCGGGTGACAACGTTCTGATGGATGTTGAGTTACTTGCTCCGATTGCAATGGAAGAAGGTCAGCGATTTGCGATTCGCGAAGGCGGCCGGACGGTTGGCGCAGGCGTTGTAACGAAAATTAAAGACTAAAGGCTGGCAATCCTGCAGGAAGGCGGGTAGTATTCGCCTCCCTGCTAAGCCTTGACTCAAAAAGGTAGCCGAAAACGCGGTAACGCCGGTAGCATTGGGACAAAGTCGGGTTGTAAAAGTCGACTTTTTGAACAGGATCCCGATTGGGGATCACGGGACGCCCGTAAGGGCAACGACACGACAGTGTGCCTTCCTTTAAAGAGGAGGGCACGCTTGCATTTAAATTTGGCTGGTGAGCTCATAAGTGGCAAGAGTTTACTGACAGTGGTGCGCAAAAGGCGCACTGAAACGAAAGATAGGCGCGTCATGCAAAATCAAAGAATCAGGATTCGACTCAAAGCGTTTGACCATCGGCTCATCGATGTATCAACACAAGAGATTGTCAACACGGCAAAACGAACCGGTGCCCAAATTCGCGGCCCTATTCCACTGCCCACTCGCAAAGAGAAGTTCACTATTCTGATTTCGCCACACGTCGATAAAGATGCAAGGGATCAATACGAAATTAGAACTCATAAGCGCATGTTGGACATTCTGGAGCCAACAGAAAAGACGGTCGACGCCCTAACAAAGCTAGATTTGGCAGCAGGGGTTGAAGTCCAGATTAATCTGGCCTGATCGCGCAACTAATTCGGAGAGTGACAATGACCATAGGCATTGTAGGTACAAAGCAAGGTATGACCCGGATCTTCACTGAAGATGGACGGTCTGTGCCTGTAACAGTGGTTCAGGCGACGCCAAACCGAGTGACTCAGGTGAAAAACCTAGAGCGAGATGGCTATCAAGCGATCCAAGTCACTTATGGTGCTGTTAAAGCCTCTCGCATCAACCGACCGCATGCAGGGCTGTTTAAAAAGACGCAAGTTGAAGCTGGTCGGACATTAACGGAATTCACCACGACGGAAGCAGAGCTTGAAGTTGGCGCTGAGTTAACAGTTGCAAACTTTGCGGCAGGACAAAAGGTCGATGTCACGGGTCAGTCCAAAGGTAAAGGTTTTCAGGGCGTGATCAAGCGTCACAACTTTACGATGCAGGATGCAACCCACGGTAACTCGCTGTCGCATCGTGCGCCAGGTTCAATCGGTCAGTGTCAAACGCCTGGTAGAGTTTGGAAGGGCAAGAAAATGGCCGGCCACATGGGTGCTGAGCGTGTGACCACGCAAAATTTAGAGATCATCCGAGTCGATGCAGCGCGCAACCTGCTGTTGATCAAAGGTGCCGTTCCCGGCGCCCCGGGCGGTGATGTACTTGTTCGCCCAGCGGTCAAAGGTTAAGGAGAGCGTCGATGGAATTAGCAATAGCGACACCCCAAGGCAGCAGTGGAACCGTCGAGGTTTCAGAGAGCGCCTTTGGCAGCAATACAATGAGGCGCTGGTTCACCAGGTCGTCGTGTCTTACATGGCCGGTGCTCGTCAAGGCACTAGCGCTCAAAAGACCCGATCGGAAGTCCGTGGTGGCGGCCGAAAGCCGTTTCGTCAGAAGGGAACCGGTCGTGCCCGTGCAGGAACGATTCGCAGCCCAATATGGCGTGGCGGTGGCGTAACTTTTGCTGCCAAGCCCCGTGACTACTCGGTGAAAGTGAACAAGAAAATGTACCGCGGTGCGATGCAGTCCATTTTTTCAGAGTTGGTCCGTCAAGACCGACTCATCGTGACTGAGGATTTTTCAGTGACGGCGCCAAAAACCAAAGAGGTTCTTCAACGGCTTAAGGATTTGAACCTCAATCAGGTCTTGGTGGTGGTTGAGGAGGTGGATGAGAATTTGTATCTCGGCGCGCGAAATATTCGGCAGATTGATGTTGTCGATGTTCAGGGCGTCAACCCAGTCATTCTGTTGGGCTACGAAAAGGTGCTATTTACAGTGGGTGCCTTGAAACGGGCCGAGGAGATGTTGGGATGAGTGCAGACGCAATTTATAACGTTATCTTGGGTGCTCATATCTCAGAGAAAGCAACGGTTGTTGCTGAGCAGTCCAATCACTTTGTCTTCAAAGTCCGAAAAGAAGCGACCCGCCCTCAAATTAAAGCGGCCGTTGAGAAGATCTACGGCGTGAACGTTGCCGGGGTAACGGTTGCCAATGTGAAGGGCAAGGTCAAGAAGACCATGCGAGGGCTGAGTAAGAAGCCAAGTTGGAAGAAAGCTTATGTGCGCGTGGTCGAGGGTCAAGAAATTGACTTCACCGCCGAAGCCAAATAGCAAACTAAAGAATTGATACGCGAGAAGAACAATGCCAGTCGTTAAAGCAAAACCTACATCTCCCGGGCGACGGTTCGTCGTTAAAGTCGTTCATCCTGACTTGCATAAGGGTGATCCCGTTAAAGTCTTTAACACAAGCTAAATCCAAGAATGGTGGAAGAAATAATAACGGCCGTATCACTACCCGTCATATTGGTGGTGGTCACAAGCAGAAGTATCGAATTATTGATTTTAAGCGCAATCAAAGATGGGATTCCAGCGTAGTTGAGCGCTCTAGAGTACGATCCGAATCAGAACAGCAAACATTGCGCTGTTCAAGTATGCGGACGGCGAGCGACGTTACATTATTGCCCCGAAGGGTGTTACGGCGGGTGATCCATGTCTGGAGCAGGCGCACCGATCAAGTCTGGCAATCACTGCCATGCGCTAATATTCCAGTGGGTAGGTGATCCATTGTGTCGAGATGAAGCCTGGCAAGGGTGCCCAGATCGCGCGTAGCGCAGGCACATCGGTGCAGCTGGTTGCAAAAGACGGCCGTTACGTAACGCTTCGTCTGCGCTCTGGTGAAATGCGTCGAGCACTGGCTGATTGCCGAGCGACATTGGGCGAGGTGAGTAATTCAGAGCATAACCTGCGGTCGCTTGGCAAGGCAGGCGCCAGTCGCTGGCGCGGTGTTCGCCCGACCGTTCGAGGTGTGGTGATGAACCCGGTCGATCACCCGCATGGTGGTGGTGAAGGTAAGACATCAGGTGGTCGTCATCCTGTATCGCCCTTGGGGAATGCCAACAAAGGGTCACAAGACCAGAAAGAATAAGCGTACCGACAAGATGATTATTCGTCGTCGTCGCGCAAGTCGATAGGAGATAGGTTGTGCCTAGAAGTTTAAGAAAAGGTCCGTTTATTGATCTGCATTTAGCCGACAAGGTTCAAAAAGCCTTGGAGATAAATGACAAGCGTCCGATTAAGACCTGGTCACGTCGGTCAATGATCGCACCAGATTTTGTTGGGTTGACGATTCAAGTTCATAACGGTCGTCAGCATGTGCCTGTGTTTATTACCGAAGACATGGTTGGTCACAAGTTAGGTGAGTTTGCTTTGACGCGAACTTATCGGGGCCACGCAGCAGACAAGAAAGCGAAGCGACGATAGGTCGCGGTTTAGATCCAGGGTAATGAGGAACAGGTGATGGAAGTTTCTGCAAGATTAAAAGGTGCTCGGATTTCGGCTCAGAAGGCTCGTCTGGTTGCTGATCAGATTCGAGGCCAAGCGGTCGGCTCGGCGCTCAATACGTTAACCTTCAGTACTAAGAAGGGTGCGCACTTAGTTAAGAAGTTGCTGGAGTCCGCGATTGCAAATGCGGAGCATAATGAAGGTGCGGATGTGGACGAGTTATCTGTTGCCAAAATATTTGTCGATGAAGGCACAACCATGAAACGGATTAAGCCCCGTGCCAAAGGTCGTGCGGATCGGATCTTTAAAAGAAGTTGTCATATCACGCTCGCAGTGGCAGACAGCTAAGTCATAATCGGTAGAGATTAGGAGACCGGAATGGGTCAGAAAGTACATCCAACCGGTATTCGTCTGGGCATCGTTAAGAAGCACAGTTCGACTTGGTACGCAGGCAATAAAGATTACGCTGAAAAGCTGTATCAAGATCTGACTGTGCGCGATTTTATTCGCAAGCGCTTGGCGCATGCGTCTGTTAGTCGTGTAGACATAGAGCGTCCTGCTGACAGTGCGCGCATCACAATTCATACAGCCCGCCCAGGTATTGTTATTGGGAAGAAGGGCGAGGATGTAGAATTGCTGCGTCGAGCTGTCTCTGAAAAGATGGGCTGTCAGGTTAACATCAATATTGAAGAGATCCGCAAGCCAGAATTGGATGCATATCTTGTTGCTCAAAATGTAGCTCAGCAGTTAGAGCGCCGAGTACAGTTTAGAAGAGCGATGACGTCGAGTAATACAGAACGCAATGCGCTTGGGTGCCGAAGGTATCAAAGTGCGTGTTGCTGGTCGTCTTGGAGGAGCAGAGATTGCTCGATCAGAGAACTATCGGGAAGGTCGCGTGCCGTTGCACACCTTACGCGCCGATATTGATTACGCCACTGCAGAAGCATTGACGACCTACGGCATCCTCGGTGTCAAGGTCTGGATCTTCAAAGGGGAAATTCTGGGTGCTCGCGAAGAAGCTGCGGCCGCCTCCACTTCTGCTCAAAATTTTGGTTAAGAGAACATGCTACAGCCTAAGAGAACAAAGTTTCGGAAACAGCATAAAGGGTCTAATCGTGGGCTAGCCCATCGCGGCAGCACGGTCAGCTTCGGTGAGTTTGCACTGAAAGCGGTTGGCCGTGGTCGTATGACGGCCCGTCAGATTGAGTCGGCGCGTCGTGCCATGACTCGCCGGGTGCGTCGAGGTGGTCAGATATGGATTCGAGTGTTTCCAGACAAGCCCATAACTCAAAAGCCGCTTGAAGTCAGGCAGGGTAAGGGTAAGGGAAACGTGGAATATTGGGTTGCGCAGATTAAGCCAGGAAAGGTGCTCTATGAGATGGAGGGCGTTACTGAGGAAGTTGCACGAGATGCCTTTCGTTTGGCAGCGGCAAAGCTTCCGTTTCAAACGACGTTTGTTAAACGCGTGATTATGTAATCGGGAGAGAGTGATGATTGATGTAAAAGAATTGCGATCAAAGACGCCTGCGGAAGTACAAGACGTATTGGTCGGTCTGGCTAAAGAGCAGTTTGGTTTAAGAATGCAGAAATCAATCGGTCAGCTGACCCAGACGCATCTGTTGAAACGGGTGAGTCGCGACATTGCTCGGGTTAAGACGGTGATGGGGCAGTCGAAGGACACCTAACTGCAGCTGGTTGATGACCGCGCCATTGAGGCGAGTAGAGATTAAGCGCTGGGCAAATGGCGCAGCATTAAAGAAATAGGACTGATAGTCATGAGCGGTGAACAGAATTTAGCAAGAAATGTAAGCGGTACGGTTGTCAGCAATAAGATGGACAAAAGTATTACGGTGATGGTTGAACGCAGGATTAAGCATCCAATTTACGGTAAGTATATCAAGCGGTCAAAAAAAATCATGGCGCACGATCCAGAAAACCAGTGTCAACCGGGTGACGCGGTGACCATTCAGGAGTCGAGACCCATTTCAAAGAGTAAAACCTGGATGCTGACGTCGATCGACAAGCGGGCAGTAGAAATTTAAAACGGCATAGATCTGGCAAGTGTGCTTGCCTTAGTGGAGTTTAAAGCATGATTCAAGTGCAATCGTATCTAGATATCGCCGACAACAGCGGCGCACGCCGGGTGATGTGTATTAAGGTGCTGGGCGGATCCAAGCGTCGGTATGCTGGGATCGGTGATGTTATCAAGGTCACGGTTAAAGAGGCAATTCCTCGCGGTCGTGTGAAGAAGGGGCAGGTGCTGGACGCCGTTGTGGTTCGCACAAGAAAGGGTGTCCGGCGGTCAGACGGGTCATTGATCCGCTTTGATGGTAATGCTGCAGTTTTATTGAATGCCAATAAGCAGCCCATTGGTACTCGAATTTTTGGACCAGTGACTCGGGAGCTTAGGAACGAGAAGTTCATGCGGATTGTTTCTCTGGCACCAGAAGTTTTATAAGAGATCGGATTGATGAAAAAGTTGAAGAAAAACTATGGACGTCGTTCTTACTGGAAAAGATAAAGGTAAACACTGGCTCTGTAACCTAATTGTTAAATAATGGTAGATGTTATGTTTCAGGTGTTCAAATGGTTAAGCGTCACACCAAGGGGAATCCCCAGGCGGGTCAACCCGGTGGCATCATAGAGAAAGAAGCGCCGATCCAGATATCGAACGTTGCTATTTTTAATCGGGCCACGAGCAAGCCGGATAGGGTTGGATTCAAAACCCTAGAAGACGGTAAGCAGGTTCGGATATTTAAGTCCACTGGCGAGCAGATAGACGACTAAGATTATGACAAATTTAAAAAAGATATATGACGAAGAAATCAAGCCTCGCTTAAAAGAAGAGCTGGGTTTGGCGAACGTGATGCAGGTCCCGAGGATCACGCAAAGTGGTGTTAAACATGGGTCTGGGTGAAGCCGTAACGGATAAAAAGGTACTCGAGAGTGCCGCCGAGGACTTGACTAAGATTTCTGGTCAAAAAGTCGTCGTCACTAAAGCACGCAAGTCTATCGCTGGATTCAAAATCCGTGAAGGCTGGCCTGTTGGTCTCAAGGTTACGTTGCGCGGTGAGCGCATGTACGAATTCCTTGAGCGCTTAGTCGACATCGCTATCCCGCGTATTCGTGACTTCCGTGGCCTAAGCCCGAAAGCGTTCGATGGCCGTGGCAACTTCGCGATGGGTGTGACTGAGCAGATCATTTTCCCAGAAATTGACTATGACAAGATTGACGCTCTGCGCGGTCTCGACATTACGATTACAACGACAGCCTGCGACGGATGACGAAGGCCGTGCGTTACTTAGGGCCTTTAATTTTCCGTTGCGCGAAGCCTAGACAAAACGCGTTTAACAGAATTCAACAGTTAAGGATCTGCGACATGGCTAAGAAATCAATGATCAATCGCGAGAAGAAGCGCGAGAAGACAGTGCAAAAGTTTGCTGCTAAGCGAGCGGTTTTAAAAGCTCAAATTAAGGACTTAAACCTGTCCGATGATGAGCGCTGGGCTGCACAGGTCAAGTTCCAGAAGCTGCCTCGAAATGCGAGTCCAACTCGGCAAGTCAGGCGTTGTGTGTTGACGGGTCGTCCCCATGCGGTTTATCGCCGATTTGGTTTGGCACGGCAGAAGTTGCGTGAGGCTGCGATGCGCGGTGATATTCCCGGGCTTGTGAAGTCAAGCTGGTAATTAGGAGAGACAGAATATGACAATGCAAGACCCATTAGCGGATATGTTGACCCGTGTGCGAAATGCGCAAGCGGCGAAGCATCCGGACGTTGCAATGCCAGCCTCTGGCACAAAAACCGAGATTGCTCGAGTGCTGAAGGAAGAGGGCTACATCGTAGATTATAGCCAGGGTGTAGATGCTGCCGGTAAGCCGAGCTTAAACATCGTTCTCAAATATCATGATGGCAAGGCTGTAATCGAGAAGATCGATCGACTGAGCCGTCCCGGACTTCGAATTTATAAGAACAAGCAACAGATTCCGACCATTCAGTCTGGCCTGGGTGTTGTGATTTTGTCGACGAATAAAGGGGTTATGACGGATCGGGCAGCGCGTGCTGCAGGCGTTGGTGGCGAGCTTCTTTGCTCAGTTTTCTGATAAGACAGTCTTTAAAGGTTAATTTTAATGTCAAGAATAGCAAATAACCCGGTACCAGTGCCCAACGGCGTTGAAGTAACGATTGATGGGCCTGACCTGAATGTCAAAGGTGCTAAAGGCGCGTTGCAGTTGACGCTGCATTCTTTGGTGACCATCGCTCGAGAAGACGATTTGTTGTTGCTCAAAGCTGTGGGACCGACCCAGCAGGCGACGGCCCTTGCAGGGACGTTCCGGTCGCTGATTAGCAATATGGTTCAAGGGGTCAGCGAAGGCTTTCAAAAACAGTTGGAACTTCAGGGCGTGGGTTACAGAGCCCAGTCCCAGGGTGCGAAACTGAACCTAACCCTTGGGTTTTCCCACCCGGTTGTCTACGACGTGCCTGAGGGGATCGAAATTGAAACGCCAACCCAGACGCAGATTATCGTCAGGGGCGTGGATAAGCAGAAGGTTGGTCAGGTTTCTGCAGAAATTAGAGCGTTTCGCCCACCTGAGCCTTACAAAGGTAAAGGGATTAGAGAAAAAGGAATTCGTAAGACGCAAAGAAGCTAAGAAAAAGTAAACCTTAGCCGAATAGCAATAAAGACGAATTAAGCGTCTTGTCAGGAGACAAATCGAGATGAAAAGTAAGCGGGATGCTCGTTTAAAAAGAGCACGTAAGAGTCGATCTAAAATCCGGGAACTACTGGTTCCGAGGCTTTGTGTTTATCGGTCACCTCGGCATACCTATGCTCAGATTATTTCTGAAGACGGTGCGCAGGTGAAGGTCGCAGCCTCGACGCTCGAGAGCGCACTTCGGGATGGGCCGACCGGCAATATCGAAGGCGCAGCGAAGGTTGGTGCCTTGATCGCCGAGCGAGCAAAAGCAGCTGGATTCGAAAGGGTGGCCTTTGATCGCTCTGGGTATAAGTATCACGGCCGGATTAAAGCATTAGCAGATGCAGCCCGCGAAGGCGGCCTGCAGTTTTAGGCTGGGTAGTTGAGGATTAATAATGGCGTATAACGACAAAGAAAACGAAGAAGGTATCCAGGAAAAGCTTGTACAAGTTAACCGGGTTGCCAAAGTTGTTAAAGGCGGCCGAATTTTTGGTTTCACCGCACTGACGGTTGTTGGAGATGGTAAAGGCCGAGTAGGTTACGGTCGCGGCAAGGCACGTGAAGTGCCATTGGCCATACAGAAAGCGATGGAAGCAGCACGCCGCAATATGATCGATGTCGATCTAAGTGGCACAACCATCCAATATCCAATTAAAGTTTGGAGGAGCACGTGTTTTTTTGAAGCCAGCCTCTGAAGGTACCGGGATCATTGCGGGTAAAACAATGCGGGCAGTGCTTGAGGTTGCCGGTGTCCGAAACGTTTTGGCAAAGTGCTACGGTTCAACGACGCCGGTGAATGTAATTCGGGCGACGTTTAAGGGCCTGCAAAATATGCGTTCACCAGAGTCTATCGCGGATAAGCGTGGGCTCTCAGTAGAAGAGATTCTGGGGTAGATCATCATGGAAAAGAAGACAGTCACAGTCACGCTAACAAAGAGCGTTCATGGCCGACTTAAGTCACACAAAGCCTGTGTTGCGGGCTTAGGGCTGCGTAGGATCCGGCATTCCGTGGTTGTAGAAGATACACCGTCGGTCAGAGGCATGATCAACAAAGTGGCCTACATGGTTTCTGTAGAAGAAAACAAGGCGTAAGGAGACAATCGACATGCGTTTAAATTCGATATCGGGTGCGCCAGGCAGTCGACAAGCAAAGAAAAGAGTTGGCCGAGGCATTGGTAGTGGTCTGGGTAAGACAGCCGGCCGTGGTCATAAAGGTCAGAAGTCGCGCTCAGGTGGCAAGGTTCGTCCAGGGTTTGAAGGCGGACAACAGCCCTTGCAAATGCGGCTTCCGAAATTCGGTTTCACGACGGAAAAGAGTCGGATCACGGGTGAGGTGACCCTGTCGGAAGTGGCTGCGGCTAATGCTGATGTCGTGACCCTTGAGGTGCTCCGACAAGCCGATATGATCAATGGTAATACCAAGCGGGTGAAAGTGATCTTGTCCGGCAAGATTGAAAGAGCCGTAACGATTCAAGGGCTGCGCGTGACCAAAGGCGCTCGCGCTGCAATCGAAGCCGCCGGTGGAACAATACAAGACTGAACTGAACAGGGTGCAAGTCCTTGCAGCGGATTAGGCAGCAAGGGCTTTTGATAAATTTTAGCGGGTCAAGGATTAAGAAATGACGAGTGCACTAGCACAGGGCAAAGCAATGGCATCTGGAGGCGGGTTATCTGAACTACGCAGCCGACTGCTGTTCGTGCTGATTGCAATCGTTGTCTATCGCATTGGCAGTCATATCCCGGTGCCAGGTATTGATCCAGATCGATTGCAGCTTTTGTTTAACCAAAATCAAGGTGGCATTCTCGATTTGGTGAACATGTTTGGTGGCGGCGCGCTTGAACGCATGAGCATCTTTGCGTTGGGTATCATGCCTTACATCTCAGCAAGCATTATCACGCAGCTTTTGGTTGCGACAACGCCATCACTGCAGCAATTGCGCAAGGAAGGCGAGGCCGGTCGTAAGAAGATCGCTCAGTACACCCGGTATGGCACCTTAGGGTTAGCTTTAGTGCAGGGTATGGCGATGAGTAGCGGGCTGGTTTCTCAAGGCTTGTCTTACACCGGTAGCTTTATGTTCCATTTTGTCGCCGTGGCGACACTGGTGACAGGTGCGATGTTTATTATGTGGCTGGGCGAGCAGGTGACCGAACGCGGTATCGGCAACGGCATATCAATCATCATTTTCACGGGCATTGTCTCTGGGTTTCCAGGTGCGATCGGTCAGTCTTTCGAACAAGCGCGGCAAGGTGAAATTCAAATTCTTGCGCTGCTCGGTATTGCGGTACTCGCAATCGTGATCGTGGCCGGTGTGGTTTACGTCGAGCGTGGCCAAAGACGAATCACAATTAATTATGCTCGGCGGCAGCAGGGTAAGCGCATGTACCAAGCGCAAAGCTCTCACCTGCCGCTTAAAGTGAATATGGCAGGGGTCATTCCTGCGATTTTCGCCAGCAGCCTATTGTTGTTTCCAGCCTCGCTAGGACAGTGGTTCGGTCAGACACCTGGAATGGAATGGTTGCAGGAGTTAAGTCTTCAAATTGCGCCAGGACAGCCGTTAAACATTATATTGTTCTCTATCGGAATCATTTTCTTTTGTTTCTGGTACACAGCAATCATGTTTAATCCGAAGGAAGTCGCGGAGAATTTAAAGAAGTCGGGAGCGTTTATACCTGGATATCGACCAGGCGACCAAACGGCTAAGTATATAGACACGATTTTGACGAGGCTTACATTGTTTGGCTCGTTGTATATGACAGCAGTATGTCTGCTGCCACAGATTTTAGTTGTACAGTTTAATATTACGTTTCAGTTAGGCGGCACGGCGCTCCTGATTGTTGTAGTGGTTATCATGGATTTTATGGCTCAGGTTCAATCACATATGATGTCGAGTCAATATTCATCCTTAATGAAAAAATCAAATCTTCAAAACTTTGGACGGCGCTAGGAGTTAGGTCAATGAAAGTAAGAGCTTCAGTAAAAAAGAGAAGTGCAGATTGTAAAATCGTACGTAGAAAAGGTAGATTATATGTGATTAATAAAAAACATAAACAACGCCAAGGATAACCGCGGTGATTAAGGTGGACAGGAGCAACGCATGGCTCGTTTAGCTGGAATTAATATTCCTGACGATAAGCACACAGAAATCTCGTTGACGTACATTTACGGGATTGGTCGTACAACTGCGAAAGCGTTGTGCGAGAGGACCGGAATTAGCGGCAATGCAAAGGTCGGAGCGTTGACCGAAGGCGAGCTCGATGATCTACGAGGCGAGATCAGTAAGTTGAGCGTCGAGGGCGATCTACGACGTCAAGTGCAACTGAACATCAAACGTCTTTTGGACTTAGGCTGTAACCGAGGCATCCGGCATCGACGGAGCTTGCCAGTGAGAGGTCAGCGTACCAAGACCAACGCACGAACGCGTAAGGGTCCTAAGCGTCCCGTTCGGAAGTAGCGTTAAGACACCCCCCTTAAAAATAGTTTTAGTAAAGTAGGAACACATTATGTCTGATACACAAAGCCAGCAGGCGCCGGTAGCCCGGAAAAAAGGTAAGCGTCAGATCGCAGATGGATTGGCTCATATCCACGCATCTTTTAATAACACGATTGTGACGATTACTGACCGACAGGGCGGCGCTCTATCATGGGCAACAGCCGGTGGGTCTGGATTTAGAGGCGCTCGTAAGAGTACGCCATTTGCAGCTCAGGTCGCCGCCGAACGTGCCGGCAATGCAGCGCTGGAATATGGCATTCAAAACCTAGAGGTTTTTGTTAAAGGACCCGGTCCAGGGCGTGAGGCCGCAGTCAGAGCACTTAATTCTGTGGGCTACCGAATAACCAATATTACTGATGTGACACCGATTCCGCATAACGGATGTCGACCCCCTAAAAAGCGTCGGGTATAAAAGAGGAGATTGCCAATGGCCAGATATCTCGGCCCTAAGTTGAAGTTGTGTAGACGAGAAGGTACCGACCTTTTCCTTAAGAGTGGCGTTCGACCGATTGAGTCGAAGTGTCGAATGGAGACTGCGCCAGGAATGCACGGTCACCGTCGATCTCGCGCCACGGATTACGGTATTCAGTTACGTGAAAAGCAGAAGGTACGCCGAATTTATGGTGTGCTTGAAAAGCAATTCCGAAATTATTACAAAAAGGCTGATCGCCAGAAAGGCGCGACCGGTAGCAATCTACTTCTCTTGTTAGAGCGAAGATTAGATAACGTAGTTTATCGAATGGGTTTCGGTTCTACTCGGGCGGAAGCACGCCAATTGGTATCACATAAATCAATTTTGGTTAACGGGCATGTAACAAACATCCCTTCTTACCAGGTTGAAGCGGGCGATACGATTGCGATTCGAGACAAATCAAAAAACCAACTCCGTATTCAAGGCGCGCTAGGTTTAGCTGCAAACAGAAGTATAGAGTGGGTTGACGTAAACTCGATCGTTTGGAAGGGGTTTTGAAGGCCTATCCTGAACGGGATGAGCTTCCATCAGAGATCAACGAAAATTTGATTGTTGAGCTTTACTCTAAGTAAGCGACTGAACTCAATTAAGAATAAAAGGTAAATTTATGGCTCATTCGTCATTAGAATTTTTAACGCCAAAGCACATTCAGGTTGAACAACTGAGTGAGACAAAGGCGACTGTTGTATTGGAACCATTGGAGCGAGGCTTTGGCCATACTTTGGGTAATGCATTGCGCCGGATTTTGTTATCGAGCATGCCAGGCTGTGCGATTACAGAAGTTGAGATCGATGGTGTGTTGCATGAATACAGCGCGATCGAGGCCTTTGAAGAAGATGTCATCGAGATTTTGCTGAATTTGAAAGGTGTAGCTGTAAAGTTGAACACCGCGGATACGGCTGAATTGTCGCTCTCTAAGACCGGCCCAGGCGTTGTGACAGCTGGCGATTTTCAGCTTGATCATGACGTTGAGATTGCCAATCCAGATCATGTTATTGCGACGCTCAATAGTGCGGGCAAGCTGAACCTGCGAGCAACCGTTGGGCGTGGCCGAGGGTACCAGCCCGCAGACACGGCAGTCAGCGAAGAAGATTCGGGGCGGATTATCGGCAGCCTATTGTTAGATGCCTCCTACAGTCCTGTGCGACGCGTGGCGTATAAAGTTGACAGTGCCCGTGTCGAGCAGCGAACCGATTTGGATAAGCTGATTATTGATCTTGAAACCAACGGTACGATTGACCCCGAAGAAGCGATTCGTCGGGCCGCCACCATTTTGCAACAGCAGGTGGCCGTTTTTGTTGATTTAGAGAGCAGTGATTCGCCTGAAGAGACGCAGGTTGAAGAGCAAATCGATCCGATTTTATTAAGACCGGTTGACGATCTTGAACTGACCGTTCGTTCAGCGAACTGTCTGAAAGCCGAGAATATCTATTACATCGGGGATTTGATTCGTCGGACCGAAGTTGAACTATTGAAAACGCCCAATTTGGGTAAGAAATCGCTCACGGAAATCAAAGATGTTTTGGCATCTCGTGGATTGTCACTGGGTATGCGATTAGAGAACTGGCCACCCATGAGTTTACGTGGTGACGATCGTTTGCTGGGTTAAATCATCGGTCTGAACACGCCGAGCTAAGTTAGATTAGGAACTACCATGCGTCATAGAAAAAGCGGAAAGCAACTCAACCGGAATGCCTCTCATCGAAAGGCAATGTTCAAAAATATGGCTTGCTCTCTTATGGAGCACGAAGTCATCAAGACAACCGTGCCAAAAGCGAAGGAATTACGACGGTTTGCGGAGCCATTGATTACACTGGCGAAGCAAGACTCGGTCGCTAATCGTCGTTTGGCCTTTGCCAGAACGGGTGATAAAGCGGTTGTCGGTAAACTCTTTACCGATTTGGGACCACGTTTCCAAGATCGTCCAGGGGGCTACACGCGCATTTTGAAGGCCGGTTTTAGAGCGGGTGACAAAGCGCCGATGGCGTACGTCGAGCTGGTTGATCGAGAAATTCCAGATGAGGAAGATCTGGAAGCCGTAGAAGAAGCTTGATCTAGGGTCAGGTGAATAAAAAGGGGCCGGTTCATCCGGCCCTTTTGCGTTTGGTTAGAGGTGTCATTCAACTGGATGCCCTGGCCTTAATAAAAGGACAACCAGCATGATCACAACCTTTTCGCCAACCCCAAGAACCTTAATGGGCCCGGGCCCATCGGATGTTCACCCTCGAATTTTGACGGCAATGGCCAAACCGACAATTGGCCACTTGGATCCCGAGTTCATTCGATTAATGGACGAGATTAAGGTCATGTTGCAGGGGGTTTTTCAAACTCAGAATGCCTTGACCATCCCGTTATCGGCGCCGGGTAGCGCCGGCATGGAAGCGAGTTTTGTCAACCTTATTGAGCCAGGCGATAAGGTGATGATTCTACAGAACGGGGTTTTTGGCGGCCGAATGGCGGAAAATGTTCGGCGCTTCGGTGGCGAATTGGTTTTGCTCGAAACTGAGTGGGGCCGTGCGATCGACCCCGAGCAGTTGCGTTCGGCGCTGCAGGCACACCCTGATACTAAAATCGTTGCCTTTGTTCACGCCGAGACCTCTACCGGTGTTAGATCGGATGCGAAAAGTCTATGTGAATTGGCGCAAGCGGCGGGTTGTTTGACGATCGTCGATTGCGTGACGTCGTTGGTCGGTTGTGAGGTAGATGTTGACGGTTGGGGCGCTGATGTTGTTTATAGCGGGACACAAAAGTGCCTGTCCTGTGCGCCAGGACTCTCTCCCTTTACGATGTCAGAGCGCGCCGCTCAGCTGACCCAGAATCGGAAAACGCCCGTGCAGTCGTGGTTTCTAGATATGAACCTGGTTATGGGGTATTGGGGATCAGGGTCCACACGAGCCTATCATCACACCGCGCCTGTTAATGCACTTTACGGGCTTCATGAAGCCCTGCTGATGGCAACTGAAGAGGGCTTAGCGCCTGCTTGGGCTCGCCATGCGTTAAACCATCAGGCACTCAAAGCCGGTCTTGAAGCAATGGGTCTTGCTTTTTATGTGCCGGAATCGGAACGCTTGAATCAACTCAACTTGGTTGAGGTCCCGGCCGGCATTGATGAAGCCGCCATCCGTCGAGCGTTGCTGACGTCTTATAACTTAGAGATCGGGGCAGGCCTCGGGGTCCTTGCTGGAAAAGTATGGCGAATTGGTCTGATGGGATATGCCAGCCGTGCTGAAAATGTTTTGTTGTGCGTGTCGGCGCTTGAGGCGGTCTTGTCACAAAGTAACGCACCCATTCACCCCGGCCAGGCGATTGATGCGGTTCAAAGTGTCTACGCTGGCGCGTAACCGGCTTATGGCTTAAAAGCTTGCTCGAGCAGTGGCTTTAAATAATGACCTGTCGCTGAGGTCGCATGGGCTGCCACAGTTTCGGGGGTGCCCTCGCAGATGATGCGTCCGCCACCGCCGCCACCCTCGGGACCCAGGTCGATGACCCAGTCTGCGGTCTTGACCACATCGAGGTTATGTTCGATCACAATGACGGTATTGCCTCGATCCCGCAATTTGTGAATGACGCCCAGCAGTTGATCAATGTCATGAAAATGTAAGCCGGTCGTTGGCTCGTCGAGGATGTAAAGTGTCCGGCCGGTATCCACTTTGGCCAGTTCTCGGGCCAGTTTAACGCGCTGGGCTTCACCGCCAGACAGCGTGGTGGCGCTTTGACCTAACCGAATGTAGCCGAGTCCAACTTCTTGCAAGGTTTCCAGGCGTCGTCGAATCACCGGAACCGCGCCGAGGAAGGAAACCGCTTCGTCCACGGTCATATCCAATACTTCGTGGATATTTTTACCCTTGTAGCGAATGTCCAATGTTTCTCGGTTGTAGCGTTTGCCATGGCAAACATCACAGGGCACATAGATGTCGGGAAGGAAATGCATCTCAACCTTAGTGACGCCATCGCCTTGGCATGCCTCACAGCGACCACCTTTAACGTTAAAACTAAATCGGCCTGGTGCATAACCCCGCGAACGCGCTTCTTGTGTTCCTGCGAAAATTTCTCTAACCGGCGTAAAGATTCCTGTATAGGTCGCTGGATTAGAGCGTGGCGTGCGACCAATGGGACTCTGATTAATGTCAATGCACTTGTCTAGAAGGTTGAGCCCAGTAATCTTTTTATGAGCCGCAGGCTTGAGTGTGGTTGCTTTGTTCAGTGCAACGGCAGCTGCTGGATAGAGCGTCTCGTTGATCAGAGTGCTTTTGCCACTTCCAGAAACTCCTGTGACAACCGTTAGCATGTTTAGCGGTATTTTTACATCAATGTTTTTTAAATTGTGCTCTCTAGCGCCCTTTATTGTTATGTGATACTTAGAATTTCTTCTTTTTTTAGGGATCTCAATTTTCTGAGTTCCGTTAAGGTACTGGGCGGTTAATGTATCACTTTTTAAAAGTGATTTATAACTCCCGTTTGCCATCACTTCACCACCAAACGTTCCAGCTTCTGGGCCTATATCTATTATGTAATCAGCAGACTCCATGATGGCTTCATCGTGTTCAACCACAATAACGGTGTTTCCTAAATCTCGTAAGTCATTTAGAACATTAAGTAGCCGCTTATTGTCTCGCTGGTGAAGGCCGATCGAGGGTTCATCCAAAATATACATAACGCCCACGAGGCCTGCCCCAATCTGGCTGGCGAGGCGGATACGTTGCGCTTCACCCCCTGACAGGGTGTTGGCGGGTCGTGCGAGGGAAAGGTAATTGAGTCCGACATCGATTAGAAAACCAAGACGGGCTAGGATTTCACCGATAATTTTCTTGGCGATTTCTGCTTCTTGGCCATCAAGATCTAAGTCTTTTAGGCATTGGTGGGCACCCTCAATACTTAGGTTTGAGATGTCGGCATAATTTTTCGATTGGATTGTTACGGCTAAGGCGCCGGGGTTTAAGCGTTGGCCGGCGCAAGCAGCGCATTGCCTTTCATGGAGCCATTGTCCCAATTGGTCTTTGACCGCTTGCGAGCTGGTTTCGTCATAACGGCGCTCAAGATTCGGGATAATGCCTTCGAATCGATGCTGTCTTAGTACGCGCTGACCCGTCTGGTCAGCATAGTAAAAGGCAATTTCTGTCTCGCCACTGCCGTATAAAATCACCGCTTGATGGGTCTCCGACAGGGCTCGAAAAGGCTGCTCCAAGGAAAAGTCAAAATGTGCCGCGATTTGTTCTAACAGCTGATAATAATAAACGTGCCGGCGGTCCCATCCCGAAATAGCGCCCTCTGAGATGGCCAGTTCATCGTCTCGAATGATGGCCTCCGGATCAAAAACACGCTTGGTCCCCAAGCCGTCACACGTTTTGCAGGCGCCGTTGGGATTATTGAACGAGAAGATTCTTGGCTCCAAGGTCGGCATGGAATAACCGCAGGTTGGGCAGGCATAGTTGGCCGAAAACAACAGATTCGTTTTAGAGGGTTCGTCCAGGTAAGCAATAATGGCGAGGCCTCCGGATGCCTGGATGGCGGTTTCAAAAGAGTCGGCTAATCGGGTCGCAAGATCGGCTCTCACGCTGAAACGATCAACAACAACCTCGATGGAATGCCGCTTTTGTTTATCGAGCGTTGGTAGGTCATCAAGGTCGGTCACAATCCCATCGATCCGAGCTCGCACAAAACCTTGGGCGGACAGCTGTTTAAAAACTTGCTGATGCTCTCCCTTCTTCTGCTGGACAATGGGGGCGAGTAACATCAGGCGCGTTTCAAATGGTGTTTCTAAAACCAGATCGACCATTTGAGCGACGGTCTGTGCTTTGAGAGGTTGATGATGGTCTGGGCAATGTGGGGTGCCGACCCGTGCGAACAACAGGCGCAGATAGTCTGCGATTTCTGTAATGGTGCCGACCGTTGATCGCGGGTTATGAGACGTCGATTTTTGTTCGATCGAAATCGCCGGCGATAAGCCCTCAATATGATCGACCTCAGGTTTTTCCATAATGGCGAGGAACTGCCTGGCGTAGGTCGAAAGGCTTTCAACGTAACGCCTTTGACCCTCTGCGTAGAGGGTATCGAAGGCCAGAGACGACTTTCCAGAACCAGAGAGCCCGGTAATGATCGTCAGGGAGTCTCTTGGGATGTCGAGATCAACATTTTTTAAATTGTGGGTACGAGCGCCCCGGATCGAAATCGTTTTCTTAAGCATGGTCGACGTCCCGAGGTAATCATTCTGCTGTATTTTGGCGCTGCATTGTCTCACACCGAGGTGTGGCCACGCGCTGATTCGTGCGAGTAACCGCAAACCCTGCTATCATCTTTCGCCGAGCTGAGGCGTCGCAAAAACGCGCGTAACACCCGCATAAATGACGATGTGATGAGGGTCGTTCAGCGCTTTTTGATGGCGTGAAACAAGCTGGTAGCGATACTAAGGGTTTGAACGTCATTTCGCAAAGAACAGATTGTCCTTAAGTGAGCCCCATGAACACATCAGAACGAACGACGGCAGCCATTGTAAGCCTTTTGTATTTCGTTCGGATGTTGGGGTTGTTTAGTATTTTGCCCGTCTTTACTTTGGCTGCGAGCAAGCTTTATGGCAGTGGTCCGATGTTGATTGGGCTGACCCTGGGTATCTATGGCTTGTTCCAAGCACTGCTTCAAGTTCCTTATGGCTATCTCTCCGATCGGTTTGGGCGCAAGCCAATGTTAATGACGGGTTTGACCCTTTTTATTATCGGGAGCCTGGTTGCAGCGCTGGCTGAACGGATCGAGTGGGTGCTGGTTGGTCGAGCGCTACAGGGCTCTGGCGCGATTGCCGGGGTGCTCTTGGCGGTGCTCGCAGACGGCATGCGCTTTGAATATCGGGCCCGTGCGATGGCAATGGTGGGCGGCAGTATTGGGCTCGCCTTCGGAGGATCGCTTGTGCTGGGACCACTGCTTTATGCCTTTGGCGGCTTGCAGGCGCTATTCTATCTTGCCGCTGTAACGGGTGCGTTGGCGCTGCTTTTGGTCATTTTCGTTCTGCCAACCTCAAAAATCGCAACGGTTGAAGCCGGCAAGGATGTCAGCCCTGGTGAGCCCGGTGGGGTGTTGCATAATCCTCAGCTTCAGATGTTGAATCTGAGTATTTTCATGAACCATTACTTATTGATGTCGAGCTTTTTAGTGATTCCAATTTTGCTAACCCAATTTGGGGTCGCCATTGATGATCATGCGTTGTACTACTTGGGCATCCTGTTGGGTTCTTTTCTGCTCATGTTACCGCTGGTGATTCGTTGGCGAGGGTCACTCGATGTATTGGTCAAGGTCATGCCGGCAATCGCGGTGATTGTGGTTGGCTTTCTTGTTCTGGCCTGGTCGCCCACACTGGCGCTGTTTGTGGCTGCTGTATTGGTATTTTTTGTTGGCTTTAATTATCTAGAGGCGACGCTACCCGCATTGGTTTCAAATGTTGCGCCAACCGAGCGCCGGGGCGCTGCAATGGGGATATATTCTGCCAGCCAATTTTTAGGCATATTTGCCGGTGGCAGTGTGGGTGGTTTATTGATTGCGCTGACAGATATCACCACCTTGTTGGTGGTCAATGCTGCGCTATCGGCAATCTGGGCCGGGATTTTAATCGCCCTGCAGCGCGGGTCCAAGCAGTCTCGTTTGCAGCAATCGTAATCGTTAAGGCGAATCAGCTCTGCCCAACAGCGTAACAAGCGGTTATGATTTACCGGAAATAGTGGGACCCATTTTGACTGAGATCAGGCAAGGATTGCAGGCGCTGGATCGCTTTGATCAAGGTTGATAGTCAAAAAGCGCTGCAAAGCATTCGATCGCACCTGCAGCTCAAGTATTGTTGGTCGACGTATAGGAGTCGTTATGGCAAGAGGCATCAATAAAGTGATTATAGTTGGGAATCTGGGTAGGGATCCGGAGACTCGGTATTTACCTTCTGGTGGCGCGGTAACCAATGTGTCCGTGGCCACCTCCAAGGCCTGGCGTGATCGTGATTCTGGGGAGCAGAAGGAGCGCACGGAATGGCACCGAGTGGTGTTTTTTAATCGTTTGGCTGAAATCGCCAGCGAATACCTCAAGCGGGGTTCTAAAATTTATTTGGAAGGCGAGCTCCGGACCCGCGAGTGGGAACGCGAAGGGCAAAAGCATTACACGACAGAAATTGTTGCTGATGAAATGCAGATGCTCGATGGCCGCGGTGGCATGGAGGGTGGCAATGGACAAAGTATGCCTGGCCCAGGCGCGAGTCAGGGGAGTAGTCAAGGTGGCGGTCAAAGTGGTGGTCAAGGTGGCGGTCAAGCCAGCCAAGGCAGTGGGGCTCGCCCGGCGGATGATTTTGGCCCGCCCCCCTCGGATGACTTTGATGATGACATTCCGTTCTAGGTTGGGGCAGTCGTGCTCCGTGGGGCTAAGGTGTGCTGCTTTTTGTTCGCCAAAAGCCCGTGGATATAGACCTTTGTGTATCTAGGATGAGTTTGATCGAGTGATGAGCCCAGCGAGAAAAACGCGGGAAGTGCCGCTATTCCCAATTCAAGCCGTTTTGTTCCCGGGGGGCATTCTCTCGCTGCCGATCATTGAGGCCCGTGATCTGGACATTGTGGCTCAGGTCGCAAAAAATGATCAGCGTTTGGGCATAGTGCTTTCTGAAGAGCGTCGTACAGTGGCATCCTTGTTGGGTCGAAGCACGCCTAATATTGCGCGGGTTGGAACGCTCACGCGAATTGAAGACTTTGATCAGAATGCACAGGGGCATTTAACCCTGTTGGTTCGGGCTGAAGCTAAATTTAAGATCCTAGATACGTTCGAGAACAATAACCGGGCGCTGATCGGCGAGGTGTTCATGCTACCGCCTGAACCCGTCATCTCGACCGGCCCCGAAGATGAATCTCTAGTTGATGTCCTTGAGCATTTGATGGCCCATCCTGCTGTTCAATTCAAAGCAAGCCAGGTTGATTATCAAACGTTATCGAGTCTTGGCGGACGCTTGGCGGAACTGTTACCGCTGAGGAATACCGTTCGTCAGCGGATGCTTGAGATTAATGACCCGATTACGCGGTTGAGCCATCTCGAGAAAATTTTAGATCAACTGCAGATCGAAGCCGACGCCCCTTAAGTGATCGAGGCAGTGGGCATCGAATCAAAAAGGGTAAGCGAGTATAATTGTGAGCGTTGCGGGATAGGAATCATATGACGATTGATCAGGACATCCGCCGGATTGGCGAGGGAGCAAAAGCCGCGGCCTCGGCGGCTCGGAAAGCCAGCACGGCGGATAAAAACACGGCCCTTGGGCTGATTGCCAAAGCAATCAAAGCCTCGGCCGAGAGCTTGCTGCGCGCGAATGCCCAGGATCTTGATCGGGCGCAAGCCGCGGGTCTTGACGCGCCGAGCCTAGATCGCCTGACGCTCACAAACGATGGTATTGTCGTGATGAGTGAAGGCTTGCTGCAGATTCAAACTTTGCAAGATCCTGTTGGTCAAATTAGCCAAATGTCGGTCAGGCCGAACGGTCTGGAAATTGGCAAGATGCGCACGCCCATTGGGGTCATCGGCATTATTTATGAGTCCCGTCCTAATGTCACCATCGACGCCGCTGGCCTGTGTATAAAAAGTGGTAATGCCGCGATATTGCGGGGAGGGTCCGAGTGCATTTCGACCAACCGCGCGCTGTTTGGCTGTATCCAAAAAGGGCTCGAAGATGCCGGGCTGGATTCGAACTGGATCCAGTTGGTCCAGACCACTGACCGCGAGGCGGTCGGTGCCTTGTTAGGTCTCAATGACTTGGTCGATCTCATTATTCCCAGAGGCGGTAAAGGGCTCATTGAACGGGTTAGCCGGGAAACGCGAATACCGGTTTTGAAGCATTTAGATGGCAATTGTCATGTCTTTGTCCATGAGGATGCGGATCTTGCTATGGCGCAATCGCTGGTAGTGAACGCAAAAACCCAGCGTTATTCGGTCTGTAACGCCCTAGAAACCTTACTACTGCATCGGGCACTACCAGCCTCCTTTCTTGATCAGTTAATGTCGGCTTTGCGAGCCAAGGGCGTGGAGGTGAGGGCTTGCGAGGACACTCGAGCGCGGCTAGCGGCACCCGAGGAGGTCAATCTTGCTAACGAGTCAGATTGGTCTACCGAGTATCTTGCCCCCATTCTCGCCGTCAAAACGTGTCGTGACCTGGATGAGGCGATTCTTCATATCAATCACTATGGCTCGAATCATACGGACGTTATTGTGACCGAAGACTACACGCGCGCGCAGCAGTTCCTTAGAGAAGTCGATTCGAGTTCGGTGATGGTCAATGCGTCTCCGCGCTTTGCCGACGGCTTTGAGTATGGTCTTGGCGCCGAAATCGGCATCTCGACCGATAAACTGCACGCCCGGGGTCCGGTTGGGCTTGAAGGCTTAACCAGCGAAAAGTTCGTTGTGTTGGGTGCAGGGCATATTCGTCAATGAGTGAGGCGTCTTTGGACCTTGCGATTCTAGGGGGTACTTTTGATCCGGTGCATACAGGACACCTGCAAATCGCGAAGGTTGTGTCTGATTTGTTGTCAGCCCGGATTTGTTGGGTCCCGAGCAACGTCCCGCCCCACAAGCCTTCAACGGTTGCAACACCTGACCAGCGCTTAACCATGCTCCGCTTAGCGGTGTCTGATCAGCCTGAGTTTTATGTGGACGACTTAGAGCTCGATCGAGGCGACATCTCTTATACCTTAGAGACCTTGAAGATTTTTCGGCGACGTATGGGGCCATTGCCTCGGCTGTACTTTATCTTGGGAATGGATGCCTACCAGAGTCTCCCCAGCTGGCAGGGTTGGCAACAGTTGTTAGATTATGCGCACTTGGTTGTTTGCCGCCGTGAGGCCGAGCATTTGCCTGCGCCGAGTCTGTTGGCATTTGAAGCATCGCACCGGGTCGCCACGACGGATATGCTGAAGTCTTCAGCACACGGCAGGCTCTTTTTTGTGGATAATGCAGTGCTGCCGATATCCTCGACAGAGATTCGCGCGCAGTTTGAAAACAAAGGCAATCCTTCAGCGTTGTTAGACCCAGCGGTCTACGCTTATATTCTTAAAGAGCCGCTGTACACTGCTTCTAAATTAATCCGGAAACCAAAATGAATACAGACGCATTGACGCAATTAGTAACCTCAGCCTTAGAAGATGTGAAAGGGCACGATATAACGGTGCTGGATGTGCGGGATCAGACCGATATTACCGATACGATGGTGGTTGCCACCGGCCAATCTTCCCGTCAAGTTAAAGCATTAGCGGCAAACGTTGTTGAAAGTGCGAAGCATGCGGGGCAGATGCCGTTGGGGGTTGAAGGCGAAGATGAAGGCGCATGGGTCTTGGTCGACCTAGCGGATGTGATTGTTCACGTGATGCTGCAGGACGTGCGGGATCAATATGACCTGGAAAGCCTTTGGAGCTTATCGCCCAATCGTTCTGAGGATGACGTCACGTTGTGAAAATGGAACTGTTAGCCTCTGGGAAGCAACCGCCAGATTGGGTGACCGATGGGTTCAGCGAATACCAGCGAAGACTGCCGCCGGAGTGCGCCCTAATCTTGACCGAGTGCAACACGGCTAAACGTATCAAAGGTGGGCGCGCGGAGGATTATCAGGTCGCTGAAGAGCAGATTCTTTTGCGCCAAATCAAAGCTGGGAGCTTTGTCGTCGCGCTGGATAAGTCGGGCCGACAGGTTTCAACAGAAGAGCTTTCAAGCCGCCTATCAGGCTGGTTGTTGAACTACCCGAAAGTACAGTTCTTGATCGGCGGCCCGGATGGGTTGTCGCAAAATTGTCTGGCTCGGGCTGATTGGGTGCTGAGCCTCTCGGCACTGACCTTTCCGCATTTCATGGTTCGGGTCTTGATGGCCGAACAGCTCTATCGGGCTTGGTCAATTTTGAAAAACCACCCCTACCACAAGTAGCCATGCGCGAAGCCCTAGCCTTAAAAGATCATCACAGCGAAAGCCAGATCTATGTTGAGCGAGCGGCAACCGGTGCTGGGTTGGTGATTGTGTTATTCGCCCTGCTCATCTTTCGGGTGGGTTATCTTCAAACCGTCCAATACTCAGATGCTGTTGCCCGCTCGGAAAAAAATAGGGTGCAGGTTGTCGCACGACCCCCTGTTCGCGGTTTGATTCTGGATCGCCAGGGCATCTTGCTCGCGGAAAATCGACCCTCGAGAAATCTTGTGGTGATTCCTGAGCAGATTCTGGATGCGGACGACACGCTGTCGGACCTGGCTGCTGTGCTTGAGATGAGCGAGGAGGATACGGCCCGGTTTCGTCGGCTCAGTGGCCGCACAACGCGCCGGTTTGAATCCGCGCCGGTGCTGTTTGATCTCTCTGATGAGCAGGTGGCGCGCTTCGAGGTCAATCGATATCGATTTCCGGGTCTATCGGTGCAAGCAAAGCTGGTTCGAAATTACCCTCAGGGTGCATTGATGGCCCATGCGGTGGGCTCTGTTCGGCGGATTAATGACCAGGATGCCTTATTGCTTGATACATCAGCCTATGCGGCAACCGACCATATCGGCAAATTAGGCGTAGAGCGATTTTATGAAGACGCGCTCCTCGGTCAGGTTGGTTATGATCGGGTCGAGGTCAATGCTCGTGGCCGGATGATGCGAGTGTTAGACGGGGTGAAACCGGTGAATGGTCAAAACCTCACACTCTATTTAGATGCAGGCCTGCAAGCCGCCGCAGATCGTGCACTGGCGGGTCGCCGGGGCGCAGTTGTGGCGATTGATCCGAAAACCGGCGGTATTCTTGCGCTGTTGAGTCGTCCGTCCTATGACCCAAACTTGTTTGTTCAGGGAATATCCCATCAGAATTATAATGCGCTGCGAGCGTCCACTGATGCCCCATTGTTCAATCGAGCGATCCAAGGCCAATATCAACCAGGATCAACCCTTAAGCCCTTTATCGGTCTAATCGCGCTGGGAAATTCAACGATTACGGTATCCGATAGCATCGAGGATCCGGGGTGGTATCAGTTGCCGGGCACCGAGCGGCTGTATCGAGATTGGAACTGGACGAAAACCAATGACGGTGGCCACGGTCGCGTCAATCTTGAAAAAGCCATTTATCGGTCGTGTAATGTGTATTTTTATGACCTTGCGGTGCGCTTGGGCATCGATCGTCTTTCGAATGACCTAAAGCAATTTGGCTTTGGGCAAGCGTCTGTGCTTGATTTGCCCGATGCCCATGAAGGCTTGTTGCCCAGTCGCGTTTGGAAACGCGCAAGCCGGAACTTGCCTTGGTACCCGGGCGACACAGTGAACCTTGGTATTGGCCACGGTGATATTTTGGTGACGCCGCTTCAGATGGCGGCGGCTGCGGCAGCTTTGGCGAATCGAGGCCGCTGGGTCACGCCAAGAATGGCGCAAAATCAACCCTTTGATCAGGTTGAGCGGTTTGCGCCGTCGGGTGCGGGTCAGTTACCCGATCGCGTCTGGGCGCCGATTATCGGTGCGATGGAAAAAGTGGTGCATCGGGGCAATCAAATTTACGGCGAAAACGGCACTGCTTGGTCGTACATTGGCCGAGATATTGACTACCGAATGGCCGGTAAATCAGGGACCGCTCAGGTTGTTGAAATTGAGCAAGGCGAGGTTTACGAGGCATCGAGCATCGAAGAAAGGCAACGCAAGCACGCTTGGTTTATTGCGTTTGCACCGATCGAGGATCCTTTGATCGCCCTGGCTGTTCTGCTTGAAAATGGCGGGGGCGGCAGCGAATACGCAGCGCCCGTCGCTCGCGAAATTATTGACTATTATCTTATGACCGCGCTTGGGAAAACGGCCCCCGACCGCGCAATGGTGAGCCTCCAATGAGCGGTGATTTTGTCCGTCGGCTACCCCGAGGGCAGTCTGGCTTTCGAAATCATCGAGGGGAATTCACGTGGTTTAATCTCGACCCGTGGCTGTTACTGATTTTATTATCGATTGTGAGTTTTGGCCTGGTGGTGCTTCATAGCGCCTCGGATGGCAATTGGGTGGTGGTCGAGGCGCAATTGGTGCGCCTGGGTTTGGGTTTTGGTTTGATGGTCTTAATCGCCCAGATCCCACCCTACTTTTTGCTGAGAACAGCGCCCTTTCTGTATGGCTTAGGCCTGATTCTATTGTTGCTAATCTATCCCTTTGGTACCGAAGTGAATGGCTCGCGGCGATGGTTAAGGGTTCCCGGGGTTTTAAATTTCCAGCCGTCGGAGTTGATGAAGCTCTTCTTGCCCATGGTTTTGGCATGGTATTTCCATGAGCGCCACCTACCACCCGGGTTTCGGCCCGTGGTTGTCAGTTGTCTGTTACTGCTGTTGCCGGCGGGTCTGATCATTGTTCAGCCGGATTTGGGCACGGGCTTGATGATCGCAACGTCTGGGTTTCTGGTGTTGATTTTGGCGGGCCTGCCCTGGCGCTATATGCTGCGCGGGGGAGCCTTGTTGCTGATTTTAGCGCCGGCGCTGTGGTTTTTAATTAAAGACTACCAGCGAGGCAGAATATTGACGATGTTTGATCCCGAGCGAGATCCCCTAGGTGCAGGCTGGAATATCATTCAATCAAAAATTGCGATCGGTTCGGGTGGTTTTAGCGGGAAGGGTTTGTTTAATGGCACCCAGTCGCACTTAGATTTTCTCCCGGAGAGCAGTACCGATTTCATTATCGCGGTGCTTGCCGAGGAGCTTGGGTTTTTGGGGGTTGTGTCGTTGCTCGTGCTTTACGGCCTTTTTATTTTAAGAGGGCTCATGATGTCGCTGAATGCCCAGGACACGTTTGGTCGACTGCTTTGCGGCAGTATCACGTTCACGTTTTCGGTTTACGTGTTCGTGAATATTGGCATGGTCTCGGGTATCCTTCCTGTAGTTGGCGTGCCGCTGCCGCTGGTTAGTTATGGCGGCACCGCTCTGCTGACACTGTTTGCGGGCTTTGGTTTGATGATGTCGATTCATAGCCATCGCCGCATTACGTTGCTTTGAAACAGGTTGTGAGGGGTATGGGCGTTCGTATGAAACAACAAACTATTGGATCATTGGTGTTACTCGCCGCGCTTTATTGGGCGCTTACAGCCCCTGTGAAGGCCGATTATAGTGATCGGCCAGAGGTCCTCGCTTTTATCGCAGAGCTGACGTCGTCCGATGGGTTTGAAGAATCTGAGCTCCTGCACGCGTTTGAGCAGGCAACCTATAAGCAGACCATCATTGATGCCATTTCAAGACCGGCTGAACGGGTTATGACTTGGGCAAGTTATCAGGATATTTTTCTAACCAAGACTCGGGTCGATCAGGGGAAAGCCTTTGAGCAACAATACCGAGACAGTTTTGACCGAGCGGAGGCGAAGTGGGGAGTTGATCGCTGGGTCATTCTCGCAATTTTAGGCGTCGAGACGTCCTACGGTCGAAACAAGGGACGTTATCGCGTGATTGACGCCTTATCGACCCTTGCGTTCGATTATCCACCCCGGTCAGGGTTTTTTCGTAAAGAGTTGCGCGAATTGTTTCTGCTGGCACGTGAACAGCAAAAGCCCGTTGCCGCGCTTTTAGGATCCTACGCCGGCGCGATGGGATATGGCCAGTTTATTCCCAGTAGTTATCGGGCCTATGCGGTTGATTTTAATGGCGATGCCTTTATCGATATCTGGAACGAACCGGTGGATGCGGTCGCCAGCATCGCAAATTATCTGGCCGTTCATGGCTGGCAAAAAAACGAACCCATCCTTGCGCCGATGACCGCGTCCGCGGCGCTGCCGGACGATTTTTTTAATCAACAGTTAAAGCCTTTTCTGTCTCTTTCGGAACTGACCAATGTCGGGGTCGCGCTCGATGAACCGTTGCAGCAATGGCCGGCGCTTAAAGCCGTGCCGTTATATTATGAGGGTAAAGCCGGGGCAGAAACCTGGCTTGGATTTCAGAATTTTTACGCGATTACACGCTACAACCACAGTCGGCTCTACGCCATGGCGGTGTTTCAGTTAAGTGAGCAACTCAAGGCGGCAGCCTTATGACCCACGGTCAAAGATCCGTGCTATGCCGGTGGGTGTTTAGTGGCTTATACCTATTGACGATTGGGTCGCTGACCAGCTGCCAGTCGGACGGTCGCCAAATGGCGTCGGGGATGGTTGAAAACGTCTTGAACGCAATGGATTCGGTGTTGGCAGGCGCAGGCGAGGATCCCGACGCTCAGAGTGAGCCCCCAACAGACGATGATGTGTCGATTACCGCTGAAGCGGCGACGGATGAGGAAAGCCCATCGGTTGACCCCTTAAGTGACGATGAAGTTGATGCCGAGAGCCAGCACCTCGGTGATGAGGCATTGAGCTTTGCATCATCCGATGATGGGGTTAGACCGCCTTGGAATAGCACTTACGAGGTCTTTGGTGATCGCTATGAGGTCAAAAAGTCCAGCCTTGGCTACGTCGAGGTCGGGATTGCGTCCTGGTACGGTCAGAAATTCCAGGGTCGAAAAACGTCTAATGGCGAAATTTTTGATATGTATACTGCGTCCGCCGCACATAAGTCGCTACCCATCCCTACAATGGTGCGGGTGACGAACCTCGATAATGGCAAAAAAATTGAGATTCGGGTTAATGATCGAGGTCCCTTTCATGATGACCGGATTATTGATTTGTCCTTCGCGGCCGCAAAAGCCTTGGGGTTCTCGTCTCAAGGTACTGCGCCGGTGGTCGTTGAGGCCATCGATGCGGTCAATTATCCGGAAAAGGCCCCGAAGCAGAAGCAAGCGAGACCGAAAATTTATTTACAGGCCGGGGCCTTTCAATCGGTTGCGAGCGCTCAGAATCTAAAAAGTGATATTGAGGCCAATTTAATGCTCCAGCGCTTGAAGGCAGTAGTCCGTGTGCTTGAGAGTGAGTTTGAAAAAGACAGCGTTTTGCACAAGGTTTGGATTGGACCGATTCAAAATACCAAGAGTGAGGCCGCAGTGACTCGGATTTTGGTTCAAATGGGACTCGCGAAACCGGTCAAAGTCGTCGCCAATTAGCGTGCTCGCCCTCGACGCGTTAAAGTAGAACATTCATTGTTATCCCAGCACGGAAGGACCAAAACCATCATGCGAAGCCTGCTTTTCCTCCTCAGTATCGCGTTGTTTCACGCGGCGATCGCAGCGCCTAGGATGATTCCCGCGCCGCCGCAACTGGCGACCGAAGGACATATCTTGCTGGATGCGGCGACCGGCACCGTGATCGTTGAAGAGAATGCTGAGATGAGGCTGCCGCCTGCGAGTCTTACAAAAATCATGACCAGCTACATCATTGCATCAGAGGTTGAACAAGGCCGGATCAGCTTAGAGGATTTAGTGCCAATCAGCGTCAAAGCCTGGAAGATGGAAGGCTCACGGATGTTTATCCGTGAGGGTACACAGGTTAAGGTTTCCGACTTAATCCGAGGGATTGTGATTCAATCGGGCAATGATGCCAGTGTTGCCATGGCCGAGTTTATCGCAGGCGACGAGCAAGCCTTTGCGGACATCATGAATCAGGTGGCACAAAAGCTGGGTATGACGCGTACTCACTTTAAGAATGCAACGGGCTTGCCGGACGAAGACCACTACACCACGGCAAAGGATTTATCGCTTTTGGCACGGGCGCTCATTCGAGATTATCCGGCGCATTATAAAATTTACAAAGAGAAGTATTTCTCCTATAACGATATCCGGCAAGCCAATCGAAATAGCTTGCTGTGGCGAGATGATGCGATTGATGGCATGAAAACCGGTCATACGGATGCCGCTGGGTTCTGTTTGGTGGCCTCGGCTGAGAAGGCGGGCATGCGCCTGGTGTCGGTCGTGATGGGGGCAACCTCAGAGCGTGCGCGGTCAACCGAGTCACAGAAATTGATCAATTACGGGTTTCGATATTTTGAGTCGGTCAAACTTTATGACGGCTTTGAGAGCCTGAGACGGGTTAAAGTTTGGGGTGGGTTACATGAGTCGCTCGATGTTGGGATCGAGGCGCCTGCCCAGTTAACAATTCCGAGTGGCGCACGGGCTGCACTATCGGCTGAGGTAACTTTGGACCCTGTGATTAAAGCGCCGGTGAGCCAAGGCCAAACACTCGGGTTGCTGAGGATTTCGCTTGAGGGGGAAACACTCCTTGAGCGACCGGTGGTGGCCTTAAATGCGGTGGATGAGGCGGGTTTCGTATCAAGCCTGATCGATGAGGCCAGCCTGTTTTTCTTATCGTTATTTTCAGGCGACCCACTGGCCCTTTAATGTATGGAAGATCCGCCTCGAATCGAGTTCCCATGTGATTACCCCATCAAAGTCATTGGCTTGTCGAATCGAGCGTTTCGGGAAGAAGTCATCGCGATTGTCAAAACCTTCGACCCGAGCCTAACGGATCAAAAAATTGCCTTTCGGCCGAGCACGGGTGGTAATTATGAATCGATCAAGGTGCAGTTTTTCGCAACCGGTGCAGACCAATTGGTGAGGTTATTTGAGCGGTTAAAAAAAGTGCCTGGCTTGAAGATGGTGCTTTAAATGAAACTGTTGAGGGAGCAGGGCTTCGTCGTTAAATATTTGGGCATTGAGGCTTACGAAAACGTTTTAGCGGCCCAGCAACAATTTACACGTAACCGAGGGCCCGAGGATCCAGATGAGCTATGGGTTGTTGGGCATCCGCCTGTATTTACATTGGGGCAAACTGGGAAAACGGAACATGTACTGGATGCGGGGGTGATTCCGCTGGTGCAGTCTGATCGTGGCGGCCAGGTCACCTTTCATGGGCCAGGTCAGGTTGTGATTTATACCTTGCTGAATATTAGGCGGCTCAATCTAACGGTTAAATCACTGGTCACCAGCATTGAGCAGTCCGTGCTCGACTACTTAAGAGATTTGGGCGTTCAGGCAGAAACACAAAGCGGAGCGCCCGGTGTTTACGTACAACAGCAGAAAATCGCAGCGCTGGGCCTTAGAATTACCAGGGGGTATAGCTACCATGGGCTTAGCTTTAATGTGGCAATGGATTTAGCGCCGTTTAAGGGCATTAATCCTTGCGGATACGAAGGACTCGAGATGACAGATTTGAAGCGGCAAGGTGTGGATTGCACGCTTGCCGAAGTTGAAGTGGGCTTGACCCAGGCGCTGATCTGCCGGCTGAAGGCGGGTAAAGATCAAGGCGATAGCAGTCGTTCTGCACAAGGAGCAGTATTGTAGTGGTTGATAAAAGAAACCGTCTTATTCAAGGGGAAAAGCTTCGGGGCCAGGAGAAGGTTCGGAGAATCCCGGTTAAGGTGATCCCGAGCGATACGCTGTTGCGCAAGCCGGATTGGATCAGAATTCGATTGACCGCAAACCCAGAAGTAGACCGGATTAAAGGTATTCTCAGAACGCGAAAGCTGGCATCGGTCTGTGAGGAGGCCAGTTGTCCGAACCTGTCCGAGTGCTTTACGCACGGTACGGCAACATTCATGATCATGGGTGAAATTTGTACGCGTCGTTGCCCTTTTTGTGATGTCTCGCACGGTAAGCCTAATCCTTTGGATACTGATGAACCCCGTCAACTTGCGGAAGCCGTTGCTGAGATGGCGTTGAAGTATGTTGTTGTGACGTCTGTCGATCGAGATGATTTGAAAGATAGCGGTGCGGCGCATTTTGCAGAGTGCATCCGTTACTTACGATTGTTGAACCCCAATACACAAGTTGAAGTGTTAGTGCCCGACTTTCGTGGTCGCATGGACATTGCGCTCGAAATCCTTGCGGCGGAGCCCCCGGATGTCTTCAATCACAATTTAGAAACGGTACCAAGACTCTATAAGAAGGCGCGTCCTGGCGCCGATTATATGTGGTCGCTGGATCTGCTAAAACGATACAAACAAGTTAAGCCAAACGTGAGAACCAAGTCTGGTTTGATGCTGGGCCTGGGTGAAACAATCGATGAAGTCAAAGTGGTGATGCAAGATATGCGTGATCATAATATTGATATGTTGACGCTGGGTCAGTATTTGCAACCAAGTCGTGACCATCTGAAAGTTGAGCGTTTCGTCCACCCTGATGAGTTTGATGCCTTAGCCGAGACCGCACGCGCCATGGGGTTCTCACAGGTTGCGAGTGGTCCCTTGGTTCGCTCCTCCTATCAAGCGGATCAGCAGGCTAAGGCGCACTTGGCGTTGCGCAAATAGGGCAATCGACTCTTTTCTTAAACTTAAACTGATGCCAGCGGTTGGTCCGGCCGTCGAAGGTTGTGAGTTGACCCGTATGGTCCTGCGCGATCCCCAGCAGGACCCTCAAGGCCTCCAGAGCAAGCAGACTGCCGATAACCCCGACGATCGGTGCGATCACGCCGGTGGTGGCGCAATCCTGTTGGACTGCGGCATCCTTGCCATAGAGGCATTGGTAACACGGGCCGTTTGGAACATTAGGGTCGACCGTCAGCAACTGCCCTTCAAGCCGAATCGCAGCGCCTGAAATCAAGGGTTTTTGGCCCTGCACACAGGCTCGGTTAATCTCGAGACGGGTTTCGAAATTATCGGTGCAATCCACCACGGCATCGACGCCATCGACTAAATCATCGAGCGCATCGCCCGTGAGTCGTTGCGCGAGGGGGGTTATCTTGAGCGTGCTGTTGATTTGTGACAGGGCCCTGGCCGCAGAATCAACCTTGTTTTGACCTAGATCCGCCTCGGCGTGAACAATTTGGCGTTGCAGGTTGCCAAGATCCACCCGGTCATCGTCAACCAGAGTGATCTCCCCAATCCCGGAGGCCGCAAGGTACAAGGCAACGGGGCTACCCAATCCGCCCAAACCAATGATGGCCACCTTGGCTTTGAGCAGTTTTTCCTGGCCTTCGAGGTCAACCTCGGGCAGTAGGATGTGCCGACTGTAACGCAACAGGTCTGCATCGTTCATGATGCCTCCTTTCGATATCCCATGACCGCGCGAGGGTTGTCAGCAAGATCCGAATAGGCGGTCGATTCATAACCCGCAAGGGCCATCTCGCGCGTGACGGCGGCTTGTTGGGTATAGCCGTGCTCGAGCAGCAGGTAGCCACTGTCAGCTAACAGGGCGGTGCTTTGATGGATGATGCCCTTTAGGTCCCTGAACCCATCGTCTTCCGAGACGAGCGCTGATCTTGGCTCGTAAACAAGTGCTGGAAGGTGTGCATCCAGGGCGTCGATATAGGGTGGGTTTGCAACAATAATATCGAAGGTAACGCCACCAAAGCAGGTTAGCCAATTGCCGGCGACAAAATTGAGATTGCGCATGCCTGCGCCATTGTGTTGCGCAACGCGAAGGGCGTCAAATGATTCATCGGTTGCGATCACCGACCAGTCTGGCCGAGCTTGCGCAATGGTTGCGGCAATGATGCCAGAACCGGTCCCCAGATCGATGAGCGTTTTGGGCCCGGTGTGCGGCTGGCTGAGGATGATTTCGATTAATAATTCGGTTTCAGGTCGCGGTATTAAGGTATCCGGGGTCACCTTAAAATCGAGATCCCAGAAGGCCTTGGTCCCCAACAGATACGCCATGGGCTGCCCCAGTCGGCGTTGTTCGATCAGTTCTTGAAGCTGTTTGTGTTGTTGGGCGCAAATCAATGTTTCGGGACGGGCGATAAGTTGACTATGGCTTAGGCCGGTTGCATGGCCGAGCAATAACGCTGCATCGCGGCGGTCACTGGGGTCGTTGCCAAGCGCCGCACTGGCGATCGTCAGGGCGTCCCCGATGGATTTAGACATGCTAGTTTTGATCCAGACCAAGGGAGGACAGTAAATCGGCTTGGTGCTCGCTTCTGAGCGGTTCGATGAGGCCATCGAGTTCGCCGGCAATAATTTGGGGCAAGCGATGGAGCGTTAAATTGATTCGGTGATCGGTAACCCGGCCGTCAGGATAATTATAGGTTCTTATTTTTTCTGAACGATCGCCACTGCCAACGAGGGACTTACGCTGCTGCGCTTGCTCTTGGCTCTGTTCACTTTGCGCCTTGTCGAGTAGCTTCGCTTGTAGCAGGCTCATCGCCCGCGCGCGATTTTTGTGTTGCGATCGTTCATCTTGGCATTCGACAACGATGCCGGTGGGCAGGTGAGTCAGTCTAACCGCTGAGTCGGTTTTGTTGACGTGCTGTCCGCCCGCGCCACTGGCTCGATAGGTGTCAACGCGAAGATCATTCTTTGCAATTTCAATGCCGTCGATGGCCTCAATCTCGGGCAGGACCGCAACCGTGCAAGCGGACGTATGAATTCTGCCTTGTGATTCGGTTTGCGGGACACGCTGCACGCGGTGCGCGCCAGATTCGAATTTTAATTGCCCGTACACTTGGGCGCCCTCGAATCGGACGATGACTTCCTTATAGCCCCCGTGTTCTCCCTCCCGCTGGCTGATGACCTCGGTCTTCCAGCGTTTGGTTTCCGCATAGCGCAGGTACATTTTGAGAAGGTCTCCGGCGAATATGGCCGCTTCATCACCGCCGGTGCCGGCCCGTATTTCGATAAACACGTTACTCGCGTCATTCGGGTCTTTCGGCAATAGTAATATTTGCAGTTCGCTTTCGAGCGCGCTCTGGGTTGCAAGCAACACGTCCAGTTCCTCCCGAGCAAGGGCTTTAAGCTCTTCGTCGGCATCGTTCAGCATTATTTCGGTATCAACCTGCGCGTCGGTGGTTTCCTGGTGTTTTCTGAATTGCACCACCACCGGTTCGAGTTCAGCGTATTCTTGGGAGTAGGCGCGAAAGCGGTCCTGATTATTAATGACGGCGGCATCGCTGAGTAGCGCGGACAATTCTTCGAAACGTTCTTGGATTTGGCTGAGTTTGGTTTGAATCGAAGCTTTCATTAAGGGGTGTCATCCTGGTTTAAACCAAGCAGCGCTTTGGCCTGATCGATTGCGGTCACATCGCCGTCAAGAATGAGCGATTTCAGGCCAACGCTTGGGGTATGGGCAAGTTTTTGTGTGAGTTGCGTTGCGAAGGTTTTTAGGAGGACGTCGATGTCATCCCCTTGTTTTGCTCTCGCAAGGGCTTTGGCTAATTCGGCGTCTTTGATGGTCTCAAGCTGTTTGCGATAGCGCACAACGAGGTCTTGTCCCGCCCGTGTTTTTTCACCCTGCTCATAGGCAATCGCTGCGTCACGGACAATGGCTTCGGCGGCGCCAGCGGCTGACCGCCTGAGGTCCATATTTTCAGAGACGATGGTTTGCAAGTCATCCAGGCTGTAAAGATAGACATCCCGAAGGGTTGTGATCTCGGGCTCGATATCTCTGGGGACGGCAATATCCACCATAAACATTGGCTTGTGCTTACGTTTTTTAAGCGCCGCTTCCACGGCGCCTTTACCCAAGATAGGCAGCTGGCTGGCGGTCGAAGATATTACGATATCTGACCGGTGCAGAACGTCAGGAATATCAGACAACAAAATATCACCCTGACAGAATTCGGCCAGGCTGGTTGCATTGGCCTTGGTTCGATTGGCGATGGTAATCTGCTTGACCCCGGCATCCATCAGCTGTTTCGCCGCGAGCTCAATCATATCGCCAACCCCAACAAGCAAACAGCGGCAGTCCGAGAGGTTGGTGAATAAGTTTTTAGCGAGTTTTATGGCGGCGGCGGGCGTTGAGATTAAATGCTGCCCGATAGCGGTGTCTGTTCGAACTTGTTTCGCAACCTGAAAAATCTGTTGGAATAAACGGTGTAGCGTCGCGCCCACCGTGCCCGCGGCGGTCGCCTCAGCAAAGGCGGCTTTGACCTGGCCCGTGATTTGAGGTTCACCCAATACCATCGAATCAAGACCGCTGGTGACCCGCATGAGATGTTTGGCTGCGTCGTCTGCTACATGGCTATAGAGGCTGTCCTGTAACAGCGTTGATTCTAGGTTGTGATAGGTTGCCAGCCAATCACCGAGTCGAGTGAGGTCCTGGGGGTGCCCGACAGCCACCATTTCTGTTCGATTGCAGGTTGAAAGAATGAGTGCTTCACTCAGGCCGATATCGTGACACATTTGTTGCAAGGCGGGTGCAATGGCGCCCGCAGAAAACGTGACCTGCTCTCTGACTGCAAGCGGCGCTGTTTCGTGGTTAATACCGAGCAGTAGAAGTTTCATGGTTTAATTTAGTCGATTCCAAATCGGATGACTTTGTTCTCTCGTAAAATTAGAATGAAAACCGGAGGACATCCTTCGCCGGACTTGGGCTATTGTACGTGGGTTCGTTGGGAAAATCAGTTGCCGTTTTTTAGGTTTAGCCGGCGCCGGCGTCACAGAAGGCATGCGTCGACCATTTGGCTTAGAGGGTTTTAATATCAATAACCACTTCAAAACCGCAATCGGGCGCGCGCAGCGAGTTTTAGCTCGAGGCGCGTTCATGATGCTCGCGTGCCTTGGCTTCATGGTCGGGTGCGCAAACCAGTCGATTGATCCGGCTGAACCGGTGCTGGCTGAGGTTGAGGCGTCGACCCAAGTTGCGATTGACCTGGCGCCCGAGCCAGAAGTCCTGGCCTTTCCAGAAGGCACCTTGCTGGCGTTACTCACGGCCGAGGTTGCAGGCTACCGAGGTGATTATCAGTATGCCCTAGATCAATACCTGATAGAGGCGGAGAAGACCCTGGACCCCGGGGTTGCTGCTCGGGTTACGCGGCTTGCAGCTTATATGAAAGCGGATGACAAGCTGTATCGGGCTGCGTCACTTTGGGTGCAAGCGGACGCAGGTTCTTTAGAGGCGCATCAGTTTCTGGCGGATCAGTTGGTTAAACGCGCCTTATATGTTGAGGCTTTTGAGACGATGCGGGCCATTGACCGCCTCGGCGGTGAGGCGCAGTTTGACTACTTTGCCTATCGAGTTGGGCGAATGACGACAGAAGATCAGAGGGCGTTGCTTGCCGGTCTTGATGATATGTTGCGGGTGAATCCTAACGAGCCGCAAATTCTTTTCTCAAAAGCGGCGATTCTCGAAGCCCTTGGGGACGGTCAAGCGGCGCTTGATACGGCAGATGTCCTGTTAGGGTTAAAGCCCACCGAGCTCAATTTCATTATTTTAAAAGCCAATCTGCTGTCGGATTTGAACCAAAAGCCGGCTGCCCGATCGCTTTTAACCGATCAGTTAGCGATGGACCCGGATCAGCCGAGGCTTCGGTTGTTGTTGGCGCGGTTGTTGTTTGAGGCGCAAGCCTTGCCTGAAGCCCGGGTGCAGTACCAGGCGCTCCATGAAATTCGCCCAGAGGATGGTGAGATTTTGTTTGCCTTAGCGATGCTCAGTATCGAGCAGGATGACCTCGATCAAGCCAGAAAGCACCTTGGGCGGCTTGTCAGAACGGATCAAAGGGTGAGCCAGGCGCAATATTATCTTGGCCTGGTGGCTGAAAAGACCGGCGATGTGGCCTTAGCGCTGCGCGAGTTTGCCAAAGTGGCCGGGGGTTATGAATATTTATCCGCGCAAGGACGCATCGTCGAGCTGATCAGTGTTAATCAGGGTCTGGAGGATGCGAGAACTTATTTGGCGCAGAAAAAGATCGCGCACAAAGCGCTGCGGCCGCAATTTGATCTAATCGAGGGACAGCTTTTGTCCAGGGTTGATGCGAAGGAGGCGCTTTTTGAACACTTGGACCTCGCCATCGAGTCCCAAGGCGGTGATATCCCGTTGCTTTATTTTAGAGCGATGAGCGGGCAGAAGTATGATCGCCTGGACATTCTGGAGCGAGACTTAAAGCAAGTTTTGGCCTTGGACCCGGATAACGCCGATGCGATGAATGCGCTGGGGTATACCCTGGCGGATCAAACAGATCGATACGACGAGGCTTATACCTTGATCGCGCGGGCGCTTGAGTTGAAGCCAGAAGAACCGGCCTTTATCGACAGTATGGGCTGGGTCCTGTATCGCCTCAATCGGTTTGAAGAGTCGATCAGTTATCTTGAGCAAGCACTTGAACGTTTCCCAAACGATGAAGTTGCGGCACACCTTGGCGAGGTTTTGTGGCAATCCGGCAAGACGCGACGGGCGAAAAGGGTTTGGAAAGAGGCGCTATCCGAGACCCCAGACAGCGCTTTCTTGCAATCGGTCGTAAAGCGCTTCCTTGGCTCTTAGACCTTTTCGAGAGCTGAAGGTTGGGCTGCTTGTGAGTTTGCTGCTGCTTGCGGGATGCCAAACTCGAGCGCCCTTGATGAGCCCAGCAGGACTTGAACCTGTTCTGGTCAAGGGGCGGCTCTCGGTTACCGGTCTGTCGATCAATCCTAACTTTTCTCTAGAGCAAGTTGATGCAGCGCAACAACGGCTCAACATTAGTGGGGCATTTGGCTTGGGCGCCATTGAAGTGCTTTATTTTAAGGGGACAGTGCAGCGTGGTTTGGTTGATCAAATTGAAATGAACCGCAAGGCGCTTCAAGCCGCCTTCTTTGATGCGACGGGGCTGGATGTGCCGCTATCGGTGGTGCCGGCTTGGATGTTAGGTCAACCCCATAGCCGGTATCGGTCGCAGCGCACGGCAACCGGTTTTGAGCAACTCGGTTGGCGCATAGCGGTGTCACAGGATGACGCTTTGGGGCGCCCAAGGCGTATCGAGGCGGTCAAAGGTGAAACCAAAGTGATCTTGGGGATCAAACTATGGCAGTAGCGCAGACGCTGTCGCTGCTTGCGCCGGCGAAGCTCAACTTATTCTTGCATGTCCTGGGACAAAGGCCCGATGGGTATCATGACCTGCAGTCGGCCTTTCGGTGCATTAGCTTGTTTGATGCGCTTCATTTGGCCTGTCTTTCAGGCAGTCAAGCGTTGACGCTCACCTGTGATACTGACCTAGGTGATCCGCAAGATAATCTGGTTTTGCGAGCCGCTGAGTTGTTACAGCAACGATCTGGCACCCGCTTTGGCGCGCAGTTGACCCTGGAAAAACAGATTCCGGTGGGCGCGGGGTTAGGCGGGGGTAGCAGTGATGCGGCCGCGGTTTTGGTCGGGCTGAACCATCTTTGGTCCCTCGACTTCTCAAAGGCTCAATTGCAGCGCATTGGCGCAGACTTGGGGGCGGACATTCCGTTTTTCATTCAGGGCGGTGATGCTTGGGTTTCCGGTCTGGGAGAACACATTGAACCGCTTAGCCTGCCTGAGTCTTGGTATGTTGTGGGCTATCCACGCGTTGTGATCCCCACGGCCGAGATTTTCACGGACCCTGATTTGACACGCGACGCTGAGCCGAGCACAATAGCGCGCTTTCTGGGGTCCGTGCATTCCAAGCAATGGCGTAACGACCTTGAAGGTGTCGCGATTCGGCGATATCCAGAAGTTGGACAGTTAAAAAACTGGTTAAGCAGTCAAGGCGCTGCTAAAATGTCTGGCTCAGGAAGTGCGGTGTTTTTGGAAGTCGCATCGCAAGCCGAAGCTCAGGCGTTAGTTGCCTTGATGCCGACACAATGGCAGGGATTTAAGGTGGCCGCCGGAGGGATCAAAAGTCTCCAGCGGCAGATTAGCGAGCTAGACAAGGAAAATTGATCGATTGCCAGTGGCGCTCGGTCGAATCATGAAAAAAGTTTAAAGTTGATCCTAAAACAGCAAGTTAGGGATCATCGGCGAGTGTTTCGAATTGGGGTGTCGCCAAGTTGGTAAGGCACAAGGTTTTGATCCTTGCATGCGCAGGTTCGAGTCCTGCCACCCCAGCCATTTTGAACAACTATGATAAATAAGCCAACAGTTGGAATATTTGCGGGCTCAGCTTCTCAGCAACTTACGCTGGCACTCGGAAAAGCGGATGTTGGCAAGTTCAGCGATGGCGAAACAACAGTTGAGCTGAATGAAAACGTGCGCGGTAAGGATGTTTTTGTCCTGCAATCAACCTGCGCCCCCACCAATGACAACCTAATGGAGCTTGTTTGTCATGGTGGATTGCCTGCATCGGGCATCCGCAGGAAGAATTACAGCCGTCATTCCTTACTTCGGTTATGCCCGTCAGGACCGAAGGGTTCGATCTGCAAGAGTGCCAATTACCGCGAAGGTTAGTTGCTAAAATGCTTGAAACAGCAGGAGCAACCAGAGTGATCACCATGGATTTACATGCTGATCAGATACAAGGTTTTTTTAATGTTCCGGTTGACAATATTTATGCCACGCCGGTGTTGCTGGTCGACATCGAGCGCCGCATTGATGCGGGCGCCTATGGCGATGTGATGATTGTGTCGCCGGATGTGGGCGGTGTGGTTCGAGCGAGGGCCATTGCCAAACAGTTGAATGACTCGGACCTGGCAATCATCGATAAACGTCGACCGGAAGCAAATAAATCCGAAGTGATGCACATTATCGGTGATGTCAAAGGTCGTACCTGTATTTTAGTGGACGATATTGTGGATACCGCCGGCACTCTGTGCGCCGCAGCTTCTGCTTTGAAGTCGGAAGGCGCGGTCAAAGTGGTCGCTTATTGTACCCATGCGGTGTTATCGGGCAAGGCGATCGATAATATTCGTGCGTCCGAGTTGGATGAGCTGGTGGTTACCGACACGATTCCGCTGAGTCAAGAAGCGCAGTCTTTGACAAAGATTCGACAATTGAGCATTGCGGAAGAGTTAGCCGAGTCCATTCGGCGAATTAGTAACGAAGAATCATTAAGCGCTCTGTTTGCAAAACGCATTCAGTCGGCGCTTTTTTAAACGCCCTGCATCAGCAGGGATGACCCCCGGACGGCGTGGTCGCAGCGCAATCTGGATAGACCAAGGAGAGTAACATGGCAGCTGAATTCGAGCTAAATGCCGAAACAAGAGCTGATTTAGGGAAAGGTGCGAGCCGCCGCCTACGTCGTTTAGCTGACCTGATCCCGGCTATCATTTACGGCGGAGCTAAAGATCCTCAACCGTCATCTGATCTCGCACAAAGATCTGGAGAAAGCGCCTGGAGAACGAGGCATTCTTTTCACACATTCTGACGATTAACGTTGGCGGTGAACAGCAAAGTGCAATCATCAAAGATCTGCAACGACACCCGTCTAAAAGTCGGATTATGCATGCTGATTTTCAGCGCATTCTTTTGGATCAGGCGATTACTGTTGAGGTGCCGTTCCACTTTTTGAATGAAGAAGCTTGCGTCGGCGTTAAAACGGGCGGCGGTCAGATTTCACACAATATGACCCAGATCACCATCAGCTGTTTACCCGGCAACTTGCCTGAGTATATTGAAGTCGACCTCGAGACGATGGAGATAGGGGAAGCCCTGCACATGTCTGATATTCAACTGCCAGAAGGGGTTGTCATTCCTGCGCTTGCGCAAGGGTCTGATTACGATCAGGTGGTTGTTTCGGTCAATATCAACAAGCGTGCAGAAGCAGAGAAAGCAGCCGATGAAGCTGAAGCTGACGCTGAATCTGATGACGCGCCTGCTGCTGAAGAATAAATTCGAGTCCAGAGGTCCGGTCTATGTCGGTCCAGCTCATTATTGGCTTGGGAAATCCAGGCGAGCAGTACACCAACACCCGCCACAACGCGGGTGTTTGGTTTCTGGATGCGGTTGCGCGTGAATTCGGTGGTGTATTTAAGCCCGAGAAAAAGTTTATGGGTGCGGTTGCGACGGTTTCAGTGGCGGGCGCATCGGTAAGGCTTTTGGCGCCGAGCACCTATATGAATGATAGCGGCCGTTCGGCTGCGGCTTTGATTAATTTTTACCAGATCGACCCGGAAAAGGTTTTGGTGGCACATGATGAACTTGATCTTGAACCTGGGGTTGCGCGAATCAAAAACGGTGGCGGTCTTGCCGGCCATAATGGCCTAAAAGACATTTCACGATCTCTATCTGGGTTTCAGGGTTACCATCGTCTCCGCGTCGGGATTGGGCGCCCGTCGGCGGCGGGCGGGGTGACTAATTATGTCTTGAAGGCGCCGGGCAAAAACGAGCGCGCCGACATTGATGAGGCCCTTCATCGCAGCTTAGCGGTGTTACCAGACATGGTTTCGGGTGCGTGGGAGTCAGCCATGTTGGCGCTGCATACTCGGTTGGAAAAAGGGTGACTAATTTGAGCGTGTTGGGAGGCGGGTATGGGGTTTAATTGCGGTATTGTCGGTTTGCCGAATGTGGGTAAGTCAACGTTGTTTAACGCGCTGACTAAGGCGGGCATTGCCGCTGAAAATTTTCCGTTTTGCACCATTGAGCCAAATTCCGGCGTGGTCGCGATGCCGGATCCCCGCCTGGACGCCATCGCTGAATTGGTCAAACCCCAAAAAGTGATTCCAACATCGATGGAATTTGTCGATATTGCGGGTCTGGTTGAAGGGGCCTCCAAGGGTGAAGGGTTAGGTAATCAATTTTTAGCCAATATTCGGGAAACTGATGCCATTGCCCATGTTGTTCGGTGTTTTGAAGATGAAAATGTCACCCATGTCTCGTCGACGATTGATCCCGCGCGCGACATCGAAATTATTAATACCGAATTGCAGCTGGCAGATCTCGATACCATCGAGAAGGCCATCTCGCGGGTTCAGCGGATTGCAAAGAGCGGCAACAAAGAAGCGCTGGTTGAAATGAAGGTTTATCAGGACCTGCTTGAGCATGTGAATGTGGGCCAACCTGCCAGAACCTTCACGCTCGATGATGACCAGGCGATTTTGGTGCAGCACTTACATTTGTTGACCATGAAGAAAGTACTGTATATCGCCAATGTTGATGAGGTTGGGTTTGCGGATAACCCTTTGTTGACGGCAGTAGAGGCGATTGCCAGCAGTGAGGGGGCTGAGGTCGTTGTGATCTGCAATAAGCTCGAGGCGGAGATTGCCGAGCTAGAGGACGACGAAAAAATGGAGTTCCTATCAGATTTGGGCATGACCGAGCCCGGGCTCGACCGGGTGATTCGAGCTGGCTATCGCTTGCTCGGTCTACAGACCTTCTTCACAGCAGGCCCAAAGGAAGTTCGTGCCTGGACCGTGCGACAAAAAGCGACGGCACCCAAGGCGGCCGCGGTGATCCACACCGACTTTGAAAAAGGGTTCATTCGGGCGGAAGTCACGGCGTTTGATGATTTTATTGCCGGTCGAGGCGAGGCCTGCGAAGGAAGCTGGTAAAATGCGTGCCGAAGGAAAAACGTATTCTGTCCGTGATGGCGATGTGATGCATTTTCGGTTTAACGTTTGATGAACGTATTGAATGCTTGGCTTTCGATCGGGCTCTTGCGGCAGGGCTTGCAGGTTGCAGCACTCGCGTCGGGGTTAATCCTACCCTTCGCCGGCGCGCCGGATTACACCGCAACCTGGGACTTATTCTTTAATGGCGTTTTGCCGGCAATGGTTCCGATTTTTCTGATTCTATTGTACTCGGTTTATGAGAGCAACGAATTAACCGAAAAAGGTGTCGATCAGACTTGACTAAGCGCCGTGGCAAGTGTAACTTCTCGCCTCCAAAATGGTCGGCAAGAATTACCGATTAATGTCTATGGCTACGTAGCTCAGCTGGTTAGAGCACAGCATTCATAATGCTGGGGTCGGTGGTTCAAGTCCACCCGTAGCTACCAAAATATTTGAATAAATCAATCATTTATATGGTTTATGTTTTGTTTCAGAACAGTCAAGAAATTAAAGGGAGAAAAAAGGGACTATTTTAAGGACAAACCTGTCCCTTTTCGACATCATCAAAATACCTCAAACCTAGCCGTAAAATAATCCTCACAAACTTCTCACCCCCAACAGCACCCACGGGGGGTATCAGCATGCCTAAATTATTAGTTGTTGCTGTGGAGACACATTAGAAAGTGATTTTGGGGAAAAGGTCAGCTTAGTTCATCGCGTATATCTTTAGGGCACTCGTTAGATCTAATTTTACAAAGCAAGCGTAACAATTAAGGATTTATCAATATCATCAAATTATATGAGGCTATTAGTATATGTATAAAATAACACAGGCAATGACCATCGGCTTATTTACCTTAGCATTATCTATGTTTGCTGCGGCAGGTCATCATGGTATGAAAAAAGATATCGTTGATACTGCGGTAGCAGCGGGTGATTTCAATACGCTAGTGACTGCAGTGAAAGCAGCAGGTTTAGTTGAAACACTAAAAGGAGAAGGGCCATTTACAGTCTTCGCTCCAACAGATGCAGCTTTTGCAAAAGTGCCAACAGACACATTAAACGCTTTATTGGCTGATAAAGCAGCGCTAGCAAATGTACTTACTTACCACGTAGTTGCAGGGTAAAGTAATGGCAGCAGATGTAGTTAAGTTATCTAGTGCAGAAACGGTACAAGGTCAGGCCGTCAGCATTGAAGTGAAAGATGGTAAAGTCTATGTAGACGGTGCACAGGTTGTTAGCAACCGATATAAAAGCTAGTAATGGTGTAATTCATGTGATTGATGCAGTTATTTTGCCTAAGTAACAACTTAGGCTGACAGTTTAAGCAGGATTAGCTCATCGTGTGACGGACTGATTTTAAACTACCGTTAGCTTTGATACTTCTTTATGTAGCCTCTGCCACCTATGCAGAAGGCTACAATCCTTCTGACTTTAACCTCGACAGCTACAAACCCAACACCTCCATAGGCTTCTACACCAACAAAACCTGTGACCTCATCAACATCGACCACATTGTCAGTCTCAAGGACCGCGTGCTTGCTTTTGAAATGATGCAGTAGCTCGCAGGTGCTTGAGACAAGCAGTGATGCGCTAGACAGCTCTGGCAAGCCCCTAGATTTGTAGACGCTTTGCTTGGTAATTTTGGAACCAAGGAGAGACAGATATGAACAAGGGAATACGGTTTACGGACGAATTCAAACAGGACGCTGTGGCACAGGTTGTTGAACGCAGTTATGCGTTCAGCGAAGTTGCCGAGCGGCTGGGAATCAGCGCTAAGTAACAGCAGGTTTCGATATGTATCGTGCGTTAGGCTTTGATGTCCTGAGCATAAAGGGATTGGGTCGGTCCTCTATAGCTCAGTTTTAGCGCCTCCGTCAGTAGCGTTACCTTCGAGTTTGTCCAACCGTGCTAAATACAGTGCCAAATTTTTATGCAGATGCCCGATCGCTGATTCAAACCGCCCGAATCGATAGTGGGTATTTGCGCCAGAACCAATTGCTGCCTGAATATCGCTAACGACTTTTGCATCTTCTTGATCGCCGGTATCAGATAGAAACGCAACATCCTTCTTGGCCCGAGCTAAGGCTTCATCTGAGGGTTCACCGCCATCAACCGTCGGGAGCGTTAGCCGATAATTAAAATATCGAGTACGTGTAGGCGACTCAGGTTCGGCAAAGCTCACACCGTAGTGTTGGGCAAGACGGGTAACCGAGGTAAATGGGAATATACGGTTGACTAATGTAACCATGCGATCAAGTGACAAATTCTCTCGAGGTGCGTCACGTAATTTTTCAATGCGTCTAAAGGGATAGCAAACGCGGGAATTTGGCCCCTGCATTTCAACAACGTTTAGATTGTCATAGCCATATGGAAAGAAAGACTCTGGATGTGTGGGCTTGATGTGATAACCCTCCAGCGTCCCCTCTGCCGTTAATTTCCAATTGATTTCTTCGACCTTTTCGTTCGACTCAAAAATAATCTGATCATCGGTCAAAAGTTTTGGCAGGGATTCCAACGCGCCAGGACCTACGGGTTCATCCTGCGTGATAAAGACCAAACCACCTTGGATATCAACCGAATGCACCGGCACCAAACCGTTACTGTCTTTGTCAAGGTCAGGGAAACCATGCTCATGTGGCACATACTCTAGCCGGCCATCGAGTCGATACGCCCAACCGTGGTAATTGCAACGAAAGATTTTCGTACAACCACTGCCATCCGCCAATTGCATGCCACGATGACGGCACGCATTACGAAAGGCGCGGATGGTGCCTTGCAGGTCGCGAACAACAACAATGGGTACGCCAGCGGAATTACGCGCGACGTAGGAGCCTGGCTCCGGCAGCGCTGCAACAGGGCAGAATGGAATTGGTAATCGTCGCATAAGCCGCCGCTCGGCATCGAAGCGTGTTTGAGAGGCGTAATTCTCAACAGGCTCGTACCACTCTTCATCACCGAGGTCGGTTGTGTTGTTGTCAATATGATCAAGTATGTGATCCAGCAGTTCGGCGTCGCTTCGCATGTCTTGTAACCCAGTATTTGTCATTAGCAAGTAATTCTAGGTCAAGCATACTCTATTGTTATAGAGACCATAAAGGCGCCATAAGTTCATCCTGGTTCATAGCATCTTCAAACGGTTTGCTCTTTTAACGGATCATCATGGCGATATGTCAGACGAAACGGCGGTGATTAGCGAGGATGGTGCTAAGGGATTACCAGGTGAGGCGTTCCCGTGACCTTCTGTTTAGTGGTCATCTCAAATGGTGCTGCTAGCGCTTCACCGATTCTTGTCTTTCAAAAATGCCCAAACAAGCTCGGCTAATTCAACGTCGTGATTTTGCTTGCCAACATGGCGCTCGTAGAACTCTAAATACTGCTCGCGGATGCAACAGCAAACTGCGTGAAGACGTCGCTCCACAAAAGCCAATAGAAGAACAGGAAAACCCGAAACCAAAGGCCTACTCGATGACATGGGCCCAGCGTCTCAAGCGCGTTTTTGCCATTGATATAGAGAAGTGTGAAAAGTGTGGCGGGCCTGTCCGGATCATTGCGTCGATTGAAGATCCTGATGTCATCCAGAAGATATTGAAGCACCTAGGGCTGGATCAGCCGGTCGATACACCTATCCGCTCACCGCCATCAGTGCTGACTGACCATTCAATGACACTATTTTGAATTCAAGAGCATCGAGACACGCCGGTGACTGTCGCGTTCGGCCGGGGTCTGGATTCGATGCCTGAATCGCCACATTTCTCACCGATCAACGCACGTTTAAATCAGCCCAAATGGAGGGTAGGCAACCCGTAGAGGTGGGAGTACTTTTCTTAAAGTGGAAAAAGGGTGGTTATTCGTCCTAACCCCACTCACTGGACGCTAGTCCCAATATGGGACTATATTTCCAGCTGAGAATCATTGCCTTGTTAACACTCAAAGCATTCTGGGCAGAAAATCTTCGATACATGGACGCGAAAGACCCTACGTTGGCCTGGTACCGACATACACTGAAAGCCAATTGGGCAGCCCCCACGGAGGTGAAGCAGGATTTTGGCAATGCAAGCATTCTCAAAGACGGGCGCGTAGTGTTCAACATTGCAGGCAACAAGTACCGGTTGGTGGTGTGGACCAACTATGACGACGCAGTGGTCTATGTCTGTTTTATTGGCACCCACAAGCACTACGACGAAATTGATGCACAAACTATTTAGCAAGAGACTCGAACCATGGATATCAAACCGATTAGAACCAAAGCAGACTATCGAGCTGTTCTACGGGACATTGAATCACTGATGGATGCAGAACTCGATTCTGCCGAGAAGTGGTGGGCTGTCCTGTTACCGGAGATCGACGACTTTCTGGGCCGAACGCTTCCAGGCTAGATTCTACCCGCAGCGAAGTACCGAGGAGATATTGCTGGAAATGGGTCGCAGTTGGGATGAAATCCAACCTCAAGAAATCCCCTTGGTCTGCGTTTGCCTGACTCGAAGGCGTCTTGTCTTGTCGAGGTTAGCTGTTTGCACCACAGTATTGCCGTTGGCGCCTAGAGCGGAATATCGTTGTTGGTCTGAGAAAACGAAAAGAATATCCATATAAATCCTTGTTCTGTTTTTCAACTGTAGAAACTTGTTCGAATGAGATTTTACACAGGCTCACAGCGAAAGTTACTATTGGCTCATGACGGAGGTCATCGCTTATATTTGATGCATGCGTTCCTATATAACTCGTGAGGTGAACAATGGAAGTGCAAGTCGACGGTGCGACACTGTATGTGGAAGTTGATGGTTCGGAGTCTTCGCCGGCACTGCTTTTGTGGCACCCCGGTCGCTGCACGCTGCGATCGTGGGATCATCTCGTACCACTGCTTGCGGAGCATTTCCACGTGGTACGAATTGATGTACGCGGTATCGGACAGAGTTCTCCTTCAGAAGACCCTGCTCAATACATCCTCGAGCAATATGCAGAGGATGCCTGCGTGGTGCTTGATCACCTTGGCATTGAGCGTTGTCATGTGTGGTCTCAGTCTGGAGGCACTCGGCAGGCCTTCGCCTTCTGCGCGCTAAGTCCTGATCGGGTGATAACAGCCGCGCTTTACGCTGCCAATACAGACCCGGCGGACATGGCACAGCAGCAGGCGGGATCAAAAATCGCCGCTCAAGAGAGACGCAAACTCGGGATCGAAAAACCACCACGGCCTCCGGAGGGATTTTTTGAACACAAAGATGCGGAAGCCGCAGTTCTGGCCACCCAGGCGAACGGGAAGTTCGATCTGGCTGCGGTAATCGACAAGCTCACCATACCGGTGCTGATTGGCACCGGCAGCCATGATCCAAACCTGGTCTCAAGCCGTGTCATCGCTGCCACCGCTCCTAACGCAAAACTAGTGGTGCTGGAAAACGTTGGCCACAACAGCATGTGGGAATATCCTGCGCTGGCGTTGCAAACCTTCCTCGATTTTCACGAGTCATTAGAGACAGGTTAACGTCCAGTGGTATCCTGACAGGACACACGTACTGTCGTATTACAGTGACTCCGGGACATCTGCTACCCAGACTTCAGGAGACGAGAGCCATCCCTTATTGCCGTCCATGCGGCCATCCCAACCCCCAGCAACATATAGCTTGTCGTTAATGATGCCTGCAGCCGGTGAGGAGGTTGGTTTCGGGAGAACAGCGGTCAACTCCCACTCTCCCCCTTCTTTCATCGTTAGCACATCCGGGCAGAAACGTGTTTTACCAATCTCAGGCTCCTGGTGTCCGCCGATCATCCAGATACGATTGTTACGTACGATGGTTGCGTGTTCGGAATGTGAGTGACGTACCGGCAGTTCTGGACCTCGGCTCCAGCTATCGGACTTCGGATCGTAGACGTCCACCTGGGTTTGGTTGAGCTGGCGGATATCGTGATTGAATTGCCCGCCGATAGCATAAATCTTGTCATTCATTACAACGACGGCCAACTGGTTGCGTGGCAGGGGAATGGGTGCAGCGGATTTCCAGGTCGCACTGCCGGTCGCCTTCCATTGCGCAAGGTCGAGCACCCAGTGGTCTTCTGAGTCGGTGTCGCGATCCTCTTGCAGACCCGAAATGTAATGCAGGTTGTCGCCGATCCGCGCCAGGCCACCACCACCACGACGGCTTGGCAAGCTCGGTCCCATGGTCAGCCGATCCTGATCCAGGTCGTAATTCCAGACTTCGGCAATGATGTGATCCAATATCTTACGGCCCGGTTTATCTTTCATTCCGCCCGCGTACCAAAATCCGTTGTCGTCGGGCACGAGGTTGACATGAGAAATTGCACTGGGAAGCACTTGCAATGGTGTCCACGAACCCTGGGCGCCATCTGCAGGGTCGAACACGTCAGCTCGCCTGCTGGATTTGATCAGACTCTCGTAACCACCCAACACAATCATCTTGCCATTCAGCACCAGGCTGGATGGTTCCCATTTCCCTACCGGCATGTCCTGCAGTCGAGTCCAGTTAAACTCATGCTGTGGTTCTATCATTATTTTTATCCTATCGGTCATCTTGCGGAAATTGTCGATCCATAGATGCAATCAAGTTGCTGCAACGGTTCTCGAGCATTTTTCGCGTATGGGTACCGTCACAGAAAACATAGAATTCGTTGGCTAAGATTGCCTTCATGACCTGCGCGCCGACGGTTTCCGCTGGCACGGCCATGTCCGAAATCATCGCGGCAATCTTTTCGTCAACGCGTTTCTTCAGGTTGGCAATGATGGGCGTGTCGACGACATGAGGACACAATACCGATACGCCAACATTAGTGCCCGCGAGATCGTTTCTCAGGAACTCTGAAAATCCGACCATTGCAAACTTACTGCTGCCATAGGCAGACTGATGGCCGTGTCCTTCGATGCCGCTGAAGGATGCCGTATTCACAATATGACTTTCTTCGCCGTGCTCCAGCATGTGCGGCAGGAACTGATTTACTCCGTTCAATGGACCCCGGAAATTGACATTGAAAACCCTGTCCCAGGTTTCCTGATCAGTCTCCAGTATCTTGCCACCGCCGCCAATGCCTGCGTTATTGCACAACACGTGCAGGTTGCCGAACGTGTTCTCGACTTTTTCTGCTGCGTTTTCGATGGAACCTGTGTCCGTCGTATCGACGACCAAAGCGAGTACGTTGTCCGTGATCTCTTGTAATTCGCTCTCGGCGACTTTGAGTTGTTTGTCCTGGATGTCTGCGATTACAATATTCATACCCGCGCGCGCGAACGTCTTTGCCAGCCCTAAGCCGATGCCGCCGGCAGCGCCGGTCACAAATGCAGTCTTGCCTTCAAGTTTTTTCATTGCAGTCCGGGCACCTTGTTGTGTTCATTCATCCGTTCCACCGTTGGCTGGCGACAGTCTCCGATATATCGCAGGTGGTTATCTGCTTTCTAACAGGTTACCGCAACTCCCGCCCCCCGCACAAAACCTGTCGCTAGAAATTCACCCAACAAACGACGCTATTCTGATTTCCAACGACGATACATCGGTGGCGGTATCGATCCGGCCGATGTCTGGAATAGGAGGCCGATTTGCCAAGTATTCAATCATTGAGCCAAAATTTTCGAGCACACAACACATGTTCAGATGGGCTAACGGGGACAGCGGCTAACCGGCTGGAACCAGGATACTTTTCTCAGGGGTGGGAAAAGCGTGGTTATTCTTCCTAACCACCAACATAGAAGTGCAGGATAACGATCTTCGACAGGGTCGCGTACTGCCATGTAGCGGTCGCACTACTATCGCTTGCACAACTATCGGTTGTACAACGTGACTTATACCGGCTTGTCACCACTGATCGTGATGCGTTCTACAACTCGTTTCTGCGGGTAAAAATCCGCGGCCGCATAGTGCTGGGTACATCGATTGTCCCAGAATGCCACCGAGTTCTTGCGCCAGCGAAACCGGCATTGATACTCCGGAATGGTCGCTTGGTTATAGAGGAACGCAAGCAATGCGTCACTCTCGCTTTTCTCCATGCCAACGATATGTCGGGTAAACGCTGTGTTCACAAACAGGCTCCTGCGACCGGTTTGTGGATGCTTTCGAACCACCGGATGCGCCGGGTTGGGATAACGACGCCAGAACTCGTCTTGGTCGAGGTTCTGCGACTTCATGGCCATGTTCACCCATGCATCGGGCCAGACATGGACAGCCTTCGCATCGTCGATCTTTGCTTTGATTTTCTCATCCAGGCCTTCGTAAGCCGCGTACATATCGGCAAACAATGTGTCGCCACCCACCGGTGGTATCACTCGCCCACACAGAATGGAGCCTAGTGGCGGCGAATGCCTGAACGTGACATCGGAATGCCAGAGGTCGTTGTGGGCTCGCCGCTGGTCATCTTCCGCAATTCGTATCAGTTCAGCATGCTCTGCCCCCGGCACGGCGGTCGGGTGAACTTCCAACTCGCCGAACCACCTTGCAACGCGTTTCTGGTCTTCAATACTGATGTTCTGGTCACGAAAGAACAAAACCTTCCAGTCAAGCAGGGCGTGCTCAAGCTCGTTCATTACCGAATCTGAAAGCGCCTGGGAAAGGTCAAGATTGTGTATTTCTGCCCCGATATTGGGCGTCAACGGTTCGACGTCAAATGTAGTCAATCCCTGATTCCTCCTTTATCTGTTCATCAACTCACAGGCATCTTTATTGATTCTCATATCGATGCCGCCAATACAGGTTAGAAGTTAGCGTTTTAGCTGGCGTGCCGACAGTTGTCGAGTATTTACTTCACCCAAAATTTATGGCGCAGTGGCGCCTGCCGCATCCAGCCTGTCCAGTATCGCGTCTGAGAGAGAAAGATCGAACGCCGCCAGGCTTTCCTTCATCTGCGCCTCGGTACTTGCACCGGTGACGGCAATGATGCCTCGTCCGGTGAGCCACGCGAGCAGGAGTTGATTGGGTGTGGCACCCAGTTCCTTTGCCGTCTCTACCAGCGTGGCCCTGCGTATGTCGGTATCAGCATGTCGATACTGCCATGGGATCTTGCGGTCGTCACGACTGTAAGCGCCGCCCAACAACGAAGAGTAGGCGACTAGCTGCAGATTGCGTTCACGACAGAATTCAAGCAGGTCGTCATTAGCAGAGATCTGTGCGTTGAAACTTGCATCGACCCGGGGGCGCAGGTAGGTATAACGCTGCTGCACGCAGCAAAATGCAGGATAGTCATGGGCTGCACTGACCGCTGAGGCTTCCGCGAGCCGCCATGCCTTGAAGTTGCTGGCGCCGATGTACCTGACTTTGCCACTTTGAGTCAGTTTTGCCATGGTCTCGAGCTGCACCTCGAGCGGTACAGTACGGTCGTCCACATGGTAGTAGAACAGATCAAGGTAGTCGGTTTGCAGGCGAGTCAGGCTTCGATCACATTCGGCGAGAATGTGTTCAGGCCTGGATGACATGGGCGCCTGCTTCGTGGGACAACCTGCCTTCGATGCAACCACCATACGATGCCGGTTGCCCCTTGCTTGCATCCACTGCCCCAGCGCCTTCTCACTCTCGCCGCCTTCGCCAAACCAGACCGCATAGTTGTTCGCAGTGTCGAGAAAGTTTCCGCCTGCGTCCGCATACTGATCCAGCATCGCGAAAGAAACGCCTTTGTTGTCGCGTGAACCGAAATTCATGGTGCCGAGACAGAAGCTGCTCACATCGAGTGCGGTGTTGTTGATCCGTATGGTTTTCACCATGTGTCCCTCGCATTCGGGTTCGGCCAGAAGGTATCACGGCGGCTGGTTGCGTTGAGCCACCGAAATCTTGCTTTACAGGTCTGCTACCTTGTTGCGCTCTATCAGTTCGAAGTCTATTTCTGCACCGAGACCAGGACCTTGATGAGCGTGCACCATACCATTTTCGTCTACTTCTATGTCCTGAACCAGGCCGTGCTTTTGTACTGCATCGGGTAGAAGAACTTCAAAGTACTCACAGTTTTTTATTGCCATGATCAAATGAAGATTGGCGACATTGTTCAGCGAATTACCACCGTGATGAACTTCATAGTTCATGCCGAATGTCTCGGCTGTGTGAGCGGTTTTGAGGCATGAGGTCAGGCCACCCTTGATTGCCACATCACCACGCAAATAGTCAGTGGCCTGCTGCATGATCCATGGGGCATAAGAGGTCGGACCCGTGCTTGGCAATTCAGTGGCCATGATGGGAATCCGCAGGTTTTGTTTCAGTTTCACGTAGCCGTATAAATCGTCATATGCCAGCGGATCTTCGTACCAGTAAAAACCCAAAGCTTCAGCAGCCAGTCCGACGCGCAGGGCGTCTGGATAGTCATATGACCAAGTCGAGTCGAGCATAATACGATAGTCATCGCCAACCGCCCGACGTACGGCTTCGCAAATTTTGATGTCCCATGCAGCAACAGCGGGTGGATGGATTTTGTAGGCGCTCCATCCAGCTTCCTTGTAACGCACAGCCTCTTCGGCATATTCCTCTGTATTTTCGAATACAGCAGAACTTGCATAGGCGGGTACTTTGTCGCGATACGAACCCATTAACTGGTGGATTGGTATGCCAGCCGCTTTACCGGCGAGGTCCCACAGAGCGACGTCGATAGCGCCTATTACTCGCAGGATTCCGCCCATCGCAAATGTCGACATTCGCTGATAGATTCGCTCACGCGCCAGTGGATCCTGACCTATCAACATGGGCTTATATCTTTTTATAATCAGGTCCGCATCGGTTCCGAGGGCACCGAGGGCATGGCCTAAAAACGCGTGACCTTCGATCCCTTCATCCGTAATGATTTTCACCAAAGCCATGTGCGCTGAACGGTTTGCAGCGCTTTTTGCCTGGAGCGTGTATCGGGTGGGCGGTATGTCTTTCCATTCCCATACGGTGACTTTTACGTCGGTAATTTTCATCGCTGATTCCTGTTCTCGGTTGGCGTGGTTATAGTGTGAAATTCGTCGGCTACTGAGCAGGGTGCTGATACGACTAGCGACCGGTGAATACAGGTGTCCGTTTTTCGCGGAAGGCGGCGGCTGCCTCCTTTGCGTCTTCAGTTTTTTTCAGCACGCTAAGCGCCATGTTCTCATGACGAAATTGAGCATCCATATCAGCGTCAAGCTTAAGACCTGCTTTGTTTATGCGTACTGACATTGGCGGAAATCCTGCAATCAGAGATGCCATTTCGGCAGCGGTCGCCTGTAGTTCATCGTCCGGCACGCGTTGATTGATGAGACCGATATCCAGCGCTTCAGCCGAATCAATCATTTTTGAGGTCAGGACAAGCTCCATCGCTTTCCCTGGCCCCACTAATTTCGGCAGCAAAAAGGTAGAGCCCAACTCCGCTGAGATACCGAGTTTTGTAAATGGTAATTGGAAACGTGCGCTTTCTGCTGCCAGTCGAATATCGCAGAGGAGGGTCATGGTACAACCGCCGCCAACCGCGACGCCGTTAATCGCAGCGATTACCGGCTTCTCGATGTCGACTAACGCCTGGTGCATACGTTCTGCGAGTGTTGGTGCATTGGATGGTCGGCCCTTATCATCTGTCTGCGTTCCCATATCAGCACCGGCACAGAATCCTCTGCCTTCACCCGTAATCACGAAAACGCGCGTTTCATCGTTCTGATCCAACTCGTGCAGGACGTCGTAAAGTTCGTCCGCGAGTTCAAGCGTTAATGCATTTAGTCTATCTGGTCGATTCAGCGTCACGGTAGTAACAGCGTTTTCAGTCTTAACGTTAATTGTGTTGTAGGTCATCTGTTTGTTCCTGTGCCTGGATATTGGCATGTAGTCATTGAGGGATACCTGGCCGCTCGCGCATTTCCAAAATTTTTCCATCGAGCCATTGTTCACGCAGGACATATTTTTGAATCTTGCCAGATCCGGTTAGTGGAAACTCATCCATCAGGAACCAATGTTTGGGGGTTTTCTGTGGTGAAGCATGCTCACGAAGGTAAGCAAAGAGTTCTTCTTGGTCCGGGGTTTCTCCTGGTGCAGATCGAATGAAAGCCCCAACTACTTCACCGAGGCGTTCGTCAGGTAAGCCCACCACCGCCACCTCTCCCACCGTGGGGTGCTGGAAGAGTAGCGCTTCAATCTCACGAGGGTAAATGTTTTCACCGCCGCGAATGATCATGTCCTTCAGGCGACCCTCGACTTTGCAGTAGCCGCGCTCATCCATTGAGCAAATGTCGCCGGTGTGTAGCCAACCATCCTGGTCGATTGTCTCGGCGGTTGCCTCAGGCATTTCGAAGTACTCGTGCATAACGTGATAGCCACGAGTGCAGTATTCGCCTTTTGTGCCAGTGGGTAGGGTCTGTCCAGTATCCGGATCGACGATCTTGATTTCAACGTGGGGCATAGGACCTCCAATTGTCGTAGCCTTATCGATGGCTAAGTCATCCGCGCGAACCATTGATGCAACCGGTGAACATTCGGTCTGACCGAACACGATGGTGAACGTTGCGCCAAGGGTTTCTTCAAACTTGTTTACCAGCGCTGCTGGCACGATTGAACCGCCCGATATCAGACTATGAACTGAACTTGTATCACGTTCAGTAAAGTTGGGGTGTTCCAGTAAAGAAACCAACATAGTGGGGACGCTATTCCATGAATTAACTTTATAGTTGTCGATTAGATCCAACACCAGCCCGGGTTCAAAGGTCTCGACGATCACCTGTGTTGCTCTGTGGGAAACAGCGCCTAAAACACACAATACGCAACCACCGGTATGGAATAACGGCATCATAGTTAACAGAACATCACCGGCACTAACCTGGGCTCTGTTCATAGTATGGTAGCCATTGTTAACGAGACCACGATGGTGCAGTAGCGCGCCTTTCGGAAACCCGGTCGTTCCGGAAGTGTACTGAATCATGCAGGGGTCTGTGGCGTGAAGCTCCGGTAGCTCGACGTTTTCGTCCGCGGAATCCAGAAATTGCTCCCATGCGGCAAAACTCACAATCTTTCGTAACGCCGGACATTCGCCTTGCACTCGAAGCACAGTTCCCATCATTTTATTACCGCGGTATTCCGGGCTGACGAAGATGCCTGCGCTTTTCGATTGCTTTAGCACGTAGGTAAGTTCTTCTCCCTGATAACTCGGATTAACGGTAACCAGGATGACACCGGCCATGGCCGCGCCAAACTCAACCAGAATCCATTGCGGCGTGTTCTGGGACCAGATGGCAACGCGTTCTCCAGGTTTGAAATGAGTGGCGATTGCTTGAGCGACGCGGACAGCATCGTGATACATTTCCGCATAGGTCCACTCCTGTCTTTGGTCAATCTCTGCGTGACCAAAGATCATTGCCGTTCTATCAGGCACTTCCGTTGCGGCCTCTTTCAACAGATCACCCAGAGTGGTGTTAACTATCTCTGGTGTGTCCGGACCTCTGGTATAGGATGCTTGGGTCAAGGTTGGCCGCCTTTATTTAGTCGGTAACTTCGATTTTCTGAAAGTTTGCCGCTCTTCTTTCAACAAACGACGCCACACCCTCTTTGAAGTCATCCCTGGCCAGGCTTTCATCCATCCACATGGTGGATTCGCCCATGGCTTCGCCGAGTTCTTTACTGAGGTGTTTGTAGATCTGGCGTTTCATCATCATGATGGACATTGGCGCAGAAGTTCCAGCAATTTCCCTGAGGTAGTTCTGGGCTTGTAAAACACACTCTCCGGTTTCGCACAATCTGTTTGCGTAGCCCATGCGATAGGCTTCTTCGCCTTCGATTTTGCGCGAACTCCAGTTCATATCTAAGGCGTTGGATGGCCCAACTATTTTCGGCAACATCCAGCAGGTACCGTGTTCGGCGATCAGCCCTCGAGGTGCGAAGGAGGTGACAATCTTTGCGTTTCTGTCCATGAATCGCATGTCGCAGAAAGTTGCGTAGCTGAATCCCAAACCGGCGGCAGCGCCGTTGATCGCGGCGATCAGAGGTTTTCTCAAACCGAGAAAATAAGATGGGGAAGATTTGTAGTTGGGATCGTTGTCAGGGTTCCCAGGGTTTGCCTTTAGATGTTCATAGGTGTTGCCGAGCCTCTTACCGGCGTCGCTCATACCGCTTAATGCGTTCATGTCGACACCAGAACAGAATCCCCTGCCTGCACCGGTTAGCACCGTGCCGATAACGTTTTCGTTGCGTTCAGACTGCGCTAGTGCGTGGCGGATCTCGGCCTGTGTTAGGTCTGTTAAGGCGTTAAGTTTATCCGGTCGATTTATCGTAAGAGTCGCCACCTTGTCCGTGACCTCATAGAGAATCTCTTCGTAGTTCGTTGGCATGGTTGTCTCCCGTCTCTCTATAGAAAGATATCTCGTCGTTGGGGGGAGAAGTAGCAGAGAATTCGGTAGTTCCCCCATTTATAAAAGTCGGCTGTGCCGACCAAACTGTGTGTTCGGCACTGCTGTAGTGCGTTTTCCGCTCGGGTCATCCGCTTTCGTTACCGGTTCGCTATCGGTACATATGGCTACCGCCACAGATCGTGAGTGCCTGACCTGTCATATAGGTACTCGCATCTGAGGCGAGGTAGACCACGATTCCGGAGAAATCTTCAGATTCACCGAACCGCCGTAACGGTGTCGCCGTGGTCACTCGCTCGGCAGCTTCAGGGTTGTCCCACAGCGCCTTAGCAAAATCGGTTTTGATCAGTCCAGGGCAAATGGCGTTAACGCGAACGCCACTTGGGCCCCACTCTAATGCAAGGTTTCTTACCAGGGCGATGTCAGCCAGTTTGGAAATGTTGTAGGCACCGAGGGTTTCAGAACCCGCAAAAGCGCCGGTTGATGAAGTCACCATGATCGAGCCTTTGCCTTTGGCCAACATGTCCGGCGCGACCATCTGACACAGCCAGTGATTAGACCGCACGTTGCTGTTCATGGTCTTGTCAAACGCGGCATCCGGAATGTCAGACATTGAGCCGTAAAACGGATTGACCCCGGCATTGCTGACTAGCGTATCAATTGGGCCAAAGGCTTCTCTGGTTTTCGCGACCAGCTCTTCGAGTTGCTCTTTATAGCCGATGTTGCAGGCAAGACCAATGGCGCGCGCTTCGCCGCAGGCTTGGTTGATTTCCTCAACCACCTCTTGGCACTGATCGAGTTTTCTACTTGAAACCACCACCCTGGCACCGTGCTCAGCCAGGCTCATGGCCATGCAGCGACCCATACCTTTCGATGAGCCAGTGGTCAGCACCACCTGCCCTGTTAGATCAAATAAGTTCGTTGTAATACCCATCTCTACTCCTCCATTACTTTTAAAAAATACGTGTCAAAAATCGTTCAAATTTGGGGCGACCAGAACGTTGACCGGTCCACTTGGGCACCCGGACAAACAGCGAAGTAAAAGAAGCGACCCGGACTCTGTATCCCAATGCAAATACACTGCCTGAGTTGTTTGGACCCAGTGCCTGTAACCCAAACATGCGCTCACCCAAACGTATCAACTTGCACGGCACAGACTTAAGGATGAAGGTTCATTTGGATCGACTCCTGCTGAATATCCAATTTAAAAGATTCGCGCAAACCGGGGTGGAAGTCATCACGTCGCGCCTTGGAACTCACCCAATACCACATCCCTCACCACTTTTTGGGTGATGATCCTTTTGTCAAAGGGTTGTCTTGATATTGGCTCCTGTAGGATAGAACAATGGGTTTTGTGGTTTTTAAACCGTGGGGGCTCAACTGGGCGCATCAAGTCAGCGCCCGTCCAGGTGTCGAACGTGGTCTGTGCCTTGGTGTGCCCAAAGAAGCGATCGGCAAGTTCAGCAAAGAACGGTGTGAATATTCCGACGTGTAACCGGGCACGACCGAGAATCTATGGATAACAATGTGGACAACGGGTTAACTGAAGGCCGTGGTGAGCAGCCAAATCGTAAGCGCAAGGTGCCGGTGCGGACCAAATTGTTTTTTGCATCAGGCGCATTTCAGGAAGCCACGGTCATCGCGGCGGGAACTGTCACCGTCCTGTTTTACAATCAACTGCTCGGTGTTTCAGCCGCACTGTGTGGTACAGCCTTTCTCATCGCCAGTATTGTAGACGGTATTACCGACCCGCTTGTAGGTGCTTTTTCGGATCATTTTAAAAGCCGATGGGGCAGACGCCATCCCCTGATGCTGGCTTCGGTTCTCCCCGCGGGCATCGCCTTTTACTGCCTCTATCAACCCATCGAAGGCCTCAGTGAGATGGGATACTTCGCCTGGCTGACCCTATTCCTGGTGCTGATGCGCATTGCGATCACCTTTTACAATATTCCCCATGACGCACTTGGCGCTGAACTGACAGATGACTACGAGGAACGCGGCTCAATTTTTGGCTACAACCTGGTCGCTGTGGCACTGACAGCCGTTTTGGTGATTTTTATCGTCAATTTCCTGATTTTCCCGTCGACACCGGAATACGCGAACGGCTATCTGAATGAATCCCGGTATACGTTACTGGCTTCACTAGGTGCTGTGGCTATCATCATTTCCATTGTCGTGTGTACCCTGGGGACTATGGATCAACGCCCCTACCTTCATACTGTCGATGTCAGTAAAAAGTTTAACTACGGGATATTTTTTCGGGAACTGGGCATGCTCTTGCGCAACGTCTCCTATATATCGACCTGCCTGAGCATGCTAACGATCTACGCCAGCCTCGGCATTCTGGGCATTGTGTCCACCTATGCCTATATTTATGTCTATGAGCTGTCCACGGAACAAATGACCCTTGCAGGTATCATGAAAATGCCTGGCGTTTTTGTCGCGCTGCCGCTGCTGGCTTTGATGTCGAAATGGATGGAAAAGAGGCAGATCTTCATGCTGACAGTGGCGATCACTGGCGTTTTTGCGGCATCGCCACATATTCTGAAGATGCTGGGTTGGTTTCCGGGTAATGAATCGTCGTTTCTTCTCATCGCGCTGTTTTTACCCTTATTCATCGGCACGATCGTTACGCCGGTTACCGCTATCATCATTGATTCACAGCTGGTGGATGTTGCAGACGTACACGAGTATCAAACCGGTTCACGGGCAGAGGGTGTCGTGTTCTCCGTGCGCAGTTTTGCGATCAAAGCGACCAGTGGTATTGGCGGACTCTTTGCCGGGTTTGGGCTCGAGTTTATCGGCTTTCCAGATAATGCGGAGGTGGGCAAGCTCACAGCAGAAACCATCGACGGCTTGCTTTTCATGGTCGGACCGCTTTATCTCGGGCTCTACTTATTCGCAATTTTCCTCATGTCGTTTTATACGCTCGATAAGCAACGTCACGCAGAAATTTTGTCAGGGCTGGAAAAACGGCGTGAAGCGGCCTCGCTTTAAAAGCAAGTTTGAGACCACCTGAACTTAAACCATAACAAATTAACTCACGTTGACAGCCAAAGGTGGCATGCACAATGGAGGAACCCTTTTGAGAATATGGGTGGGTTCTCGACATCAGATTTTGTGTCGGGAACAGGAGTTGCGGTAAATTATCCAACCGTCAAACGAACGACACGAGCCAATCGCGCGGAAGCCCATATCGGGAATCAATTTAGCAGCACGGGGGCATAGCGAAATGGATTTGGACACTTATCAAGCACTCGGCTTGCACAAGCCGTTTTCGTGGGAGCAACCAGTTAACGGACGAGCAGCAAAAGAATTCGGCCAGTTCATGCAACCGTCTGGAGACAACCAGTACCATCCGTGTGCGGAGGCTTTTCCCGCAGCGGACCTTCCTCGGGGGAACATCGAGTACATCGAGGCATGGGCCGACAGCGGGGTTTTCAGCGGAACGCAACGTGACATGTGGATATACCAACCGGCTCAGCTGGATACCTCGAGCGAACCACCGAATCTGATCTTTTTTCAAGACGGGGCAGGGTACGTTAGCCCCGATGGTTCGGTGCGGGCAGCGGCGGTTCTAGACACCCTCATTCACACAGGTGAGTTGCCGCCAACCGTCGGCGTATTCGTTAACCCTGGCACAAAGGTTCCAGAGCGCGAGCGCGACGACCCAGAGTTCGGGCGACAGCGTAGCCTCGAGTACGACTCGATGACCGACGCCTATGTCCGCTTTGCACTCGAAGATGTTTTGCCGTTCGTCGAAAAGCGTATCGGCAGGTCATTGATCAACGATCCGTCCGGGCGGGCGATATGCGGTATTTCCAGCGGCGGGATATGCGCGTGGACTGCGGCATGGTACAGACCGGATATGTTCGGCAAGGTATTGAGCCATTGCGGTTCGTTCACCAACATCCGTGGTGGCCACAACTACCCATACCTGGTCCGTACCACGGAGCGCAAGCCGATTCGGGCGATTTTGACGAGCGGCGAGATGGATCTGAACATACCCGTTGGCAGCTGGCCACTTGCCAACAAGCAAATGGCATCAGCGTTGCAGTACGCAGGCTACGAGCACCAGTTTTTCTTCGGTGAGGGCGGCCACAGTTTGCGCCACGGGGGCGCTATATTCGCTGACTCGCTGCGATGGCTATTCGAATAACTCAAAGCCGCTAAGGAACATTGATACCGTTCGCACAATCTACAGGTCTGCTTTGCGACCTTCAACCTTCAACAATGACACGAGTAAATTCCTCAGAGGAGCATAATTGATGACTGATAGTTTTATTTTACCCATGGCGACCAAGGACGATGCGCTGGAGCTGATTGGCGGCAAAGGTCGATCTCTGGCAAAGATGTCGACTGCCGGATTTGATGTCCCTTCCGGCTTTCATCTCACGGCTGACGCCTATCGCGCCTTCATCGCAGAAAACAATCTGCAGGAGCAGATTGTTGCCCTGGCCAAACCCGTGCTGGACAATGACTGGGTCTCCTTTGAACCTGCCTCGGCGGCTATTCGAAAGCTGATCACCGCCTGCGAGATATCGGAGGCTGTCGCCAGCCAACTACGCCAAACCTATGCCAGTCTTGGTGGCGATCCCCCTGTTGCCGTTCGTTCATCAGCCAACGCCGAAGACCTGCCGGGCCTGTCCTTTGCCGGGCAGCAGGACACTTACCTGAATGTGAAAGGTGCCGATGCCCTGCTTGAGGCAGTGCGTAACTGTTGGGCTTCTCTTTGGACCGCGCAGGCCATCAGCTATCGCCACGAGAATGACATTGACCAGGTTCGGTCGCCATGGCTGTGGTTGTACAGATTATGGTGCCCGCGGATGTGGCAGGCATTTTGTTCACTGCCAACCCGGCAACCGGTGACCGTACCGAGATGATCATTAATGCCAGCTTTGGACTGGGTGAGGCGGTTGTCGGCGGGCAGGTCACGCCTGACACCTTCATCATCGACAGAGAATCAAGGCACGTCAAAGAGACCATGATTGGACCCAAGGAACAAATGGTTATTTCGGATGGTGAGCAGGGCACCAAACTGACCGACGTTGCAGTTGCTGATCGGGATCAATCTTCACTGTCGGATGCAGAACTCAACGATCTAGTTGAACTGGCGCTGAAGGTTGAGAAAAACTACGATGGTCTGCCCCAGGATATAGAGTGGGCGATTGTCGATGGCAAGATTGCGCTGTTGCAGTCCCGTCCAATTACCAATCTGCCACCCCAACCCCTTGAAGTTGAGTGGACCCCGCCCCCGGAAATCCCGGCGCTGGTTCGACGTCAGATTGTGGAGAATATTCCGGACCCCACCTGTGAGCTGTTTGATGAGCTTTACATCCGCTATTCGCTGCGCTGGGACAAGAAGCACAAGATTTCGAATTACGCCACACTCAACGGGTTCGCTTTTCAGATTATGGACCCGGGCGGCATTACCGGCACCAAGGAGGAATGGCAAGCCAGTATTCGCACCGCACGGGAGAAAGTTGCTGCCACCCCGGAAGGTATGGCGCAGGAAAAACATGACCTGGATCTGTTTGTCAGTCAACTATCCGATGACGACCGGCCCGTGTTTCAGAAAATGGCTGATGAGCTGAACAGCGATAACCTGCCAAACGCAGTGACCGTACCGGAGAGTAATGATCCGACCTTCACAGCGTTCCACAAAACCTTCACCAATGACAAACAACACCGGGACTGGCGAGAACGCGCCATGCCGGAACTGGATGCTGCCACGGCCAAATGGGCGGCACTGGATATTGCTGGCGCCTCTGATGCAACCCTGATGCAAGGCATCAGAGAACTGACCGAAGCAGAAGGCTGGTATTGGGCCGGTAACGGCGGACATACCTTTGGTGTTGCCAAGTCTGTGGATGATCAGCTGCAAAGTTTTTTGAGAGATACGCTTCCGGATCATAAATTCACCAGCGGTCTGTTCCTGAGTGGCTTCAAGTCGCGGATTATGTTGGCCAATGACGCATTGTTCGAGATTGCCAAAGTCCTCAGAGCGGATGAAGCGTTGAAACTATTGATTTTGGCGACGCCGCCCCACAAGCTCATGGGTGAGCTTGAGGCAAGGTCTGATACCCAACAGATACTAAAAGATATCGACAGCTATCTTCAGGAATATGGTCATCAGGGATACAGTCTAGATTTTTGTGAACCGACACAGCAGGAAGATCCTTCCGCGCTGTTCGTTACGCTGAAGAATATGGTGCGTCGCAAAGATTACGATCCTGTACAGCATGAACAAGAAGCCAGTAGGAAAAAAGAGAAAGCGCTGAAGGAAATTGGTGAGCTTCTTTCTGGGTTGCAGTACTGGCAGTTCCGCTATCGTCTGTGGTTTGCCAACAAGTATTATCCGATGCGTGAGGAATCCTGTTTCGTATTAGGTATGGCCTGGCCCACACTGCGCCCCATGGCAGCAGAGTTAGGTCGACGTATGGTTGCAGTGGGTACATTCAAACAACCTGATGATGTCTACCACATGTATACCGCGGAACTGGATGAAGCCATGACGCGTCGAGCGGACAACAAGGCGACGCCGGCACTGGGCGAACTGGCGCAAGAGCGAAGAGCATTGCGGGAGAGACGCAAACGGTTGCATCCGCCGGGTACCTGTCCGCCTGAAGCGAGTGAACAGCCGGGCATCGCATTCAAGGAAACACAGATCAAGAATGACGACAGCAGCGATACGCTAATGGGTATTCCTGTAAGCCCTGGCACCATCACCGCTGAGGCCAGCGTGATCATGAATCCGTCCGAATTCAGCAATATGATTCCGGGATCTATTTTGGTATGTCCCATGACGTCGCCAGCGTGGACGCAGCTTTTTGCCCATGCCGCCGGATTGGTGACCGATATCGGCGGAATCCTGGGGCATGGCTCTATTGTTGCGCGGGAGTATGGAATCCCCGCTGTGGTCGGTACAGGTAACGGTACCCAGCGAATCAAGCACGGACAGATGATTGAGATTGACGGCGATGGCGGAACGGTTAAGTTGCTCAAAGAGGCGTGAAGCTTACGATATTTAAATTTGAGCAATGCCAGTTAGGATGGCGTCAGTCCGAGTCGGATAAGCCGCTAAGGCGCGGTCATCATCTGTGACACAACAAAGATAGCCTCCGCCGCTCGTAATTGGACGAGCAAAATCGGGGCACATTAAATCTGGAGACTTTCCTCTCTCGATTGATTTCTAATAGCGGTGTCCCTGTGCCTCGGGCCGCCGGAGCCTTCTGGGCGAACGTAAGCGCTATTCTAAATCTTAGTGTTCAGCAAGTGAGGGCAAAGATTTTGCGCAAATTACAGGTCCAACCAAATTTGGTACCCATCAAGTGCCGCCCCTGATAGGAGGGGAGTCCTCCTGGATATGACGTAGCACTTCAATGTTAGTGATATGGCGGCAGGCTAGGCCTCACGTCTGAGAATATTAAAACCGCCGGCAAGGCTCAATCCGTTGTTTTTAAAACCGGCGACGTCATCCTGCTGCACACGGGGTGGACCGATGCAAAGCTCAAAAGTGATCCTGAGGCGTGGGGTTCTACCATTCCCGGGATTAGCAATGAAGCGGCACAGTACCTAGCGGGTCTCAATCCAATGGCCGTCGGCGCTGACACTTGGGGTCTCGAAGCAGTGCCTGCTGGGCCTGGCGACAAACTATTTTTTGGACACAGCATCCTACTCAAGGACAATGGCATCTATATTCTTGAGACCATGGACACCGGCCGCTTGGCCAGTGAAAAAGTCTACGAATTTATGTTTGTGTTGGGGCAAGCGAAGCTCAAGGGCGCTGTTCAGATGATCATTAATCCCGTCGCGATGTGGTAATGGTGCACGTAATCGCCGCGATAGGTGTTGCGAGCGTTCGATCACTATCAGGCAGGCGGCCAATGATGACGTAGGACTTTCTGCTGGGTCGCTGTGATAGTTGCTGTCTTGAAAAGCTTGTTGCCTTCAGCTTTTAGCGATGGGTTTGCCGTCCGTGCTGAACCACAGTGGATGGTTGCATGATTGGGGATGGGGAGGAAGTTATATGAGATATTCGGCCTCCGAGAAATACGAAATTATCCGAACCGTAGAGCGGTCCAGTTTGCCTGTGAAGAAGACGCTGCAAAGGTTGGATATTCGACGATCCACGTTCTACGCCTGGCTGAATCGCTTTGACGAAGGCGGGATCGATGCGTTGGAAGACTGCAAGCCTTTGCCCAACTCCATCTGGAACAAGTTGGCGCAGAGCGAACAGGATGCGGTGGTCAAGCTTGCCCTGGAAAAACCATATTTGTCACCGCGAGAGATCGCGGTGACTCACACGGACGAGCAAGCACGATACGTATCAGAATCAACCGTTTACCGCCTACTGAAAGCCAACGATCGGATCACCAGCCTAGCCTTTATCCTGATGCAGGCGTCTGACCGGTTCCAGCATCAAACCAAGCGCGTGAACGAGATGTGGCAGACGGACTTCACGTACTACAAAGTCATCGGCTGGGGCTGGTATTACCTGTCAACGGTGATGGATGACTTCTCTCGCTACATGGTTTCTTGGACGTTGTGCACGATGATGTCGGCCCAGGACGTGAAAGACACTCTGGATGACGCCCTGAGTTTCACAGGACTCAACACAATGAAGGTTAAACACAAGCCCGCGGCTGTTGTCTGACAATGGCCCTGCCTACATCGCGTCGGACCTGGCGAAGTATCTTGCGGAGCAGGATATGAAGCACACGAGAGGAAGCCCGTATCATCCGCAAACCCAAGGTAAGATCGAGCGCTGGCACTGTTCCCTGAAAAACCAGATCCTGCTTGAGAACTACTATCTGCCAGGAGAACTGGAAGCTCGTATAGAGCGCTTCGTTGATTACTATAACAACGACCGGTCCCACGAGTCGCTAAACAATCTGACTCCGGTGTCTGTTTACTTCGCTCGGGGCGAATCCACCCTGGCTAGGAGACAACAGATCAAGTTGAATACTATGGCCATGCGTCGCAAGATGCATGAACGCAACCGAGTGGAACCGCTCACCCTGATGAGCTGACGTGTCTCTTAGATCAGCCAGCCAGGTGTCCAAAAGGTTCTGACGACACACAGCGCATACATCTTTAAGGGGCGACCAGGGCAGATTATTCTGGGGGTGTCCGAATCACGAGATTCCGTATTTCAGTCATGTCTTCCATCGCGAAGCGAATACCTTCTCTGCCAATCCCTGAATCTTTTACGCCGCCATAAGGCATATTGTCTACGCGGTAGGATGGCACATCGCCGACGACGACGCCCCCCACTTCCATTTCGTCCCAGGCCTGCTGCACTTTGTAGAAGTCGCGGGTGAAGATGCCGGCCTGCAAACCAAACTTGCTGTCATTCACCATCGATATGGCGTCGCTCCCAAGCTCGAGAATTTTTGTAAGAACGGCTGCTGGGCCGAAGGCCTCTTCCACACACGAGTTCCTGGGTCGAGCGGCACATTTTCCAATTAGTGTGGCGTCTAGCATCGCGCCGTCCCGCGTGCCGCCACAGAGGATCTTTCCGCCGGCCGCTGCGGCAGACTCTGAATCCAGCCGTGGAGAGCGGGCCGCCTCTCTTTCCGAGATCATCGGCCCGATGAATGTCTCCCGCAGCTTCTGGATCGCCCTTAATCAACGTCGCCGTTTTGGCCACCAACTTGGCTTTCATCACATCGTAAATAGCTTCATGGATCATGATGCGCTGAACGCCTATGCACGATTGCCCCGACTGATAGAAGGCACCGAAAATAATTCTATTGACGGCATCATCGAGGTTTTTTGTATCCGCATCAACGACAACAGCCGCATTACCGCCAAGCTCCAAGACAACCTTCTTTTTGCCGCAACGTGCTTTTAAATCCCAACCCACACCGGGTGAACCGGTAAACGACAGCAACTTAAGTCTATCGTCAACGGTAAACAAATCAGCGCCGTCGCGTGAGCACGCAAGAATTGAAAATGCGCCTTCGGGCAAATCCGTTTCAGCGAGCACTTCTCCCATGATGATGGCGCCGAGCGGTGTCCGAGAAGCGGGTTTCATGACAAATGGGCAACCGACTGCTAGCGCAGGGGCAATCTTATGCGCAGCCAGGTTAAGCGGAAAGTTAAAAGGGGAAATAAACGAGCAAGGCCCAATCGGAACCCGTTTCCACATGCCCTGATAGCCTTTTGCGCGAGGCGAAATATCCAATGCCTGCAATTCACCATGCATACGAGTCGATTCTTCCGCGGCAATCTGAAAGGTATCGATTAAACGCGTCACCTCACCTTCGGCATCATTAATAGGTTTCCCCGCTTCGATGCACAGCGCCATGGCGAGCTCGTCGAAGCGTTCTTTAAACCGGGTCACGCAATGCTCAAGGACCGCTTTCTTCTCAAAAGAAGCCATTTTCGCCATAGGTTCAGTCGCACGAACTGCACCGCTAATGCCTTCGTCGATCGCCTTCGCATCAGCCAATGCACAACGGGTTGCCACTTCGCCCGTGTACTTGTCAGTAACCTCAAGATCTTCGTTGGCGTAAACCGCTTTATTGTTTAGATAGTATGGGTAGTTAGCCTGAAGCGTTGACATGGCTAGGTCTCCTGATTTATTTTGAATGGTGGGTGACGGACCCTTGAGCCCGTCACAATCTCAGCGCATCTTAAATCGATGCAGAGCGCGTTTTGATATCGACATTGAGTATCTGATCGTTGTCGACATAGTCAACGGGACAATCAATCAGATGCACCCCGGGCGTCGAGAGCGCAGTCTTCAGGATACCAGGCAGTGCCTCGGCCGATTCCACCCGATGGCCGATGCCGCCATAAGCCTCTACGTACTTTACGAAATCCGGGTTGCCATACTGCAACCCCCAATCATCAAAGCCCATGTTCGCTTGCTTCCAACGAATCATGCCGTACGAGTTGTCGTTCAGGATCAAAACAGCAATGTTCATCTTCTCTCGTACCGCAGTTTCCAGTTCTTGAGAATTCATCATGAAACCACCGTCTCCGCAGATCGCCAGTACCTTACGATCAGGATGAACCATATGGCCTGCCATCGCTGAAGGCAGGCCTGCGCCCATAGTTGCTAGAGCGTTATCGAGTAAAACAGTGTTGGGCTGGTGCGCGCGATAGTTGCGGGCAAACCAAATTTTATAAACGCCATTATCCAGGCAAATGATGCCATCGTCAGGCATGGCCTCGCGCACTAATTTGACGACATGCTGTGGATAGCACGGGAAACGCGCATCGTCTGAACCCTCTAGGACGTTGGCGTCATGATGCTTCCGCACTGTCATCATGCGGCTAAAGTCCCAGTCAGCTTCTGCGCTCGTCTTAACACCGTTCTTCAGTTCCCAAATGGCGTTACCAACGTCGCCGATTACCTCTATTTGAGGGAAGTAGACAGGATCAACTTCCGCAGTATTATATGAAATATGGATGACCTCGGTGCCACCTCTCTTCATAAAGAACGGCGGCTTTTCAATCACGTCGTGGCCAATGTTGAGGATCAGATCAGAAGCCTCGATGGCGCGGTGCACAAAATCGCCTGAAGAGAGCGCGGCGCAACCCATGAACAATGGGTGGCGCTCATCCACCACGCCCTTACCAAGTTGGGTGGTTACAAAGGGAATGCCGGTTTTATCAATAAAGGTGGTCAACATTTTCGAAGTCATTTTGCGATTGCCGCCGGCTCCGATAATAATAATCGGTGATTTCGCGCTGTGCAGCTTTTCCAGCGCTAGGGCGATGGACTTAGGCTCAGCGATGGGTCTTCGCACGGCTGAAGCTGGAATCGGACGTTCGTCAGTTTCTTCGTCAGCGATATCCTCTGGCAGCTCGATATGAACAGCACCCGGTTTTTCCTCCTCAGCAACTCGATAGGCTTCGCGGATACGCGACGGAATGTTATCACCAGCAACCAAGGTGACCGCGTACTTCGTGATCGGCTTCATCATCTCGACAACGTCGAGGATTTGAAATCGGCCCTGTTTTGATTTTTTCACTGGTTTTTGACCGGTAATCATCATCATTGGCATGCCACCCAGCTGAGCATAAGCTGCTGCAGTAGTGAAGTTGGTTGCACCTGGGCCAAGCGTTGCAACACAGACGCCCGTCTTGCCGGTTAGACGTCCGTAGACAGATGCCATGAAGCCAGCGCCCTGTTCATGCCGTGTGAGAATTAATTTGATTTTTTAAAGATTGTGTTATCGAGAAAATCCAGGTTCTCTTCTCCAGGAATACCGAAAACGTATTCACAGCCTTCTGCCTCCAGACACTCAATAAATAGATCTGATGCTTTTGTCATAGTTGTCTTCCCCTGATTATGGCCATAGATCTAGAATGTCTCGGCCTGCTGTTTCAATCATGGAACTACCATAACGAAAGATCTGTCCAATTAGCAGTAAATCTTCTCTTATTCGTAAAGGCAATCGCTCGGCTCCGCGCACTGAGGCCACATTGGTGACGATTGCATTCGGCCAGGGGCAGGATTCGCGGGCGAAATCATCAAGTCTATGATCCCTCAACTCATGTGTAAGACAGTCAGGAAAGGAATGCTGCAACACCCGTGGCTATAAATACGCCGATTGCACTTTCAACTAAATGAGAATTTTCGACTAAGCTCATTGAGTTAATGAACCCTACGGTGAGGGAAAACTACTGCTGTGGTCTGTCGGAAGCCAACACCGACTTAGTGCAGCGTATTTCTTCAACCGGCCTTATGATCAGGTCATTCAGGCATTGTCATCTAAGGATAAGGGGTCAATTCTCGATGAGCCGCGGTATCGTGGTTTCACCTGGGAAGCATTTCGTCGCCGTCGAGGTGCTGGCGATTACGAAGACTTGGGTGAAGAAGTACAGATAAGTCATTATCGTGTTTAGCGCGGCAATCGACGTGCTCCTTTGCGCCTTAGCCGTTGACCTATAGTCGAGGCAAAACCAGATACAGTTACGCCTCGACAACATTAGCCATTATCTGCCGGGTTGCCGATGTTGCAAACTAAGTCGAAAAGTTCGTTATTGAAACTTTAATTTGGGGTTCGTTACGACGCGATGGTACCCGCTGCAATAGAGACCCTTCGCCCCCGCAACGCGATTAAGAGCGTCTCATATTCCTGCTTTTCGTGATTATCAGGAAAGAAACTAAGTAGAAGCGGTAAATATTGCGATCCGGTGAGACGCGAGTCGTATCGACAAGAATGGCGGGGTACAACTTTATATGCCACCGGCATAACGATCGGAGACGGCGTCGTCGGAAATGAATTGCCAACGCTGCTTAAAACGCCGTAATATGTTGCCAGGATGAAAATTTTAGCTTTTCGTATTCATCTTTACTCAATTTCTAATCTTTCAAATCAAATAATTGATCTAAACCTTCTTTAGTCAATCAGGCTCTATTGCCGATAACAACATAGAAAAAAGAATCTGATCAGATCGAAAATAGATGGTTGAGGTAAAAAGACTGCTCAAATCAAATTCCAGCTTTAGTTTCTCGCGCGGCCTTCGGCAGAGGCGTCCGCAAAACCATAGGGTCATGAAGGTAGAATGTTAGAAAATGTCAGATTTCTTGAAATGAAATTTTCAAAAGAAATCGGAACCACAGAGGGTTAACGAATTTCAGCTAATGGAGCGAATCAATGTCTAAATCTCATCAAGACTCGGCAAAAACAGAAGAGTATTTAAAAAGGTATATGGAGGGGGTTCTGAAGCGAAATCCAGGTGAGCCCGAATTTGTGCAAGCTGTTTATGAAGTTGCCTCCTCAATTTTTCCGTATATAGCCGACAAACCGATTTATCACGAATTGCAGATTTTAGAGCGTATGGCCGAACCTGAGCGTGTGATCTCTTTTCGTATTCCGTGGACAGATGATGCAGGCCGCGTGCGCACAAATCGTGGGTGGCGCGTTCAGTTCAATTCTGCGATCGGTCCCTACAAGGGGGGGTTACGATTTCACCCTAGCGTCAATCAATCCATCCTGAAATTTTTAGGCTTTGAGCAAACATTTAAGAACAGCCTAACGGGCCTACCGATGGGCGGCGGTAAAGGCGGTGCTAACTTTAACCCTAAAGGCAAAAGCGATAATGAGGTGATGCGGTTTTGCCAATCGTTTATGACGGAGCTTTATCGGCATATTGGTGCAGATACTGATGTGCCTGCAGGGGATATTGGCGTTGGCGGTCGAGAAATCGGCTTTATGTTTGGCCAGTATAAACGAATCACAAACGAGTTCGTGGGCGTGCTGACGGGCAAAGGTTTGGAATACGGTGGCTCTAAAATGCGCACGGAAGCAACCGGCTATGGCGCGATTTTCTTTCTTAGAAATATGTTGGCCCAGCATAAAGATACTATTGAGGGTAAGCGAATCTTGATTTCAGGTAGTGGCAACGTCGCAACCTATGCGGCTGAAAAATGTCTTCATTTGGGGGCAGTACCGATCACAATGAGTGACTCCAGTGGTTTTATTCATTGCAAAGAAGGTTTCACTCAGGAACAAATTGATTGGATTAAGGTGCTCAAATGGATGATCAATATTTCGCAGATGAATTTAATAATATCAGTTTCCATGACGGAAGGCCTTGGGGTGTTGAAGGTGATTGCGCCGTTCCTTCGGCGACTCAGAACGAGATCAATGGCGAAGAAGCCGCGATTATGATTAATAACGGGATTATGGCCGTCGCAGAAGCGGCAAATATGCCTTGCGAGCAAGAAGCGGTGGATGCCTTTTTGAATGCACAAATACTGTTCGGTCCGGCCAAAGCGGTTAATGCTGGGGGCGTCGGTGTGTCAGGGTTGGAGATGAGCCAAAACAGTGCTCGCATTGCCTGGGATGAAGATCATCTTCGAAAACTGCTCGAAAACATGATGCAAGATATTCATGATAGTTGTGTTCGATATGGGGACACCGGAGGTCAGGTCAATTATCTCAAAGGTTCCAATATTGCTGGTTTCGTAAAGGTTGCCGACGCAATGGTGAGTTATGGGCACGTGTAGGTTGTCTTCGGCGAATAGGTCGAGCAGAAAAGAGTCGCACGAAATATAAAATGATTTCTTTTGAAGGACTTCGATGCGTCTTTGGTGAAGCGCATCACCGATAGGTTCACAGAATTCACAGGAGTGACGTTTTCGGAATGGATGGTTTTGCGTTTCAAGTTGAAGTGTTTAGAACGAATCGAAAAAAGCCCGCACGAATACGATTTGATGAGGTCCTAGGCAAAAGCAGTGTGCCCAGGTCTTTGTCTGATAACTACATTCCGAACTTAATTTGGGAAAAGACTTCTCGAATAAAGAAAAAACGCGAAGCGCAATCTAAACTTACCTTTGGTACATCCCAAGGAGCACTTTAGAGGTGAAACGTTTCTCCATCGCTGAATGAGCCAGCGTTAGAAGTTGGTAAAAGATGAGATCCCATCAATCAAACTGAATAATGGATACTTCGTTTCGACCGTCGCTGAGGTGTCGCCTCGAGCTGATGGTGATAAAGGATGCGGCGCCTTACGACATATAAATTTGAGCAATTTTTTTTTCGAATAGGGCCATATGGCTCGGACCGCCGGAGCATTCTGATTGAGCTCAAGCGCCATTCTAAATCATAGTGTTCAGCAAGCCAGGCCAAAGATTTTGCGCAAATTACAAGCCTGACTAAGTTTGGTATCCATCAAGTGTCGCCGCTGATAAGACGGGGAGTGCGCCGAGATATGGCCTAGCACGTCAATTGTCGTGCAATTGCGGCAGGCTCGGTCGTTACGTCGGAGGCTATTGTCGGAAGCTATTAAAGCCGCTGGCAAGGCTCAATCCGCTGCTTTTAAAACCGACGATGTTATCTTGCTGCACACGTGCTGAACCGATAACCCGTTGTGAGGCTGAGTCCCACGGCCCAGAGGCTCAATTACGTGGGTGATGGGTCTTCAGTCGGTCCTATGGTTAAATATCGGATCGTTTTTCGGGAGCACCAAATGATGAAGTGTCCTTCTCCCCATCGCTGGGATGGTATGGCCGGCGCGACCGCTTGATGATTATTTTGGGCGATCTCAGGGCGCATGGCTATACGGTGGTCGATGGTTTAATCGACGTGCCAGCGCTCGAGCGCATCAAAACGGTAACGGCGCAGCAGATTTCCCAGCTTGAACCCCGCCCCCCCAGCGTTCGATGACCGGTTTGGCGTGCCCCACGGCATCGCTTGGAGCGAGGATGTTTGCAACGCGGTTACGCATCCTGCTGCACTATGGGTCTTGCGCGCTTATCTCGGCGCATCAAACATTCGTTTTTGTCATCAGCCGGCGATGACGGTGCTGCGACCAGCGAAAGATTTAATCGGGCAATTTCCTGAGGAAGGTTGGCACGCGGATTATCCTTACCACCCAGATGTCTATCCAGATGATCGCTGGCAGGATGACGCGGTTTATGGGGTGCAATTTAATCTTTGTGTTGATGCTTTCCGCCCCGAAAATGGGGCGACCCAATATGTTCCTGACTCACATTTGCGCCGCCGATGGCCACCGCGCGCTTTGAACGAAGGGGGCACTCGAATCGGAACCGCCCCGCATGATCAGGTGATACAAATGCAAGCGCCGGCAGGCGCGGCATTAATCTATGATTCCAGAACTTGGCACCCGCGCCTGTCCAGAGCTGAATGTGAGTGGTGAGGATCGCCTCGCGATTTTGAATGCGGTCTGCCCCGCTTGGGTTCGCTCAATGGTCGATAAGCAACCGGGCACCAAGCATTACAGGGCGTCGAATATGGCGGCACAATTGGAACCGCTGGTAGCGTGATGAAATTGAGGCGCTCTGTCACGCTGATCGGGTCCAGTCGCCTGCGGGCGTTCCCAATATCCTTGAGAAGCAGTTCGTCGGTCCACGAAAGATTCAAATATAGTGAGTGACCAGAATGTGCTGCATCGATAGGGCACGGGTTAATCGCTGGCCTGCCGCCAATTGAATCGGATAGCGCCAAAAGATCTTTATGTCGAGAGGTTGGTTGATAGTCCCAGGAGGGTGCAGATCAAAGTGGGTCTTCGAACTGAGGTTTGAGCGGATCTCCGTATCGGCAAGCGTGGTTTGGGGTCGGTTTGTGGTTAACGACCTTGCAGTAGGGCTTGACCGTTTCATTGAACGCTGGCTGGAAGGCCAAAGGTCTTAGCGTGGTCGTACCCAGAGCGTCAGAGAGGTCAGATCTCGAGCGCTTAAGGCATCCAGCAATTTGTTGGCGCCTTCTGTTAATTGTGAAAAAGGTCTAACCGACTAGCGTCGATGCTGTTAATTGTGCTCAATAGCGAGCCTCTGTTTTTTTCGGTTAGGCTAATGCTTCGAGCCTGACGCGAGCATCCAGTTCATTGGACTTTGACCCGTGCGCGCGTCGCATAGAGACCCTCGGAGTGCCTGGTGACTGGGCCCTAACCGCTTTGTACGCTCACCTAACTTTTCTTTTGCAGTATTAGCCCGTAATGTGATGTTGAAGATTGGAAGAATGAGCCGAGATGAGCGCGCAAAAAGAAATTACTGACCTGATGAACCTGTATTGTACGGCGATTGATTCAGGTGATCTGGAAACCTTTGGCAGGCTTTTCGCAAACGCAACGTGGGTAGCAGAAGGGCGAGTGCCTGGCCCCGAATCGATGAACAACATGATTTTGTATGAAGATGGAACGCCACGTACAAAACACGTCATTACGAATCTAACGCTGGATATTGATGAAGCGGCAGGCACGGCCAGTGGCCATTGCTATGTGACGGTTTACCAACAAACACCTGAGTTTCCGCTTCAAGCAATTTTTGTTGGGGAATACTACGATGCGTTTTCTCTCTCGGCACAAGGCTGGGCCTTTACCCGGCGCGAAATTCGGCATTCACTCATTGGCAACATGCGCGCTCATCTTAAAACCCCATCACTAACCATCCCCGGGGCGACGCCTTGATCGATCAAAAGGCGGATTAAATGATGCAAAGTGTGCCGCTATGGTGCTTTGGGAAGTTAGTGTGAGTGACTTCAGTTGAATATCGAACTTTTGCGTTGGGTTTGGTTGCGCATCGAGTTACAGAGACCTATGCCCAGCACGTAAAAAGGGAGATTAAGATATTAGTATGCCTCGTGCGGCCTCGGGGTCTTTAGGCGGGTCTTAAGCGCGCAGCAATAACAACGCCCCCTACATCACTATGGTCATGCCAACCTTAGGCAGATAATGCCTCGACCCCGCGCTTGATTAAGACTTTACAGAGATGCGCCCGATATTCCGCACTGGCGTGCATATCGGCGTTCAGGGTTTCTGCGGACAAGGTCACCGCATCGATTGCGGATATCCTGAAGTCAGAGGTTAAGGCCTCCTCAAAGGCGGCGGCCCTGAAAACACTGGCGGCCGCACCGGTAATCGCAACGCGCACCTCGCCGGCTGTCCGCGTGAGCATGACGCCAACCATGGCATACCGCGAGGCTGGATTCGGAAACTTAAGATAGACCGCCTGCTCGACCTGGGGAAAGTGAACAGCCTGAATGATTTCATCCGGTTCTAACGCGGTTTCAAACATGGCTTTAAAGAAAGCCTCTGCGGTAATGGTTCGACGATCTGTCACGATCTCGGCATTTAACCCCAATACCGCAGCAGGGTAGTCGGCCGCTGGATCATTATTCGCCAAAGACCCGCCGATAGTGCCTCGATTTCGCACCTGACGATCGCCGATGCCGCCAGCCAAGCTTGCGAGTGCCGCGCAATGTTCTTGCACAAGACTCGATGCGGTGACCTTCGCATGGGTCGCCATCGCGCCAATTTGTAACACGTCGTCGGCTTGTGTGATGGCGTCTAGGCCTGGGATTTTTGCCAAATCGATGACATCTGATGGCGCACTCAAGCGCTGCTTCATGGTGGGAATCAGGGTCTGACCACGCCAGCCAATGTATTCCGGTTGCCATCGTCTGATTTGGCATTAAACGAGTGCTGCCGCGTCTTGCGCCGATTGGCAGCGTTATGAATATTGGTAAACTCATACATGGCGGCCAAACTCCTTATTCAGCGGCTAATTTGCATTGCTTGCACTTGCCTGCACGGCGCGTCCAGACTCGCTGCAGGAGGTGGCAGGCATAGAAAGGTTGTTGTTGCCAATGGCATCTGTGATCGCATTGATCACCGCTGGCGGCGAGCCAATGGCCCCCGCCTCTCCGCATCCCTTCATGCCAAGCGGATTGCCTGGGCATGTGGTGGACGCGTGATGCACTGAGTAATTGGGCAAGTCATCGGCCCGTGGCATGGTGTAATCCATATAGCTGGCCGACAATTGTTGACCCGCATCATCATAGACCACATTTTCAAACATCGCCTGGCCAATGCCCTGCGCAATCCCGCCATGCACCTGGCCTTCCACAATCATCGGGTTAATGATGGTGCCAAAGTCATCGACCGCCACAAACTGAATGATCTCGACAACGCCGGTATCCGGATCAATCTCGACTTCGCAAATGTGGGAGCCGGCCGGGTAGGTAAAATTAAGCGGATCATAAAACGCCTTCTCAGCGAGGCCTGGCTCGAGTTCGTCCGAGGGGTAATCATGATTGACGTAGGCTGCAAATGCGATTTCTTGAAAGGTTTTTGATTCGTTGCTATCGATCATTTTAAATACCGGGGCCTCGAAATCGATATTATCAACGTCCGTGCGCAGCAGATGCGCCGCGATTTTGCGGCCTTTCTCAACGACCTTATCGGCCGCAACCGACAAGGCGGAGCCGCCAACGGCGAGTGATCTCGAGCCGTAGGTGCCGAGACCAAAATCAAGCTTGCCGGTATCGCCATGGACGACCTCGACATCTTCAATTGGCAGCCCTAAGCGATCTGCAACCAATTGCGCAAAGGTGGTCTCATGGCCTTGGCCATGACTGTGACTGCCGGTCAAAACGGTTACCGATCCGGTTGGGTTTACCCGAACCTCACCAGACTCCCAAAGACCAACCCCCGCGCCGAGCGCGCCGGCAACCTGGCTTGGCGCCAGCCCACACGCTTCGATATAGCAAGAAAGGCCAATGCCTCTCAATTTGCCCCGGGCAGCGGCTTCTGTTTGACGCGCCGAAAACGTATCGTAATCGGCCATCTCCAGCGCTTTGTGCAGGCTGGCCTCATAGTCACCGGTGTCGTACTCCAGGGCAACCGGTGTTTGATATGGGAATTGGTCTCGAGAAATAAAGTTCCGCCGTCGCAGTTCTGCCGGATCAAGCCCCATCTCTGCGGCTGCCTTTTCGACAATGCGCTCGAGCAAATAGGTGGCTTCTGGTCGCCCGGCGCCGCGGTAGGCATCAACCGGCGCCGTGTTGGTAAAGACGGAATCAACCTCGACGTAAATCGCAGGCGTGCGGTATTGGCCCGCAAGCAAGGTGCCATATAAGTAAGTGGGTACGGCGGATGCAAACGTCGAAAGATAGGCCCCCATATTGGCAATTGTCTTGACCTTGAGCGCAAGGAATTCCCCGTCTGCAGACAAGGCCAGTTTCGCCTCACTGACGTGGTCTCGACCATGGGCGTCGGTTAAGAAGGATTCGCTGCGCTCGGCCGTCCACTTAATCGTCAAACCCAATTTTTTCGCGGCCCAGGCCAGCGCAGTTTCCTCAGAATAGATAAAGATTTTTGAACCAAACCCGCCGCCGACATCCGGCGCGATCACGCGGAGCTTATGCTCCGGTGCTATTTGGACAAAGGCGGTCATGATCAGCCGAGCCAAGTGCGGATTTTGGCTGGTAGTGTGCAGGATGATTTCGTCGGTACCGCTGTTGTATTCGGCCAAAGCCGCTCTTGGCTCGATGGCATTCGGAATGAGTCGATTATTGGTTAACTGCAAGGTCGTCACATGGGCGGCGTTAGCGAGCCCTTCATCGGTTGCCGCTTCATCACCGAGTTCCCATTCATAGCACAGGTTGTTGGGGACGGCTTCATATAAGGTGTCTGCTTGACTGGCAGTCGCTGGATTCACGACAGCGGTTAAGGGCTCAAAATCGACCATGACCATTTCAGCGGCATTTTTTGCTTCGAGCTGGCTTTCAGCGATCACCAATGCCACCGGTTCACCGAGATAATTGACGCGGTCTGCTGCCAGCACCGGATGATGGGGCTGGCGCATTTCTGAACCATCTTTTGAGTGAATCATCCAACCACAGGGCAACCCGCCTAAACCGTCTTTCGTAACATCTTCGCCGGTCAGTACCGTGATCACGCCGGGCGCCGCTAAGGCCGCACTAATATCGAAGCTTTTGATATCGGCTCGCGCGTAAGGAGACCGTACAAAGGTGGCATAGGTAACCCCGACGAGTTGAACATCGTCGGTATAGCGGCCTTTGCCAGTGACAAAGCGATGATCTTCTTTTCGTAAGACACTTTTTCCGATTAACGATCCGCTCATGACGACTGCTCCTGCATCTCCGACGCTCCCTGCATCACGGCCGCGACAATATTTTGATAGCCCGTACATCGACAAATATTCCCGGAAAGGCCCTCACGAACCGCCGTAGGATCGCTAGCAAAACCTTTGTTCACCAGATCCACGGCAGACATGATCATGCCAGGGGTGCAAAAACCGCATTGTAAGCCGTGGCACTCGTTAAAGGCTTTCTGCATGGGATGACTGGCTTCATTCTCAGCCAAGCCTTCTATCGTCATGATCTCGGCGCCATCGGATCGAACTGCCAAAACAGTGCAGGCCTTCACCGCATCACCGTCGACATGAATCGTGCAAGCACCACACTGAGTGGTATCACAGCCGATATGGGTACCGGTTAAATGAAGGTGATCACGCAGGACGTCGACGAGGGTCGCGTTCGGTAAGCAATGCACCGTCCGCGTTCGTCCGTTAACCTTAAGTTCGATGGTTTCCACTCCGCTTCTCCTTGATTCATGATCAGTGCAAGCACAAGACAAATCTTAATCGCTGGGACGTCTTCTCAAACCCGTGCTCCATGACTTGTTTTAGCATCGCTATCAGTTCGTCGCAACCTAGGCGGCTTGCAATCATCAATCGAGTCGCCAGCCAGCGGGTTAGTTTGTTTCGATCGTTTCAATTGTCAGATCTAGATCCTCATCGTCGCAAAGGCGTCGGACAAACTGGGTAAAGAAATCTTGGGCCATTTTTCGAGCCGCACCCTGGATCAAACGGCCGCCTAACTGTGCAATTTTTCCGCCCACGGCGGCAGAAACACTGTAGCTGAGCCGGGTGGCGGGCAGGCCGGAATCGGTTACCGCGTCGAGCCAGACCTGAGCGCCACCTTTGGCAAAGCCGGCGACACCGCCTTTACCTTCACCGGCGATTTCATAGGAGAAGGGGCGGATTCAGATTTTGGAGTGCAATGGCGCCCTTAAAGGTGGCTTTAACCGGACCAATTTTTGCGGAAACCGTCATATCGTAGGCGTTCGCATCAGTCTGCTCAAAGTGCTGGCAGCCAGGCAGGCACTGCTGCAACATCTTCGGATCATTTAGCGCTTGCCAGACCGCCTCGACAGCGCGTGGTATTACCAACTGTTGCTTTAGTTCCATAAAAACTCGCTTAATCTCAGGTAAAAATTCTAGCTTGAGCAATGGCTACGCATCAACTTGAATGGCTTATCCTTTAAAGGATACAAGTCGTAGGTGAAGGTCCGGTGAAAAGCTTCCTTCTGCTCTTCGGTCTGACATAAATTGCCGAATATCTGCGCCGCCTAGCTTCGCATGGCTTAACGATTGCCGCCATGCGGTCTGAATCCGTAAGTCTAATTCAATGTAAGGCTTAGGTCAGTTCGGATCGCTTAACCAGCGCTGCTTGCTCGCAGCCCTCTGGCGGTTGTTAAGCCGGCAGTACGTTCTGTCCCTATTCTGGAAATCCTGAAGGTTCTAGCGTGGGTTCTGGATTCGGATCACCCAAGCGATAGGCTGCTCGCTTTATCTGGATCGGCGTGACCCATCAGCCACAATATTATGACAAGGTTGTATCGAATAAGAGTTCGTGCGATTCGTGACGAGTGGCCTGACGAACATGGATTCGATTCTGTTTGCTGATGACAGTACGATTCATAGCTGTGGGCAGTTAGATAATGATTTAGACCTCTTGGCATTCGCAGTCCTGACTTCGATCCGGGGCTAAAACGCTGGGTAGTCGCTTTTGTTAAGCTAGCGCAAAAGGCGGTGATAACCTCGAGGGATTGCCGCCTTCTGAAAATCGTCTGTCTTGGGGCGCTTTGTATGATTGAAAGGCGTTTAGTAAACTTTGGGGCTAACTCGACTTGCCGTCGATTAAAAGCAGCAGCGCTCATCTATCTTGATAATGCGACGTTACCTAATTCATGATGACGCCTATGGTGAGCGTAATAGGGTTAAGGGCTGTAAACCCTACAGAGCGCTTTGAAGCGTTGGTGGGCGCGGAAATCAGTGGCTAATTATATCGTTGGATTGCCTACGGAGCAGGGCGATAAAACAAGGAGTACGGAATTTGCGGGTCATTACTTTTGGTACTTTTGATGTGTTTCACGTTGGCCACTTAAACATCTTAGAGAGGGCTCGCGAGATGGGAGACCACTTAACCGTTGGTGTTTCATCTGACGCGCTGAATTTTGATAAAAAGGGAAGGCTACCTATTTACTTGCAAATGGATCGATTGCGGCTCGTTGAGGCCTTGGGCTGCGTTGATGAAGTTTTTATCGAGGATTCCTTAGAGCTCAAAGAGCGTTATATTATTGATCACCGTGCGGACATCTTGGTCATGGGCAATGATTGGCAAGGAAAGTTCGATCAGTTCGAAGCTATATGCCAAGTCTGCTACCTCCCTAGAACGCCTTCAATATCCACAACCGAAACAATAGAAGTTATTAAAAATCGCTAACGATCACCACAGTGCTGCCGGGGCGGGGAAGTATTTATTTTGGATCTCCGAAAATTACTGCTTTGAGATCTTAAGGCCGCTGCAAAACCTGATTTGGTTTGGAGGGGGTGAGGTTTTATGGTTTGTGGCGGGCACGAACGTCAATTGCCAGGAATTCACAGAGCAAGAACAGTTTTCAAACAACCCATCAGACGCCGTTATGTTTAATCCTTGTGCGTGTTTCGTACCTGGAAATGTTATTCCAAACTTTATTCCAGGATTAAAAGTACAAGTTTTTCATGGGCTCGAATGGAAAAAGAAAGGCCACTTCGCGATTCGGGATTGCTTTGATTTGTATTGTACTCATGGTAAGGCCACAACAGCGCGGTTTGAAAAATTAGCCATAAAGCATCGTTACTTTGACGTTGTTGAAACCGGTTGGCCGAAGCTTGATGGGCTATTTAAAAGCTCGTCTTATCAATGGCCGTCTCGAACGAACGATCCCGTTATCCTGTATGCACCAACTTTTTCACCTGCTTTGACCTCCGCGCCAGAACTTTATGAAGAAATTATCCGGCTATCTTCTCTCCATAGTTGGCAATGGTTGATAAAGTTTCATCCGAAGATGGACCCAGTGTGGATGGAAAAGTATCAAGGTCTATCTGTGCCGAATATAAAGGTGGTGACGGATAGTGATGTTTCGAATCTGCTACAAGCGGCCGATATAATGGTGTCGGATACGTCATCAATTATTGGAGAGTTTGCGCTTTTGGGAAAGCCCGCGGTGACGCTCAATAATGCCGAACCCGGTGATTATTTGATCAATATTGAGCAACCGTTGGATCTGGAAGCTGCGATCGTAAGCGCCCTACAACCCTCAGCGCAGTTAAAAAAACAAGTGAAGAATTATGCTCAGGATTTACATCCCTATCATGATGGTCTGTCCGCCGAACGCGTTCTTGCAGCAACCGAAGATAGGCTGGCGGCGGGTCAACGGGGTTTAAAAAAGAAGCCGGTCAATCTGTTCAGAAACTTGAAGATGCGCTATCAATTAGGGTTTTGGCGACCGTGAGTTCCTAAAACCACTGAAGGCTCTATTGGAGCTTTTGCTTTAGATTGGTTTGTCTCCTTAAATGAGATTGAGCCTGGGAATGATACCAAGACGATCGGTCCGAGCGTTTCGCGGGGCTAGGGCCTCTGGAAATGCTCGCATTGTGAAATCGTATAAGGGCGACGTCGAATTTGGCACGACCAATTCAAACTTGCTCTGGTGGCTAACGCCAGATTTTGCGCTGAGATGGTGCGGTCTTAATGCATGAGCACCTTAGAAAGCGACGATGAGCATAGCCTTATAGCGAAAGGGAGTTCACAAAACGTGATCGCATCGGACACCCCGATTATTGATCGGTATCACCTTCAGCATAACCTGAGAACGCATTTTCGGATTGGATTTCGCTCAGCGCTTTACGGCAGCGATGAGATGAGGCCTGTCATTGTCAAGTATCTGCCAGCAGGATCCCGTGCGGGTTTGATTTTGGATCGTATCGAGGCGATGGTTCTCATCAAAACTGCTGGCGTTATGTTCGGCAGGAGGGAATTTGGTTTTATGCTGTTTCGATTCGGCCATAGCTTCTGCATAATTCGATGGTGAACATGATGTTTAATCATGAAATGCCAACGTTGTCAGTTCGAAATCTTAGGATGTCGTCGCTCAATTGTTATCTCAAGGAACTAGGCTGTGATATCTAAACTTTCGCCCGGAAGCCTGAACTATGTGCGCGTGATGTTGCTGGTGGTTGGTTCAACACTGCTTATGTTTTTTGTCTTCATGCTCTGTCGTTTAAGCCTGGTTCTTCTTAGCTTTGGACCTGAGATTGCCACGCAGCATGATGAGATGCAGCGGGCTCTGATGGTTGCTTCTCGATTTGATATTGCCTTCATCTTTCGCTTGAACCTGCTGAGTGTATTGCTTGCCGTAACCGCTTTACCGCTTGGTCAGAAATATGTCGGCCTGCACCGCTCTATTTGGCTTGTGGCTAGATTCTGGGCGTCGTTCATCGTTTTAGTCGGTGTGGCGCTATCGGTAACCAACATTGTTTATATTCGATTTTTTGGGCGCCCTTTTGATAGCTTTGTATTTCATGGATTGGGGTACGGTGCGGGTAAGACCCTGGATAGTGTTACCTCGCTGGGTGACTTTCCTGTCGCAGTCGGCGCATTGCTGATTTTGAGTATCTTCGTGATTTGGGCCAGCCTTATTGGTTTTGGTTTGATTGAACGATATACCCAAAACATGTTGGCCTCGAAGCGAAGATTTTGGGTGTTGTTTATGGCGTCCTTGATAATTTATTTGTCGCTTGGGCGTGGCACGTTGACAACATTTCCTTTGTCACAAAAGCATTTAATCGCGTCATCGATGAGTGCGGTGAATAACCTCGTTCCGAACGGCCTTGTTGCGATTTATTATGGGTACCAGGACTTTCGGCGATCTAAAGATTTTGATCTTGCCTCCGATGACCAAGGCCGCAAATTATTTGAAGAATTCTATGGCGTTCCTCCAGGTCCATCTAGCTTGTTCTCTCAGTTTTTTACTCAAACGCGCAAGTCTGAACGGTTGAAAGCCGACCCGCCGGATGTAGTTTTGAACCTTGTTGAGAGTCTGGGTCAAGGATTGCTACTAGAGCGTTTTAATGCGTTTGCACCCCTTGCTGGCGCGTTGGCGCCACATCTTCAGCAAGACTATTATTTCCAGAATTTTTTGCCCGCACATAACGATACTCAGAAATCAGTTCTGAGCTTATTGATTAATAGCGAACACAGCGAAATCAGTTATTCAAGCCATCAATATATCAAGCTTGAAACTTCTGCGGCTCAAATATTTAAGCGGTCCGGATACCGAACGATTTTCATTTACGCGGGTTTTGAGGGTACTAAGAATCGGTCAGATTACTTTAAGCGGCAAGGCTTTGACGAGTTCATCGGGGCTAGGCAATTGAAAAAGCTGTATCCAGAAATGGAGATGTCGGTTTGGGGCGGGTGACGACAAATACGTCTACGACCAGGCAATCGAGCGTTTAAAGTACGGCAGAGTTGATTCGAAACCCTTATTGATTGTGACGTTGAGTGTGACGAATCACCCGCCTTATAAGATGCCAGGTCATGTCGACGAGAAAACTCCGCTCAGTTCTAAAGCGTTAGCATCAAGGTTGGGCGCATTGCCGATGGCTTCCATGGAAACCTTTCGTTACACCAACGACCAGCTCGGGTATTTTTTGGCGCGAATAAAGGAAAGTGCGCTTAGCGAGAAAACAATTGTCGTCGCCACCGGGGATCACGCGGTTAGGGGATTGGAATATACAGAGCAGGAGGCGCTGCATCAGATTTCAGTCCCGCTCTATTTTTATCTCCCCAAACGGTTTGAGCCAGAAGTAGCAGAAGGTGCGACCGACTCTGTAGCATCGCATAAAGATGTTATGCCAACGCTTTATCATCTTGCGCTGTCCGACGCGCGTTATCCAAATTTAGGACGGAACCTGTTTGCGAAAACGGATCTGCGAGGGCCTCATAATTTTGCATACCACAGTGATTATTTGGTCGTTGGTGATCGTGTGTATGGTTTGGTGGGTCCAAAAGGGCAGCGCGCTTTTTGGCGGAGGCAAGGCCTTGATATGATCTCCGGCCCGGTCGCTGAATCGTCTGTCAATTACGAGCGAGCGGAACAGTATTCAAAAATCTTAGATTGGTTGACACGATATCAGTTAGTGGGCTCGGATATCGTTCCAAAGTCTTAGCATCGGCGGATTCAAGTTTTCGTAAATTCCATCGAGGTTACTACTGTGCGGGTTAGTGACGCGGGTTGAAATACGCTTAAGTGTTGTCTAGGTCGAACGTGCCTATAACTACCCGTCGCGATTGCGAATTCTACTCGCTATCGGCTGTTTTGATTGCGCCAATAAACACCATAGTGTGGGTAATCAAAATCGATCGATAAAGATGCTTTGTGCGCGAATTGATTTTTTATAACGACATATTTATTTATTGTCTTAAATAAGAACTTCTGAATCAATTCTGCAGTAAAAATCGGCGTCATGAGAAGGCGGAATTTATCTGTGTTAGAAGCGAATTAGCTGGTTGTGAAAGTTAGCGTTGCGTTACTAATTTAGGTTCGGTGGTCTTTTGTGAAAATCGCTTAGGGCAGTATCCTCGGAGTTTCTATTGCCATAGCGGCGATTGGGTTTGCGCTGAAAAATTATGATATTACTTTTTTTGTAAACCCTCAGGCTGCATTGATTGTCTTTGGCGGCACGTTAGCGGCAACGATGATCTCGTTTGAAGGCAAGGAAGTTTTTAGAGCCCTTGGCGCAATGCGTGAGATTATTGCGCCGTCCTCAATCGAGGATAAAATGTCGCGATCTTAGAATTTTAGCGGGTCAATTCATTATGCGGGTTGTGGTCTACATTTTGCCTGTCGCTCAGTAACAGAACTGACGGCAGGTTACCGCTTTTAATCGGGCTTTTTATCTTGGGCAGGATCGCTAATGCGGTGCCTTCGAGCGACGGCATCGGGTTTATTGGAGCTGAAGCTTGCGTCTCGTGCTTCAAGCCGGTTTATTTGCTCGTTGCAGGGTGCGCCGAGAGAGAAAGATCTTGT